>DASQXS010000060.1:0-5586 GCA_035639615.1 Gaiellales bacterium | reverse complement strand
GTCGCCGCCGGCGGC
The DNA here is from genome assembly GCA_035639615.1 of Gaiellales bacterium. Lineage (GTDB taxonomy): Bacteria > Actinomycetota > Thermoleophilia > Gaiellales > JAICJC01 > JAICJC01. Next base: position 5,571 of record DASQXS010000060.1, on the reverse strand, counting down.
CGCGCCGTCCTCCAGCCGGTCGCGGCCGATCCGGCCGGCGCCGCCCTGGGGACGATCCTCGCCGGCGTCTATGCGGCGATGGCCGACGGCACCTGGGCACGGCTCAAGGCGTGCCGCAGCGACGCGTGCCGGTGGGCGTTCTACGACCTCTCCAAGAACCGCTCCGGGCACTGGTGCAGCATGGCCGTCTGCGGCAGCCGCGAGAAGGTGCGGGCGTTTCGTGCCCGCCACGCGACGCCGGCCTGAACAGACCGTCGCTCAGCCGTGCGGGTGCAGGTGGTCGTGCAGGAACGTGTCGATGTGGAGGCGGTGCTCGATCGAGCGCACCCGCCGATGCAGGCGCTCTCCGGCGTGGAGCGCGAACGCCGGCACCATCAGCGTCAGGGTCAGCGGTACGAGCGCCGAGGCGGCGACCGCCGTGGTGAACTCGCGCTGGCCTGAGACGACGGCCAGCCACACCGGCCACGACATGAACGCCACCACGGCGAGAAGGCCCATCCTGATCGCATATCCGTCATCCCGTCCTTGCACGTCCATCGCTCCTTTCGGTCAGCGGCCGGCGGCGGCCAGGACGCCGCGGGCCGTCTCGGCGCCGCGCGGGTCGAGTCGCAGCACGGCCTCGGCGGCGGCATAGAGATCTCGGATCGAGACGATCCCGGCGACGTACGTCCCCTCCCCGACGGGGAGGTGGCGCACGCCGAGCCGGCGCATGGTCTCGCCGGCCCATACCAGGTCCGCGTCGGGCGGCGCGACCGTGACGTCGGTCGTCATCGCGGTCGAGACCGGTTCCCGCCGCACGTCGTCCCCTGACGCGACCAGGCGCACCAGGTCGCGCTCGGTGAAGATGCCGACGAGCTCGCCATGCTCCATGATGAGGCACGCGCCCACCCGCCGTTTGGTCAGGAGCCGGGCAACGTCGACGACCGCCGCATCCGGCGCGCTCGTGACGAGGTCCGTCTGCATGATCTCGGCGACGCGCATCGTGCCTCCTGTCACAACCGGCTTGGAGCCGTATTTTAGCGCAGGCCGCGCGCGTGCAGGTAGGCGAGCACCCCGTTGCGGAGGCCGTGCGCCGCGCGCCGGACGGTCGCGCGGGTCGCCAGGGCCCTGTCCTCCGCGGGGTTCGTCAAGAAGCCGACTTCGGTCAGGACGGCCGGCACGTTCGCCCAGTTGAAGCCCGTGATGTCCGACCGGGCAACGAGGCCGCGGTTCGGCCAGCCGAGCCACTCGACGAGGCCACGCTGGACGATGCGGGCCGCCCGGTGGCTGCGCCGGTAGATGTCGTCGGTCCACCCCCGGTGCCACGCCGGGTAGAGCGTCGACGTGCCGGCGACCGCGTGGTTCGTCGAGCCGTCGGCGTGGATGCGCAGGAAGAGCGCGGCGTGGGCGCGGTTGGCGATGCGGGCGCGATGGCGGTTGCCCATGCTGACGCAGCAGGTGGTCGTCCGGGTCATCACCACGTGCACCCCCTTCCGGCGAAGGAGCGTCCGCAGCCGGAGGGCGATGCGCAGGTTTACCGATGCCTCGGACTGGCCGGTGACGACTCCATGCGTGCCCCCGCCGTCCTTGATCTTGTACACGTCCGAGCCCGGCCCGATCCGCTCGTAGCCGAGGTTCGGGTACTTGTCGTGCCCGGGATCGAGGACGACCGTCACGCCGGTGTGCGGCTCGGGGGCGGGGGCGGCCCCGGCCACCGCGGCACCCGCGAGGGCGAGCGCCGCCGCGGCCGCAGCCGCGGGCATGAGCCGCGCACGCCTCATCAGGCGGCCTTGAACGCGTTCCAGATCTGCTGGCGTGTGTTCTCCCGCTCGGGGGTCGTGAACAGGATCTCGTAGTCGTTCAGGATCCGGTCGGGGAAGACGACGAGCGGGTTCTGGGCCAGCGCGCCGACGATCGGATACGACGCCGGCGTGCCCACCTCGTAGGCGTTGTACTCCATCTCCTTCGCGTTCACCTCGGGCTGGAGGATGAAGTTGATCCAGGCGTGCGCCGCCACCGGGTCGGGAGCGTCCGCCGAGATCGCCCAGTTGTCGATCCAGATCTCCGACCTCCCCTCCGGCGCCACCACCTTGATGTCGCCCTGCGGCTTGCGGGCCGTCTGGATGCGAAGGCCGTCGCCCGAGTAGGTGATGCCGAGGTCGATCTTCCCCGCCTGGAAGTCGTTGATGTAGACCTCGTTCACCGTGTCGACGTACGGCTTCACCTTGAGCAGGAGGTCGCGGGCCTGGTTCAGCTCGCCCTCGTCGTCGGTGTTCATCGAGTAGCCGAGGCTGTTCAGCGCCACGCCCACCACCTCGGAGGGGCTCTCGATGAAGTTCACGTTCAGGTCGCCGGCGTGCGGCAGGAAGTCGAAGAAGTCCTTCCAGGTGCGGAGGTCGGCCTTCACCCGGTCGGTGCGGAGCGTGAAGCCGGTGATGCCCGTGTCCTTCATGACCGAGTAGACGTTGCCCTTGTCATACTCGAGCTCGCGCCAGTGCGGCGCCAGGTTCTTCAGGTTCGGGATCAGGCTGTGGTCGAGCGGCATCAGGAGGCCGAGATCCTTCTCGATCCGGACGTGATCGGCGTCGGGCACGATGATGTCGTAGGTCTTCTGGCCCTTGCTGGTCTGGAGCTTCGTGAGGAGCTCCTCGTTCGACGAGAAGTCCGACTCGTGGAAGTTCACGCCGAACTTGTTCTCGTAGGCCTTGACGTTCACCGGGTTCACGTACTGGGCCCAGTTGAAGAACTGCAGGCTACCCTCGATCTGCTTGCCCGAGAGATTCTCCGACGACGCCGGCCCCGCGTTGCCGCCGCCGGTCGAGCCGCCGCAGGCCGCGGCGAGCGCGAGGGCGCCGGCGCCGAGGAGCTCGCGCCGGTTCATGCGGGCGGTGGTCGGATGCATGGAGCTCTCCCTTCCGGGTCGGAGACGTCTCAGCGCTTGCATCATTCGACGGGGATCTCGCGAAACCGTTTGTCGATGTCCACGCCGCGGCTGCGGTTGATCGTCCTCGCGACGAAGTAGATCACGAATCCGGACACGAAGATCGCGACGTTGTAGATCACGCCCCACCAGTAGCGGCTGCCGTCGTTCAGGTTGCGAAGGCCGGCATAGGGGTCCTTCCAGAAGATCACGAGCGCCGCGATGCATGCGACGAGCGAGAGCGCGCCGACGATGCTCATCACCGGGACGCCGCCGACCCGCCACCGCACCGGCGAGGACTCGAACACGTCCGGCAGCCGGTACGGGAAGAGGATGGCGGCGGTCGACACCAGGCAGAAGCCGAGGATGAACCCGAAGATCCCGGTGAGCGTGGCGAAGATGTGGGTGTAGACGTACAGGAAGAGGAACACGATCGACCCGGCCCCGACGAGCCACATCGCCACGAGCGGCGCGTGCGTACGGTCGCTCACGTAGGCGAGCTGGCGCGGCATGACGCCGTCGACCGCGTAGGCGACGAGGTTGCGGGACGCGTTCAGGATCTGCCCGGGCAGCCACGTGTAGCTCCAGAACACGAACCCTCCCAGGATGATGATCCCGAGGATGGTCGAGCCGCTCGCGACCGCCGCGATCTCGCTGTAGACCGGCGTCGACGAGAGCCCGAGGCTCGCCCCGAAGTCGTTCCCGAGCCCGCTCCAGAGCGTGAAGCCGATCGAGTGCAGCGCCGCCCACGTCAGCAGCATCAGGATCGCCGTGGCGACGACGGCGGCGACCGGCATCGACCAGAGCTGCACCCGCGAGGCCCGCCGCACCTCGCCGCCGATGTAGGCCGAGGACTGGTTGAACACCAGCTCGAGGTAGAGCCAGGTCATGGGCAGGATCGTGTTTCGCAGGTCGAGCGAGCCCTGCGGCGAGCCGGCCTTGAGCGCGCCCTTGACGCTGCCCGCGCCGAACGTCGAGTTGATGGCGTCGATGACGTCGCCACGGCCCTCGACCAGGAAGACGATGATCGAGAGCACGATGCTCGCCATCGCCGCCAGGAAGAGCACGTTCTGGATGCGGAAGTAGAGCCGCAGGCTCTGGGAGAAGACGGCGCAGAGGGCGACGATCAGGATCGTTCCGGCGATCACCGTCCCCGTGTCCCCGACCAGCGTGTTCCCCCAGTCGGTCAGCGTGCCCGAGCCGGACATCTCGCCGACCGTGCGCAGGAACGGCCCCAGGCCGTAGCGGGCGAAGAAGGCCGACGGGACGCCGCCGTAGATGAACCACCAGACGGTGTTGTTGAACGACGACATCATCCCGAGCGCCGGGTGAAGCGTCCGCGAGACGTAGACGTAGTCGCCTCCGGAGCGCGGCATGGCCGCCGCGAACATGGCGAAGACGAGCGACAGCGGGATGATGAGGACGAAGGCGACCAGCTCGTTCAGGTACACGTTCACCCCGGGGTAGAACGGGATGGTGGTGTTGAAGAGGAACGCCGCCATGAGCCCGATCGAGATGAAGTTGACGTTGTAGACGAGCACGTCCCACCAGCCGGCCTCCCTCACCAGGCCGGTGGCCTTGCGCTCGAACGCCCCTGGTGCTGCCGCTGCCTCGCTCGCCATGACGCCTCCTCGGCCTCGACCTGGAATTGCACATTCATAAACGTTCGTTGCGTGGAAGTCAATGACCCGGTACATTCGCCGGGTGAGCTCGACCAATGTCCCCGGCCCGCGCCTGGGCGCGCGGCTCCGGCACGCCCGCGAGCAGCGCCAGCTCTCGCTCGGCGACGTCTCCGACCGCACCGGGCTCAGCAAGGGCTTCCTCTCCCGGATCGAGCGCGACATGACGAGCCCCTCGGTGGCGTCGCTCGTCGCCGTCTGCGAGGCGATCTCGCTGCCGATGGAGCGGCTCTTCGCGGCCCCCAGCGTCACGCTCGTCCGGGCCACCGACCGGCCCACGGCGATCTTCCCGGGCGCCGCGGTCGTGGACACGTTGATCACCCCCTCCCACGAGCCGCACGTGACGGTGCTCGAGACCCTCGCCCCGCCGGGCGGCTCCGGCGGTGCCGAGCTCTACACCATGCCCAGCGAGTGCGAGGTCTGCTACGTGCTCGAGGGCGAGATCGAGCTCGAGGTCGACGGCGACGTCTTCGCACTCGGGCGCGGCGACGCCGTCACCTTCGGCGCCACCGTGCCGCACACGTGGCGGAACACCTCGTCCGAGACCGATGCCCGCATCGTCTGGGTGATCGCCCCCGCCCTGCCGGACCCGCGCAGCAAGGGCGGCGCTCCGTAGCCCGGCTCAGGCGGCCGCCGTCCAGCGCTCGAACGCGCGCGTGAAGGCCGCGACGAGCGCCGCGTGCAGGTCGTCGGGGCCGGCCTGGCGCAGGCGCCGCGCCCACCGCCGGCGCGCCTGCGCCCGCTGCTCGAGGCGCTGGTCCCCGAGGCCGCGCGCCTCCACCACGCCGGCCTGGGAGCGGGCCTCGATGGCGCTTCTGACCCGCATCGCCTCGCCTGGGCGCCGCTCGAGCGTTCGCAAGTCGACGAGGCACTCGGGGCACGGCCGGAGCGCCGGGTTCTCGACGACCGGCCCGGCGCAGCGGCCGCAGGCGGGGCACTGGAAGGCCGCCAGCTTGACCCGCTCGGCGCGGGCGGCGCCGCCGTCACGCAGGA
>DASQXS010000059.1:0-13665 GCA_035639615.1 Gaiellales bacterium | reverse complement strand
GAGCGCGTCCTCTTCGACGCCGGGGCCACGCGCGTCATGACCGCCGGCGACGACCTGTCGGAGCCGCTCCGCCTCCACGCGGCCACGGTGCCGCCGGAGTGGGTGGACTACAACGGCCACGCCCACGAGAGCCGCTACCTGCAGGTGTTCGGCGACGCGTCGGATGCGCTCCTTCGCTACATCGGGATCGACGCGGCCTACCTGATGGCCGCCGGCAGCTACTTCACGGCCGAGACGCACCTCTCCCACCTGCGCGAGCTTCGCGCCGGCGACCGGCTCGACGTGGCGACGCAGGTGCTCGGGTCGGACGAGAAGCGGCTCCACGTCTTCCACGCCCTCCACCGCTCCGGAGACGGCGACCTGGTCGCCGCGGCCGAGCAGATGCTCCTGCACGTGTGCGCCGACTCCGGCCGCACCGGGCCGGCCCGGGCAGACGTGCTCGAGCGGGTAGGCCGCATCGCCCGCGCCCACGCTGGGCTGCCCCGCCCTGAACGGGCCGGGCGGCGGATCGCGATGTAGGTCAGGCGCGCGGCGAGGCCTGGCCCCGCAATTGCGTGCCTGGCCCCGCAATTGCGCGGCGGAGGAGGGGCTCGTCGATCGCGTCCACGATCTCGTCGGCGGCGGCGAGGCGGTCGGGCGGCAGCGTCCGCGCGAGAGCGATGCAGCGCAGGCCGGCGGCCTTGGCGGAGAGAACGCCGGCCTCGGTGTCCTCGAAGGCCGTCACCTCTGCAGGCTCGAGATCCGGGACGACGCCGCGGAGCTTGGCGAGGGCGATCTGGTAGCCCTCGGGATGCGGCTTGCCGTACGCCACGTCCTCGCCGTCGACGATCGCGTGGAAGGCGCCGGCCAGGCCGGCCTCGGCCAGCACCGGCTCGATCTCGGATCGCGTCGCTCCCGAGACGATCGCCACGGGCACGCGCGCCGCGGCGTACGTGACGGCCGCCCGCATCGCCGTGCCGACCGTCGCTCCGTCGGTCACCGCCTCCCGGTAGCGGCGAATCCGCTCGCGCACGATCTCCTCGAGGTCGTCCCGCTCTCCCAGCCAGGCGTGGACGATCTCGTGCTCCGAGAGCCCCGCGAGCGTCGCCAGGTACTGGGTCCGGGTGAGCGGCCGCCCGTGCGCGGCGAAGAGGCCGGCATAGACGCCGTAGAGGATCGGCTCGTCATCTGAGAGCGTGCCGTTGAAGTCGAAGACGACGGCCCGGGCGCGCATCCGCGGAGGGTACTCAGGCGGCGGGGATGACGATCCGGAAGGTCGAGCCCTCGCCGGGTGTGGAGTCGACCTCGGCGCGGCCGCCGTGCGCCTCGGCGATCGAGGCCACGATCGAGAGGCCCAGCCCGGTGCCGCCGCTCGCCCGCGTCCGCGAGGGGTCGGCGCGGAAGAAGCGCTCGAAGACGCGCGCGGCGTCGTCGGGGGCGATGCCGGGGCCGCGGTCCGCCACCTCGACGACCGCGGCCCCGTCCTCGGCCCGCACCCGCACGGTGATCGGGGTGCCCGGAGGACAGTGGAAGCGCGCGTTCGAGATCAGGTTGCCGACCGCCTGGTGGAGGCGGGCGTCGTCGCCCTCGACGGTCACCGGGCCGTTCGAGACCAGGTCCACCGGCCATTGCGGATGGATGGCACGGCTGTCCTCGACCAGCTCGGTGACGAGTGGGACGAGGTCGACCGGCTCCCGGTCGAGCGGGCGGCCCTGATCGAGCTGCGCCAGCAGGAGGAGGTCGTCCACGAGCACGCTCATCCGCGCCGACTCCGACTCGATCCGCTGCATCGCGGTGGCGAGGTCCTCCGGCCGCTCGGCGGCGCCGCGGCGGAAGAGCTCCGCATACCCGCGCACGGACGTGAGCGGCGTCTTGAGCTCGTGCGAGGCGTCGGCGACGAAGCGGCGCAGCCGGCTCTCCGACGCCCGCCGCTCGTTGAACGCCTGCTCGATCTGGGCCAGCATCGCGTTCAGCGCCTGCCCGAGCCGTCCCACCTCGGTACGCGGATCGGCGTCGTCGATCCGGCGCGTCAGGTCGCCTGCGGCGATGGTGCCGGCGGTCTCTTCAATGCGCATGAGCGGGCGAAGCTCGCGGCGGACGACGTAGAGCGCGAGAGCCGCCACCACGGCGAGTACGATCGCGCCCACCACGAGCTCGAGGATCGTCAGGCGGTTGAGCGTGCTGTTCACGTCCGACAGCGGAGCTGCGATGACGAGCTTCGCCGGGATTGCCCCGTCGGGATCGGCGTTGCCAACCCAAAGCCGATACCCGCCGGCGCTCGACGTGCCGCTAGGCGCATGGGTGAGGAATCCGGGCACCGAGCTCGAGAGCGTGCACCTGGATGTGTGCACGCCGGCTACACGCCCCGCCGGACTGATCAGGACGACCCAGGAGTCCGACGGGACGCTCCCGCAGATCAGACCGACGTTTCCGTCCGCCCCCGGGGGGGCCCGCAGCACCCCGTATACCGGGCCACGGGCGGAGATGAGCTCTTGATCGAGCCGATCGATGAGAAACCCCTGCAGCTCGTGTCGCGTCGCCACCCCCGCCACGAGCAGCCCGAGGCCAACGAGGATGACCGCAACCGCCGTCAGCCGGACACGCAGCGACATCGCTACCGCCGGGGCAGGCGCACGGAGTAGCCGAATCCGCGCACCGTGTGGATGAGCGGCGTCGCCTCGCCGGCGTCGATCTTCTTGCGCAGGTAGCTGATGTACGTCTCGACGACGCCCGAGTCGCCACCGAAGTCGTAGCGCCACACGTGATCCAGGATCTGCGCCTTGGAGAGCGCCCGGCCGGCGTTCACGAGTAGGTAGTGCAGGAGGTTGAACTCCGTCGGCGTCAGGTCGATCAGTCGGTCGCCGCGGCGCACCTCGCGGGTGTCCTCGTCCAGCTCGAGATCGGCGATCCGCAGCACCGCCGGCTCGCCGTCGCCGCCGCGGGTTCGCCGCAGGACGGCGCGGACGCGGGCCACCAGCTCCTCCAGGCTGAACGGCTTCCCGACGTAGTCGTCGGCACCGAGGGTGAGGCCGCGCACGCGGTCCTCGGTGCCGTCGCGCGCGGTCAGGAAGAGCACCGGGACGTGCGACGAGCCGTTCCCGAGGCGGCGGTAGACCTCGAAGCCGTCGAGATCCGGGAGCATGACGTCGAGGACGACGATGTCGGGCCGGAACGTCTGCGCGGCCTTGACGGCGGCGCGGCCGTCGGGCGCGGTCACGACCTCGAACCCCTCGTAGCGCAGCACCGTCGACACGAGCTGCGTGATCGAATCCTCGTCGTCCACCACGAGCACGCGGGCGCGCGCTGCCTCCATTGCATCTCCTTCCTGCCTGTCGCTCCAACCGTACGGCGAGATCCTGTGAATATCCTGTGAGCCCTGTTCGAGTCTCCGGGTAGGATCGCCTCCATGGCCGCCACGCTGCACGCGCACGAGGAGCCGGACTACCTGCCGGCGTATGCCGTCGCCGGCGAGGAGGCGCGCCGCCTCCCCGGTGCGCGGCGCTGGCCGGCCCGGGTCGACCGCGAGTGGGCGTTCGGCGGCGCGACCGGCGCGGGCGCGACGGTCTGCGTCGTCGACAGCGGCGTCGATGCCGGCCACCCCCTCGTCGGCGGCGTCCGCAGCGCCGTCTCGGTCCGGGTCGAGGGCGACCGGACGCTCGTCGAGGAGGACTCCGCCGGCGACGTCTGCGGCCACGGGACGGCCTGCGCCGGCATCATCCGGTCGCTCGCGCCGGAATGTGAGCTCACAAGCGTGCGCGTCCTCGGAGAGGGCTTCGTCGGCAGCGGCCCGGCGCTGATCGAGGGGCTGCGGTGGGCGGTGGAGCAGGGCTTCGACGTCATCAACATGAGCCTCTCCACGACGAAGGAGCAGTTCGTCGGCGACCTGCATCTGCTGGCGGACGCCGCCTATTTCAGGCGCAGCCTCATCGTCGCGTCGGCGCACAACATGCCGGTGCGGAGCTACCCGTGGCGGTTCGCGTCGGTCGTCTCCGTGGCGAGCCACGACCTGGACGACCCCCTCGTGTACCTGCGGAACCCGGCCCCGCCCGTGGAGTTCTACGCGCGCGGCGTCGACGTCGAGGTGGCGTGGGCGAACGGCTCGACGTTGCGGGCCAGCGGCAACAGCTTCGCGACGCCGCACGTCTCGGGGATCTGCGCGCTGATCCGGTCCAAGCATCCCGAGCTGACGCCGTTCGAGGTGAAGACGCTGCTCGGGCTGACGGCGACGAACGCGGAGCCGGGCGCGTGAGCGCCGACAGGGCTGCGACCGCGGCCGGCCTCCTGCCGGACGACGACCTTCACCGGCGGCTGCTTCGCTCGATCGTCGACGTCGCCCGGGCCATCTTCCGCGCCCGCGCCGCGTCGGTGTTCCTGCTCGACGCCGCCGCCGACGAGCTCGTCTTCGAGGCAGTGAGCGGCGAGGGCGAGAAGTCGCTCGTCGGACGCCGCTTCCCCACGAGCACCGGCATCGCCGGGTGGGTGCTGGTGACCGGGCAGCCCCTCGTCCTCGACGACGTCTCGGCCGATCCCCGATTCGCCGCCGACGCGGCCCGGTCGACCGGGTACGTCCCCCGCGCCATCATGGCGGTGCCGCTGCTCTCGGGCGAGCAGACGCTCGGCGTCCTCGAGGTGCTCGACCGGCCGTCGGGCGAGCGGTTCACGGTCGAGGAGGCCGACCTGCTCGGCATGTTCGCCACCCAGGCCGCGATCGCGCTCGACCTGCTCGGGCGGTCGCGCACGGCGCGGGCGCTGCTCGACGACGGGTCCGGCGACGCGGCCGTGCTCGTCCGGATCTCGGCCGCCCTCGACGGGGCCGGCGCGGACGACCGGGCAGCGGCCCTCGAGCTTCTGCACGCCCTGGAGCGGATCGTCGCCCGGCGCCGTTAGCGACCGGACCGGCCCGGTGCGGCGCGCGCCGCACCGGGCCGCGCCGCCCTACCTCGCCTTGCCGTAATGGGCCTCGACGTCGGGCGTGTCGTCCGACGCCTTGTCCTCCGGCTCGGTCGCCTCGTCGTCGCGCGCCTTCATGCGGTGCGCCTCGACATCAGGCTCTTCGGACCGCTTCGCACGATCCTCTTCGGACCGCTTCGCGCGATCCTTCTCGTCCGGTCCCATAGGAGCTCCTCCTCGTAGGGATTGGGATGCTCACCAGACGTTGAACACCGCTCCGATCTTCCCACATCCGCGGCGTCTTGGGATGATCGCCGCATGAGCCCGTACCTGCGCCCGATCGCGGTGGTGTTCGCGAATCCCCGCCTCCGCCGCCTCCAGCTCGCTTGGGCGGCATCGATGATCGGAACGTGCGCATACCTCGTCGCCCTGGCGGTGGTCGCCTTCCGCTCCGGCGGCGCCGCCGCGGTCGGGCTCATCACGCTCGCGCGCATGATCGCGGCCGCGGCGGCATCGGCACCGCTGGCCACGCTCGCCGATCGGTATTCGCGGCGGGTGGTGATGGCGGCGAGCGACCTGGTACGGGCCGCGTTGTTCGCCGCGATCGCCCTCCTCACGACGGCCGGCGCCCCGACCATCGCCGTCTACGGGCTGGCCGTCGCGATCTCGGTCGTCGCAACGCCGTTTCGGCCGGCGCAGGCGGCGCTCACGCCCGCCCTCGCCGCGACTCCCGAGGAGCTCACCGCCTCGAACGCGGTCGCGGGCACGATCGAGAGCGCGAGCATCTTCCTCGGGCCCGGGATCGGCGGGATCGTGCTCGCCGCGAGCGGGGCCACCGGCGTCTTCGTCGTCTGCCTCGCGGCGTGCCTCTGGTCGAGCCGCCTCGTCTGGACGATCGCCGAGACGCCGGCGGGCGACGGCGAGCCCACGGGCGGCGGTGAGGCCCCGGGCGGCATGCTGGCCGGCGTGCGCGCGCTCGCTGCCGCGCCCGCCCTGATCGCGGTGACGCTCACGTACGCCGCCCAGGCGATGGTGGCCGGCGCGCTCACCGTCTTCGCGGTCGTCCTCGCCATTGACGTTCTCCACCTCGGCAACGCCGGCGTGGGCTACCTCGACTGCGCGTTCGGTGTCGGAGGCGTGCTGGGCGGCGTCGCCGCGGTCGGGCTGGCCGGGGCTCGGCGGCTCGCCGCGGCGTTCGGCGCCGGCGTCCTCGCCTGGGGCGTGGGCGTGGCCCTGCTTGGCGCGACGACGAGCACGGCCGTCGCGCTCGCGCTCCTGGCCGGCATCGGGATCGGCAACACGGTGGTCGACGTCGCCGCGGTGACGCTGCTTCAGCGCTCTGCGGATGACGCCGTGCTCGGCCGCGTGTTCGGGATCCTCGAGAGCGTGCTCCTCACCGCGCTCGGCATCGGCTCGATCCTGGCCCCGCTTGCGATCCGCGCCCTGGGCGTGAGGCCGGCCCTCGCCGTCACCGGGCTGCTCCTCCCCGTCGTCGTTATCGCATCCGCACGCACGCTCGTGGCGCTCGACCGGCCCGATCCCGCGGTCGCCGAGCGCACGCAACTCCTCCGCGCCCACCCGATCTTCCGGCCCCTCTCGGAGGCCACGCTCGAGCAGCTCGCCCGGCGGCTCGAGCCGGCCGGCTGCGCCGCCGGAGCGGAGGTGATCCGCCAGGGCGATCCCGGCGACCGCGTCTACATCGTCGCCTCGGGAGAGCTGGCGGTCAGCGTCGACGGCCGGGCCGGGGAGGCGCTCGGGCCGGGCGAGGTGTTCGGAGAGATCGCCCTCCTGCGCGACGTGCCGCGGACGGCCGCCGTGCGGGCGCTCACCGACTGCGCTCTTTACACGCTGGGCCGGGACGAGTTCCTGGCCGCGGTCACCGGACACCCGCATAGCGCAGCCCAGGCGGATGTGGTCGTCGCCACGCGCCTGGCCGCGCTCCGGCCGGGTGTGGTCAAAGCGTAGGCGGGCCGCCCAGCCGCCCCGGCGAGGGGAGAGGGGTGACCCTCACCGGAGCAGCCACGACGCTGTGGGCCGGCGATCGTGACCTTTCGGACGCCGGCTCCAGGCTGAAGTGGACCACCCGTGCGTGAGTGTCGCGTGAGACGTTCATGTGCGTTCGCTGAGAGCGGCGGCGTGCGAGGATGCGCGCGTGACAATCCCGTTCCAGGAGTTCGACGCGCTCACGTTCGACTGCTACGGCACGCTGATCGACTGGGAGCGCGGCATCCTGGCGGCGCTTCGGCCGGTGCTCGCGGAGCACGGCGCCGACGCGGACGACGAGGAGCTGCTGGAGGCCTATGCCCGCCACGAGGCCGCCCTCGAGAGCGGCTCGTACCTCCGCTACCGCGACGTCCTTGCGGGGACCCTCCGCGGCATCGCGGGGGAGCACGGCTTCACACCCACCGACGAGGACGCGAAGCGGTTCGCGGCATCCATCCGTGACTGGCCCGCGTTCGCCGACACGCCGGCGGCCCTGGCGGCGCTCAAGGCCCGGTTCCGGCTCGGCGTCGTCACGAACTGCGACGACGATCTCTTCGCCCTCTCGCGGCCCCACCTGGGCGTCGACTTCGACTGGGTCGTGACGGCGGAGCAGGCACGGAGCTACAAGCCGAGCGAGCGCAACTTCCTGCTCGCGTTCGAGCGGATCGACGTCCCCCGCGAACGGATCCTGCACGTCGCGCAGAGCCTCTTTCACGACCACGTGCCGGCGAAGCGGCTTGGGATGACGACCGCGTGGATCGACCGCCGCGGCGACCGGACCGGCTTCGGCGCGACGCTCCCGGCAGAGGCCAGCCCGGACCTCGTCGCGCCCGACATGCGGACGTTCGCCGAGGCGGCGTTGGCCGGCTAGGCGAGCGAGAGCGCGATGAGCGCCGCGACGCAGGCGGCGATCGCCGTGATCGTGACCCCGGCCAGGGCCGACCCGAGGGCGCGGTTTCGGTGCGCGCCCATGAGGTCCGCGTCGCGGGCGATCCCCCACACGAGGACGAGGATCGGCAGGAGCAGGACCGCGTTCACAACCTGGGTGGCGTAGAGGATCGGGATCAGAGGCGCTCCCGGGACGAGCACGATGGCAACGGCGACGGTCATCACCAGCCAGTAGGTGCCGTAGAACCACGGCGCCTCGGCGGCCGAGTCGTCGAGGGCGGCCTCGTGGCCGAGCACCTCGCTGACCGAATAGGCGGTCGAGAGCGGCAGGATCGCTGCGGCGAGGACGGCGGCGCCGAGGAGCCCGACCGCGAAGAGGGTTGCTGCGAGGCCCCCGGCCAGCGGGCGCAGGGCGACGGCGGCGTCGCGCGCGTCGCCGATCGACCGGCCGTGGGCGTGGAGCGTGGCCGCGCAGGCCACGACGACGAAGAGCCCGATGACGCCGGTGAGAACCGCCCCGACGGTCACGTCGACCCGCTCGTACGCGAGATCCGGCTCGCGCAGGCGCTTGTCGACAGCGTAGGACTGGATGAACGCGAGCCCCCACGGCGCGAGCGTCGTCCCGACGGTGGCCGTGACGGCGATCACGGCCGACCGGGTCGGCGAGAGGTGCGGCACGACGAGCCCGCGGGCGGCGCCGCCCCAGTCGGGGTGCGCCAGGATCCCCGAGCCAACGTAGGTGACGAACACCGCCGACAGGGCAAGGAGGACGTGTTCGACGCGGTGGAAGCTCGCCCGCAGGACGACAGCCGCGATTGCGGCCGCCGCGACCGGGACCGAGACGTATCGGCTAACGCCGGCGAGCTCGAGCGCGGCGGCCACCCCCGCGAACTCTGCGCAGGTCGTGCCCACATTCGCAACCAGAAGGGCGGCGGTGGCGCCGGCGGCAACGCGGACGCCGTAGCGGTGGCGGACGAGCCCTGCGAGGCCCTGGCCGGTGACGACCCCCATCCGCGCCCCCAGTTCGTGGAAGACGATCAGCGCCACCGTCGAGAGCAGGAGCACCCACAGGAGCCCGTAGCCGTGGTCGGCGCCGAGGATCGAGTAGGTGGTGATGCCGGCCGGGTCGTCGTCGGAAAGGCCGGCCAGCAGCCCAGGGCCGAGGACGGCGACGAGCGCCAGGAGCCGGCTACGCCCGCGCACGCAGTCGCCGGCCGAGCCGGCGGTAGCGGACCGGGCGCCGGTGGGGCGGCGGGTGCGGCGGCGGGTCGACCAGGAGCGAGCGGGCGCGGTCGTGGAGCGGGTGAAGGGCTGTCCAGTCGAGACGGCGGTCGCCGAGCCGCTCGCCCAGCCGGCGCAGGCCGAGGCGGCGTAGGACCGCGCCCGCGCCGACATCGACGCCGACCACGCGCAGACGGCCGGCGCGCTCCGCGAGCATGACGTCGGCGACCCGGGTGATGCGCCGGCCCTCGACGTCGACGATCTGCGTGTCCAGCACGTCGCGCCGGATCAGGGCGGCCCCCGACGGCGCCCGGTCGGTAACCCGGGCGCCCGGACGGAGCCGGAGGGCGCCGGTCGCCCACGCCGTGACGTCCGCGGCCGCGACCGTCGCCCGTCGTCGCCCCGATCTGACGACGACAGCCGTCACCGTGGGGTGCGGGTCGTCCGGATCGGCGGCCAGGTCGGCCAGCCGGCCCAGACGCCGGCCGCCGGCGTCGAGCACCCGCGCGCCGAGGAGCTCCGCCAGGCCGGCGTGGAAGGCCGGTCTGGCGGTCAGCTCTCGACCGCCGCAGGCTCCGCGCGGTCCCAGGTGTACACCTCGCCGAGGAAGCGGGGCGCGGCCAGGATCCCCATCATCTGGGTGATCTGCCGGGTGAGCGCTCGCTGCGTCGCGAGCGCCTGCACCGCCTTCAGCGGGTTCATGCCTTCGAACAGGAACACGGCGTCATTGTCGCCGACGAACACCCGGTGATGCTCGAAGCCCGAGGCTTCCAGATCGAACGGGGGCCCGGCCGCGAGCATGCGCTCGAGGTCGGCCTTCCGCCCCGGGCGAATCTCCGCCAGGAACGCGATCCTCCTCATGTCCCCATCTCCTCTCCGATCAGGATCTCTTGCAGCGGCGTACGCGAGCCCCGCTCCGGCCTCGCGGCAGCCGCCTCAAGCGACACCATCGTCCCGGCCCGTCCGGCCAGGATCGCGGCTGCCTTGTCGAGCCGGCCGATCCCGGCCCGGCCGCCGGTCCGCTCGACGAACCGGCACGCCGCCTCGACCTTGGGCGCCATCGACCCGGCCGCAAACGTCATCCGGCGCAGATCCGCGGGGCAAGCGCGGCGAAGGGCCGCCGCGGAGGGCGTGCCCCACCCCACCTGCACCGCGTCGACGTCCGTCAGCATCAGCAGCGCATCCGCCCCGAGCCGCTCGGCGAGCAGCGCCGCAGCCAGATCCTTGTCGACGACCGCCTCGACTCCGGCGAGCCCCCGCGCCGGCCGGGCGACGACTGGGATGCCGCCGCCGCCCGCGCAGACCACAAGCACTCCGGCGTCGAGGAGAAGGCGGATGGTCTCGATCTCGACGATCTCGACCGGCTGGGGCGACGCCACGACGCGGCGGACGTACGGACCGTCGGGCTTCACCCGCCAGCCGCGCTCGCGCGCCAGCCGTTCGCCGCCCTCGGGCGGATACACGGGGCCGATCGGCTTGGACGGATCGGCGAATGCGGGATCGTCCGCGTCGACCAGCGTCTGCGTGAGGAGCGTCGCCACCCGCCGCCCCGGAGGGAGCTCGTTCACGAGCGCCTGGTCGAGCAGGTAGCCGATCATGCCCTCGGACTCCGCGCCGAGCACGTCGAGCGGATACGGCTCCACCTCGTGGTAGGCCTCGGCCTGCAGGGCGAGGAGACCCACCTGAGGGCCGTTGCCATGTGTGACGACGAGCCGCACCTCGGCGTCAAGCTCCGCGATCGAGGCAGCCGCCTCACGGACGTTGGCCCGCTGGCTCGCCGCCTCGGCCGGCTCGCCCCGCTCGAGCAGCGCGTTCCCGCCGAGCGCGAGGACGACGAGCAGCCTCACCGGACCTCCCACGCCCGCCTGATGTAGGCGTAGAGCACCGCCTCCTCCGTCCACAGCCGGTTCTCGGCCTGGCGCCAGACGAGCGACTGCGGCCCATCGATCACCTCGGCCGCAACCTCCTCGCCGCGATGGGCGGGCAGGCAGTGCAGGAAGACCGCGCTCGAGTCCGCCCGGCGCATCAGCTCCGGAGTGACCTGGAACGAGCGCAGCACCTGCTCGCGCCGCTCGCGCTCGGCCTCCTCTCCCATCGACACCCACACGTCGGTGTAGACGGCGTGGGCGCGCGTGGCGGCCTCGAGCGGTTCGTGGATGACGGCAATCGCGCCGGCGTTCCGCCGGGCGAGCTCGGAGGCGCGATCGACGACGGCCGGATCGGGCTCGTAGCCCGGCGGCGTCGCCACCGTCACGCGCATCCCGGCGAGCGCGCCCGCCTCCATCAGCGAGTGGGCGACGTTGTTCCCGTCGCCCAGATAGGCGACACGGAGGCCCTGAAGCCCGCCGAACTGCTCGCGGAGCGTCATAAGGTCGGCCAGGGCCTGACAGGGATGGTGGTCGTCGGTGAGGGCGTTGATCACCGGCGCCTCGGCCACCGCCGCCATCTCCTCCAGGATCGCCTGGGCGTACGTCCTGACGACGATCGCACTCGAGTAGCCGGAGAGGATCCGGGCGGTGTCAGCGATCGGCTCGCCGCGGCCGAGCTGGAGCTCGTCGGGGCGCAAGCCGAGGGGCAGCGCGCCCAGGTGCTGGCACGCTGCTGCGAACGACACCCGCGTGCGGGTCGAAGGCTTCTCGAAGAACATCGCCACGGTGTCGCCACGAAGCGACGTCTCCCAGCCGTGCGGCGCCGCCTTCATCTCGCTCGCGAGATCGAGGAGCACGAAGAGCCGGCGCGCGTCGAGGTCGGAGATACGCAGAAGGTCGGCCGGCGCCACCGCCGGCGGCGTCTCCCTGGTGGTCGTGGCCATGTGAGTCACATCCCTTCGGTTGGAACGGGCAGGGGGTCGCGCTCGATCGGGCACGACATGCAGCGCGGGCCGCCGCGCCCGCGGCCCAGCTCCGACCCGGCGATCGTGATGACCTCGACGCCCTCGTCGCGGAGACGCGCGTTCGTGTCGGCGTTCCGCTCGTAGGCGACGACGACGCCGGGCGCGATCGCGAGCACGTTGTTGCCGTCGTCCCACTGCTCGCGCTCGGCCTCGAAGTGGTCGCCGCCGGTCTGGATAAGGCGCAGCCTCCCGACGCCAAGGGCGTCGGCAATGGCGGCGAAGAGGTCCGGCTCGCGGTCGACTGCGACGGCCCCGCGGCCGGGGCGGAGGCTGTACCCGTCGAGCTCGAGGTGCAGGCCGGGGTACACCGTGAATGCGTCGCGGTCGACCATCGTCATCACCGTGTCCAGGTGCATGGCCGATCGCACCTTGGGCAGGACGACCGTGATCACCCTCGTCGCCGCCCCGGCCTCGAAGAGCCGCGCGGCGAGGTGCTCCACCGCCACGGGCCGCGTGCGCTCGCCCATCCCGACGAGGACGCACCCGTTTCCGATGACGACGATGTCTCCGCCCTCGAGCATCGCAGGCACCTCGAGCCCGTCGCTCCAGACATGGAAGGCCCCGTCCGCGAAGAGCGGGTGATGGCGGTAGACGGCCTCGAGGTTCAGCGTCTCGCGCCGCCGGGCAGGCTTGGCCATCGCGTTCAGGCTCACCCCTGAGTAGATCCACGCCGAGGTGTCCCGCGTGAAGAGGTGGTTGGGAAGCGGCGGGATCACGAAGTCGTCCGGCGCCGCCGTCTGCGCGACGAGGCCCGGACTCGTGACCGGCAGCTCGGCGAAGCTGACGCCCCCGATCAGGCGCGCCGCCACCTCCGCCGGCGGCAGCCGCCAGAGCCAGTGGTACACCTCTCCACCGAGCCTCGTCCCGAGCCGTGTGTGGGCGATGGACCGCGAGACGAGCCCGGCGGACACCGCCGGATCGTCCAGCACCTCCGCGAGCAGGTCCTGGAGGTGGAGCACCGTAACGCCGCGTTCCCGGAGCGTGTAGGTGAAGGCGTCGTGCTCCTGGCGCGCCCGCTTCACCCAGAGCACGTCGTCGAACAGGAGCTCGTCCTTGTTCGTGGGCGTCAACCGCTCGAGCTCCCGGCCCGGTCGGTGAAGGATCACCCGGCGCAGGAGGCCGACCTCGGAATCGACGCCGAGACGGCCGCCGCCGCGTTCGCCGGCCGGCCGGCCGGCGGCTGTCTGCGCGGTGTTCGAGATCATGACGGCTCCCTTCGCACGTTTCCGAGCTGCATACTCCGCACGCACGGGGGCCTCCGCATCGGCATCGGCGCCGATCTCGCGTGCGGGAAACTACGCAGCCGCCGCGCGGGCACGCCGCCGGCGGGCAACCGCCTTGCGCAGCTCCTCGGCGGCCAGGAACACCCATGGCGTGAGCAGCACGAGTGCCCACTCGTCGGGCCCGAGGGGCGTCTGGCCTAGCGCCCGTGCGATGGGCGGGACGTAGATGAACGCGAGCGAGATGGCGAGCTCCACGATCGACGCCAGCACGAGCAGGCGGTTCCGGAGCGGCCCGATCGCGAAGAGCGACTGCGACGTGCTCCGGCACTCGTACGCGTTCACCGTCTGGCAGACGACGATCGCAGCGAACACCATCGTGGAAAGGGTCGCGTGGTGGGCGCCGGCATCGGGGAGGAGATCGCCCGGCCGCCACCCGAAGAGGACGGCCGCGCCCACCGGCAGCATGGCGAGCGAGAGCGCCGCCTCGACGACGCCGAGGAAGGCGAACGAGCGGAGCAGGGTGAAGCGGTCGAGCAACCGTTCTCGACGCGAGCGCGGCGGGGTCACCATGGCCCGCTCGTCGGCGGG
>DASQXS010000058.1:0-2348 GCA_035639615.1 Gaiellales bacterium | reverse complement strand
GCCACTTGCTCACAGCCGGCGGGGAGGCTAGGCGAGCTCCGGCCCCCGCCGCACCCCCAAATCACGAGGGCGATGAGCGGCAGCGCGACGCCGGCGGCGCGGTTGCGGGAGAACCCGGGCATCGGCGGGACAGGCCAGCGCTGCGCCGCCTAGGCCCTGGCGGTGTAGTGCCGCCACTCGCCGGGGACGCCCTTGAGCTCGTGCGCCCCCCGGTCGTCGAACTCGATCTCGGAACCCACCGTGTTGAAGTCCCCGCTCCTCGCGTATCTCGTGCGCGGAAGGGCCACGGCTAGATTCTCTCCCATGGAGGGATCGTCCGCCCGTCCTACGCCCCCGCCCGCGCGCATCCGGCTGATCGGGCGGATCCTCAACAGCCTGGTTGTGCGGGCGCCGTGGGCCTGGCCCCTGCTGCGGCGGCCGATGCAACGCTTCTTCGACCGGGCCGCGCCAGGCTGGGACGACCGTCCCGGCGCTGGCTCGCCCGAGTACCTCGCCCCCATGGCGGCGGCGCTCCTGCACGTCAAGCCCGCCCCTGAGAGGGCGCTCGACGTCGGAGCCGGCACAGGCGATGGGACGTTTCTCATCGCCAGGGAGTTCCCGCAGGCGAGCGTCCGCGGCATCGACATCTCGGAGGAGATGATTCGCGCCGCGAACGCGAAGGTGGGGCTCGACCCGGAGGGACGCGTCGCCTTCCGGGTGCTCGACGCCGCCGACCTTCCGTACGACGAGGATTCGTTCGACCTCGTCACGCATCTCAACATGCCCCCGTTCGCCGCAGAGGTGGCGCGCGTGCTTCGCCCGGCCGGTTACGTCATCGTCGCTTCGAGCTGGGGCTCGGCCACGCCCTTCTACACGCCCAACTCCGTGCTCGACTGGGCCTTTGCCAAGCAGGGGGTAGAGCGCGTCGAAGCCGGACAGGTGGCGGCGGGAACGTACTGGGTCGGCCGCAAGCCGGTCTAGATTTCGCCACGCATGGCCGCGCGGCGGCACCTCGTCCTCGTCAACCCGTCGGCCGGCGGCGGCCGCGTCCGCCGGCTGATGCCGGAGCTCGAGCGGGAACTGCGCGCGCACGGGCTCGAGTACCGGATGGCGACGACCACCAGCCTGGAGCACGGCTGCGAGCAGGCCCGGCGGGCCGCCGAGGCCGGGGAGGTGCCGGTGGTGATGAGCGGCGACGGGTTGATCGGCCAGATCGGCGGCGCCCTCGCCGGCGGAGAGATGCCGATGGGCGTGATCCCGGGCGGCAGGGGGAACGACCTGGCGCGAGTGCTCGGAATTCCTACCGACATCTCCGGAGCGGTCGAGCTGCTCGCTGCAGGCCCCACGCGCAGGATCGACGTCGGCGAGGTGAACGGCAAACGCTTCCTGGGGATCGCGAGCTGCGGCTTCGACTCCGAGGCGAACCGGATCGCAAACCAGTCGCGTCTCGGAGGCTCGCTCGTCTATGCCGTGGCCGCTCTGCGCGCTCTCATCGCCTGGAAGCCGGCCACCTTTACGCTGGAGCTCGAGCATGGCACTGAGCGCATGACGGGCTACACGGTCGCTGCCGCGAACAGCAAGTCCTACGGTGGTGGGATGATCGCGGCCCCGAACGCCGAGCTGGACGATGGCCTGCTGGACGTCGGCGTCACCGGCAACGTCAGCAAGCTGCGCTTCGTGCGCGGCCTGTCCCAGATCTTCGAGGGCGAGCACCTGGAGACGCTCGAGGTAAGGGTGTGGCGGGCTTCGGCGGTTCGGATCGATGCCGATCGCCCGTTCACCGTGTACGCGGACGGCGATCCGATCGCGGAGCTCCCGGCCACCGTCCGCGTGGTGCCGCAGGCGCTGAGCATCATTGCGCCACCCCCGCCATGAGCCGGCTGTTCCGCCCCAAGCTCGCGCTCGCGCGGGCGTCGGGGGGCCTGAGCCGCCGCAGCGGTCGCGGAGGCGGCACCACGCTTCCCGGCCGCCTCCTCCTGCGGCTCGCGCCCGACGCGATCTCGCGCCTCGGCGCCGGGCTCGCGCGCGGTACGACGATCGTCAGTGCCACGAACGGCAAGACGACCACGGCGGGGATGATCTCGGCCGCGATGCGGGCCGCAGGACGGGCTCCCGTGCACAACCGAGCCGGCTCGAACATGACCTGGGGCGTCGCGACTGCGCTGCTCGAGCAGCGCGGCGAGGAGGGATTGTTCGAGGTCGATGAGGCCTGGCTGCCGAAGGTAGCGGCGGATCTCGATCCCAACCTGATCGTGCTAGGCAACCTCTTCCGTGACCAGCTCGACCGCTACGGCGAGCTGGAGCGGCTCACCGACGAGTGGGCGAAGCTCGTGGCGGAACGCGCCGGGCGCACCGATTTCGCGCTCAAT
>DASQXS010000057.1:0-4967 GCA_035639615.1 Gaiellales bacterium | reverse complement strand
GATACACGGCCGCCGCGGCGCCCGCATCGAAGCCCGACTGCTTGAGCATGACCGCGCACCCGGTGAGGAGCCCTGCGGCGATCAGCCACCCGAGCCGCCCGTCCCGCAGGTAGATCACGAACGCGAGCATCGACGCGCACGCGGCGAGCGACGCCAGGAGCTCGCCGGAGAGCGTGAACGCCTCGATGAACGGCGACGCGCCGGCGGTTGCGACCAGCGCTCCCGCACCCGCGGCGGCTATCCTCCCCGCCAGCCGGGCGGTGAGCGCCATGGTCAGCGCGACCACCCCGGCCGCCACCACCGCCGCCAGCGCCCGCATGGCCGTCGCGGAGCCGCCGTCCACATGAAGGATCGCTCGAAACACGACCTCGAGGCCCTGCGGGCGGTCGACCCACGCGTCCCGGTACAGCGTCGCGCCGTGGCTCCACAGCCGGGCGACCTCGCCGTACCCGCCCTCGTCGGCAGTCAGCGGCGCACCGAGGAAGGGGGCGCGCCAGGCCACGGCGGCCAGGCCCGCCAGGACGACGCCGGCCGCTGGGGCCCGCCACGCGCGGACATCGACCGGGGCACGGCCGTCCTCGCCGCCGCAGCGTTCGCGGTCGCGCTCGGCGCGCAGGTGCTCCTGTTCGGGCTCTCGCTCACGCCGGACCGCTACCTGCTGGTGCTTCTGGCTCCCGCGGTCGTGCTTGGGCGGGGCCGCAGGTTCATGCTCGATTTCGTCCCCTTCGTCGTCCTGATCGTGCTGTACGAGGAGTGTCGCGGAATCGCCCACAACCTGCACCCGCAACCCTTCTATGCGCCGCAGCTCGACGCCGAGAAGGCGCTCTTCCTCGGGCACGTCCCGTCGGTCGACCTGCAGGACTGGCTCTGGACCGGGCAGCTGCACTGGTACGACCAGTTCCTGAGCGCGATGACCCGGATCCACTTCATCGTTCCTCCGACGCTCGCCTTCCTCCTGTGGCTGCGCCGGCGCGCCCTCTTCTACCGGTTCGCCGCCACGCTCCTCGTCCTCTCGTACGCCGGGGCGTTCACGTTCTGGCTCTTCCCGGCGGCGCCGCCGTGGGCGGCGTCCGAGAAAGGCCTGATCCCGTACCTGGCGAACCCGGCGGGCGTCCAGGCGGCGACCTCGCCGCTCCCGACCGACTCCGGCCCCGTCTACCACCTCGTCGACGGGAATCCCTACGCGGCGGTGCCGTCGCTGCACGGCGGCTACTCGCTGCTCGTCTTCCTCTGGGTGGCGATGCTGGCGTGGAGCACTCGCTACCGGTGGTGGGTCGTCGTGCCGGCTGCCGCCTACCCGGTCATCCAGACGGTGGCCGTCGTCTACACCGCCAACCACTACGTCGTCGACCTGCTGATCGGGTTCGTCTACGCGGTCGCGGCCGTGTACGGCGTGCGCCGCTTCTGGCGCTGGCGCGGATGGCCGGAGTGAGCCGCGGCGCCGCGGTCACCGAGGCACCGTCCCCGGTGGACAGCGGCCGCCCGTCCCCGGCGAGCCACCTGGCCCGGCTCCGCTACCCGTTGACGGTCTTCGCGGCGAGCCGGGTTGCGGTGTACGGGCTGATCGCCGCCGCCGGCTGGACGAGCAGGATCCCTGCCAAGTCGGGGATCTCCTGGCACGCGTTCTTCGGGCCGCTCGGGCAGTGGGACGGCGTGTGGTACGGCTGGATCGCCCAGCACGGCTACGACCCCGCGTTCGGCCACGGGAACGCGGCCGCGTTCTTTCCGCTCTACCCGCTTGCGTGGAAGGCGGTCGCCGTCCTGCCGGGGCCGTTGACGCTCTGGGGCAGCCTGCTCTCGAGCGCCCTCTTCGCCGGCGCGTTGTGCCTGCTCTACCGGATCACGCAGGAGCGCTACGACGAGGGCATGGCCCGGCGCACGGTGCTCTACCTCGCCGTCTTCCCGCTGACCTTCGTGTTCGCCCTGCCCTACGCCGAGAGCCTCTTCCTGCTCCTGACCCTGGGGGCGTTCGCCCTCACGTGGCACGGGCGGCCGTGGGCGGGCGCGGCAGCCGGGGCACTGGCCGTCCTCGCCCGGCCGGTCGGCATCGCGCTCGCTCCGGCGCTCGCGTGGCGGGTCTACCGGCGCGAGGGCCTCCGCGTGCGCCCCTACCTGCCGCTGCTTCTGCTGCCGGCCGTTGAGCTCGCCTTCTTCCTGTACCTCGGCTGGCGCACCGGCGACGTGCTCGCCAACGTCCATGCCCAGGAGCGGGGCTGGCAGCGCGGGGTCGGGTTCCCGCCCTACGTCCTCGTCTACACCCTGTGGCATGACGTGATCGAGGGCGGCCACCTGCGCTTCCTCGTTCACATCGCGTTCTCGCTCCTCTGGGTGTGGCTCTTCTACCGCGCGTGGCGCATGCGGCTCCCGGGCGAATACCTGATCTTCGCGGCGCTGCTCGTCCTGCTCCCCACGTCGGGCGGCCTCCTCGTCTCGATCGGCCGGTTCGGCATGGTCGCGTTCCCGCTCTTCTGGGCGCTCGCCGACGCCGGCCGCTCCGAGCGCGTGGACACACTGGTCAAGACCGCGTTCCCGATGCTCCTGGGGGCGCTCGTCATGATCACCTACGTGACGCACACCTTCACGCCGTAGCGGCAAGACGGTCGAAAAACGGCGTCATTTGCGACGGATACCTGACGCCACCGGGGGCCTGCGCCCGTCGTCTCCGTCGGGCACGAGTAGGTAGTGGACGGCCAGGTTGGCGTGCTCTCCGAAGCCGAGGCAGGCCTCGCGCACGCGCGCCTCCGGCCAGATCGGATCGTCGGAGAACCAGCGCGCGACCGCCTTGCGCACGCCCAGGTCGCCCGCGGCGAATGCGTCGGGCCGGCCGAGCGAGCGGGCGAGGAACCAGTCGGCAGTCCAGCCGCCGATCCCCGGCAGTGCCGTGAGGCGAGCACGCACCTCGGTGTCGGTGAGCCCGGAGACGTCGAGGTCGGCCTCCGCGAGGGCCGCGATCGTGCGCATCTTCGCCCGCGAGAACCCGATGCCCTCGAGATCCGCTCCGGCAACGGACTCCTGGCGGGGGAACGCCCACACCTCGACACCGTCGAGCTCGTGGCGACGGCCGAACCGGCGGACGAAGCGGTTGCGAATCGCGCCCGCCGCCCGGAGGGAGATCTGCTGCGCGGTGACGGCGATGACGAGCGCCTCGAACGGGTCGCTGGTGAGCGGCGGGCGGAACCCCGGGGCGCGCGCCGCGATCCGCGGCTGCGCCGTGGCGAACGCGTGCAGGTCGAAGCTCGCCCCGAGCGTGTGCAGGAGCTCGGCCCCATCGGCGGCAGTCGGCTCGGCGGACGCCGACACACCCGCAGCCGAGATGCGGACGACGAGGCCCGACCGGAGCACCCGGAAGAGGGTGCCGTCATGCCAGACGTTCGCCGCGTCAGCGCCGAAGGTGCGGTACCGGAAGGTCGAACGGTGGAAGTCGTACGGCTCTGGAAGCTCCAGCCTCACGGCCGCACTGTAGGCTCTGGCGAAGGCCCCTCCAGGAGGTTTCATGCCAGACAGGATGCTCGACCTTCTCACCGCGCTCGACGCCGCCGTCGGCGTCTCGGGCGACGAGCGGCAGGTCGCAGAGCTGATAGCCGGAGAGCTCGACGGCCACCACGACTCGCATGAGTCCGACGCGCTCGGCAACCAGTTCTTCACCCGGTCCGGCGCCGCCGGCGCCGCCACCGTGATGCTCTGCGCCCACATGGACGAGCTGGGGTTCGTCGTGCAGCACATC
Source organism: Gaiellales bacterium (assembly GCA_035639615.1). Taxonomy (GTDB): domain Bacteria; phylum Actinomycetota; class Thermoleophilia; order Gaiellales; family JAICJC01; genus JAICJC01. Next base: position 1,243 of record DASQXS010000057.1, on the reverse strand, counting down.
GAGGACGAGGGGTTCGTGCGGATCGCGCCGGTCGGGTACCACGACGCCCGCATGGTGGTGGATCAGGACCTGAGCATCCATGGGGCGAAAGGCGCCGTGCTCGGTGTCACGGGCGCCAAGCCGGCGCACGTCCTGCCTCCCGACGAGGCGAAGAAGGCGATCCCGATCGACCAGCTCCACGTCGACGTGGGCACCGCGAGCCGCGAGGCGACCGAGGAGCTGGGCGTCCGCGTCGGCGACCTCGTCACGTTCGCGCGCGAGGGAGGCGCGCTGAACGACACGCGGGTCTTCACCGGCAAGGCGGTCGACGACCGGGCCGGCTGCGCCGTGATGGTCGAGGTGATGCGGCGGCTCGGCGACCGCGACGGCGGAGCGACGGTCGTCGGCGTTGCGGCGGTCCAGGAGGAGCTCGGGATCCGCGGTGCCGGCCCTGCCGCGGCGCGGGTGAGGCCGGACGTCGGCATCGCGATCGACGTCACCCTCTGCGGCGATACGCCCGGAATGGAGTTCTCCCGCCTTCCGATCAAGCTCGGTCTTGGCCCGGCGATCAAGTACTTCGACTGGGCGCCCGAGGTCGGGTACGGAAGCGCCGTGCCCCGCCGCCTCACCGACCGCCTCGAGCGCGCAGCCGACGCCGCCGGCGTCGCCTACCAGCGCGAGGTGCTGATGGGCGGCGCGACGGACGCCTGGGGAATCGCCGCCAGCGGGACCGGCGTCCTCACGGGATGCATCTCCGTCCCCTCGCGGTACATCCACTCGGCCGTGGGCTGCGTCCACCTGGACGACCTGGAGGGCGCGGTGAAGCTGATCCTCTCCTTCATCGACGACGTCGGCCGCGACCCGATCGCATAGGCGAAAAACAGGCTGGGTAAGGAGGCAAGCAGGGCCGGCCGTGCAAGATGGTGCCTAACCCCGATCTTGCTGGGCCCAGAAACGGCTGAGGCCCGGAGCCGAGCTCCGGGCCTCGCACCGACGATCGAGTACCCCTGTGGGGGGGCTCGTGGGGGGAGCCTGCTCCCCCCACGTCCTCTTACATCATGTCCGGCATGCCGCCGCCGACCGGAGCCTTCTCCTTCTCCGGCGCCTCCGCCACGACAGCCTCGGTGGTGAGGATGTTCTTGGCGATGGACGCGGCGTTCTGGAGCGCCGAGCGCGTGACCATGGCCGGGTCGATGATGCCGACCTTGACCATGTCCACGATCTCGCCGGTCTCCACGTTCAGGCCCTGTCCGGCCTTCGCGGC
>DASQXS010000056.1:0-2394 GCA_035639615.1 Gaiellales bacterium | reverse complement strand
GGAGCGAGGATCGCCGGGAGGCTCGCCGGCCGCAGCCTCAGCCCGACGCAACCGCGCACCGCCGAGCCTCCGAGGTCGCACGCGAACTGGGCGGCCAGCGCGGCCGCGACCACCGGCAGGTGCGCCGGCGTCGGCGGCGGGTTTCCCGCCAGCCAAAGCACCAGAACCGGGCCGACCGAGAACCACGCGCTCACGAGGTGGAGGGCGACTCGCTCCGGATGCCATGTCCCCCGCATGTGCTCGGGCGCCTTGCTGAGGACGAAGCCGGCGGCGACCAGTGCCGGCGCCCAGCCGGTCGGAGCGAGGAAGAGCATCGGCACGAACACCAGCTGCGTCGGCACCGCCGAGCCGAACCCGACCTCGAACTGAACCCGGGCCGCGAGCGCGTACGCCAGGACTAGCCCGAGGACGATGGCCGGCCGGGGCGCCGTCTGCTGCGGCAACCAGATCGCGAGCGCCGCGGCCACCGCGACGAACGCGCCCGCCAGGCCGGCCGTGGTGGCCCGCTCGCGCACGGCGAGGCTGGACGCCTCACGCTCACGCGCCTGCTCGACCAGCTCGTCGTGGTCGGAGGCGGAGGCGGGCGGCGAGCCGTCGGCGGGCGCCCGCGCACGGGTACGGCGCAACCGCATGCTCACGTTATCGGGTCGCGTAATCCCCGACTTGACCGGAATTCACTCCGCCGGGGGAGGCACGCTCGGGCCTATTCCCCCACACTGAGACCGCTCCCCCCCGGCCCTGCACGACCCCCGGAGGCACTCATGACCCCGCCCGCCCACCGGCTGCTCCGCGCCGCGACGATTCTTGCCTCGCTCGCGGCAGCGTTGACGCTCCCCGCCGCCCCCGCCGGCGCCGCCGTCCAGCTCGTCTGCCCCAACGCGACGGCCCAGCCATTCCTGCCGTGGGTGGACTCGGCCTCCTACTACTTCGCGCCGAACGGCGGCTTCGAGCGCGGCACCACCGGGTGGACGCTCACCGGCGGCGCCCGCGTCGTTGCCGGCAGCGAGCCGTTCGCGGTCCACGCCGCGGGCGACGCGTACGCGCTCAGCCTCCCCGCGGGCTCGAGCGCCACGACCGGCCCGATGTGCATCGGCGCCCTCTCGACAAAGATGCGCTTCTTCGCCCGCAATTCCGGAGCGTCGACCTCCCGATTGGCGGTCAAGGTGATCTACGACGGCGGCCTGGGACAGGTGCTGGGGATCGCCGACGCCGGCACGATCGCTGCTGGGAAGTGGCAGCCCTCGCCTGCGATCACCATGCTGGGCGGCGTCCTGCCCCTGCTCACCCAGGACGTTCGCGTCCGGTTCGTGCCGGCCGACGCGACCGGCGCCTGGTCGATCGACGACGTTTACGTCGATCCGCTCATGCACCGCTGAGCGGTCTCGGCGGGAGGCGATCGGTGGAGCCCGATTCGTATCGGCACGTCCAGCCTCGTTAGCATCGAGGCCACCCACCGCCCCGCTCGGCTCCGACACCGCCGCTTTGACCGTCCTCACGATCGCAACCCGCCAGTTCCCCGTCGACGCGGAGATTCGCGACAACCATCGCTGGATCCTGCGTCAGATGGCACAGGCCAAGGCGGGAGGCGCCGACATCGCGCAGTTTCCGGAGTGCGCGCTGTCCGGGTATGCAGGCGCTGACATGCCGTCGCTCGACGGCATGGACTGGGACGGTCTCCGCGACCTCACTAAGGATGTCCTCCAGCACGCCGCGAGGCTTGGTCTGTGGCTGGTCATGGGCTCGACGCATCCCCTGTCGGGCGGGCATCGGCCGTCCGGGCATACAAGCGCCGCGGCGTCGACCTCGTCGTCCACTCGTTCCATGCCGGTCATGCCTCCGCCGCGGAGCTGCGCGCGGCGCTCGAGGCCGTGGACCAGCCGGCCGACGCCGACGGCCGCTCGACGATCCCGGGGGTGACGATGCCGGCGACGGCCGTCGCCGCCGCCTCCAGCTCGCACCTGTGGATCAGCTGCAGCAACACGTCCGCACGCCAGAGCTGCTTCGCCAGCTTCGTGGTCCGGCCCGACGGCCTCACCGCCGGCCGGCTCCACATGAACCGCCCTGGCGTGCTCGTGACGGCGGTCGACCCCGAGCGGGAGCTCTACGACTCCACGGCGGCCTGGCGGGAGCGTGCGATGCGAGGCATCCTCCACAGTGGGACGCTCGTCCGGGACGAGCGGTCCCGGGCACGCACGCGTCTCTAGTGGTGTGGCCGGCAACGTTGGTGGTGTCGATGGCGAGCGAAAACCGAGGGATGCTAGGACGCAGGGAGCGCCAATACTGGAGAAGTATTGGTGCGACCGAGGACAACGCAGCAGTCGCAAGGCTCTGCCTTGCGACGTTCGGGAGCGATCTGCTACCCAGCAGATCGCGGACGCGGTTTGCAGCCGCCAG
>DASQXS010000055.1:0-24344 GCA_035639615.1 Gaiellales bacterium | reverse complement strand
GTTGCGGCGCAGCGGCCGGACCTCGTCTCGCGCCTCGTGCTGGTCGCGCCCGCGGGCATCCCGACCGGCCGCGGCGCGCTCGGTCAGCTGGCTCCGCTGGCATGGTCGTTACGGCTCCGTCCCACGTGGTTGGTGGCGCGCGCGTGTCGGGATGCGATCGCGGCCGGACCCGTCATGTTGTGTCGTTGCGTCCGGAGCATTCTGGCCGACGATGTGCGTGCTGACCTCGAGCGGGTGGCGATGCCGACGCTGGTGGTGTGGGGTGAGCACGACGAATTGGTCCCGATTCGGCTGCGCGACGAGATCGATCCGTTGCCGAATGTACGACACACCGTCGTTGCGGGTGCGGCGCACGTTCCCATGGCAGAGCGGCCGCTGGAGTTCAATCGTATCGTGCTCGGATTTCTGGACGAGCCTCACTCGCAATCGGTCATGAACGGCTCCACCAGTGCTGCCACGAGCCCGGGTGCCGAGTAGTGAGCTGCGTGCCACTGCTCGCGAAGCGTGGCGAACCGCCCTCGCTGCGCCAGTTCTGAAAGCCGGCGGCACCATGGTTGAGACGCGATCGGGTCGTGCTCGCCTCGCGCTACCAGCAATGGCGCCGGCATCCGCGTGACGGCAGGCTCCATTCGATGCTCGACAGCCAGACGCGAGGTGGCCAGCGACCGACGCAGTCCGGCTCGGACGTAGTCAGCCAGAACGATCGCTGTCTCCGACATCGGCTCGTGCAGACCCGAGCGGATGGCCAGGCCGGCCAGTCGCAGTCGCGAGCGGATGGCTGGATCCCCCGTGGGTCCCACCATGACGGCGGTAGCGATTCGAGTCGGTTGGAGACAGGCGAGCTCGGCCAGGATCGGGCAGCCGAAGGAGTTGGCGAGTACGTGCCCTCTTGCGACCCCGACGGCGTCCATCCACACTGATACCACCCACGCCAACTCCCCGACCGCTAGCGTCTGCTGCGGTGAAGCGCTGCGGCCGAATCCAGGCAGGTCGGGGACATAGGCGGTGCGATGCCAGCCGAGCTGCCGAGCCAGCGGCTCCATGTATCGCCCCGACACCACGAGGCCGTGCAGGAGCACCACAGGCAGGCGCCGGCTATCGGCGGTAAAGACGCGAGTGTGGATGCGGCACCCGGCCGCCACGACCTGTCGCGTCTCTAGGCCCACGCGACCCCGTACCGCGTGGCGTTTGCGGCTGCGAACTCTTCGAGACGGTCAAGCGCGAGCGGGGCGCGTGGTCCGATTCCTGGCAGCCGACTCAGCTCACGCCCGTAGCGGAAGTAGACACCGAAGTCGGCTGGAAACGCCGACTCGTCGACAGCCAGCAATCGTGCGTCGGCGATTCCGGCGGCCGCCTGTCGCCATCGTCCCGGCGGTGCAATCCCGACGCTGCGGGCGCCGTGCGCAAACAGCAGGATGCGAACGTCCTTGATGTCACCGAGACCTAAGTAAGTTTCGAGGACTCGCGCAGACGGCGCTACAGGAAAGAGCAGCCACAGCGGCACCCAACCCCGCCGCATCACCGTCCAGGGATCGAGCAGGATGAACGACTCGGCCACGAGCCTGTCGGCTGGTAGGCCCTCTGCCCGATACCACGACCGGTACAGGTCGGCGACCATCCCGCTGGCGTCCTCCGGGTGGGTGAAACTCATCTGCACCAGTTGCACGTTCCGCTTTGCCGCCAGTGCATCCAGGTCGTCTATAACGTCCGCGTCGAGTCCCCACTCGGCCTCAGCCGCATCTGAATCCGTTTCAGGGCCGCCCCAACAGGCGCGGTAATCGGCCGCCTCGAGGCCCCCGGCCGCCCCGTGTTGGAACACATGCCTGTCGCTCACCGTCGTGACCGGCCACCGAAGGCCGCAGTCGACCACGAGCAGCGTGCCGCCCGGAAGAAGTACATCCTCAAGGAATCGCAGGTAAGCCCGCGGCAGCCGCCGCCATTTGAGCCGAAAATAGCTCATCCCACGCAGCATCAGCTCGTCCTGGTTGGGGTCATGCATGTGATGCAAGACCAGGTCCGGGTTCGCCCGAAGAAGCGGCACCGCCGCCCGCTCACCCCACTCAAGCGCGACGTCGGGCTCATCGATGCGTACGCCTCCGTGGCGCACGCCCACGAGAAAGGTCTGCGGCAGCCAGGGCGCGCCCACCGCGGCGCACAGGTGTACCACAGCGCCATTCGAGGACCCGAACGCCGCCAATCGGCATCGCCGCCGTGGATACCGCGACACGAATTGCGCGGCCACCTCGTCGCTGCGAAGCTCGCCTAGTCGCGCCGGCGGCACTGCTTCATGCCAGCCCAGGCGGGCGAACATCGCCGAGCGCACAACCTCCGGAACCGCGTTCACCACGCTGCCCGCCCATCCCAGCCGGTGCGCCACCGGTTGCGGCAGCAAGCCCAGGCATGCAAACGAGCGGCGGTCGAGGCATGCCCCGAGCGCCCCCACCATCGCAGCACTCGAATCGAACGAGGCAAAAAACCGCCCGCTCATGCATTCAACGGAGTCGACCCGCCCGTAGTCGGCCGCAGCAGCAGCGCGGTCGCCAGATCGATCCCTGTGCGCCGAGCGCGTCGAGGACCGCGATCACAGGATCCGCACGAGCAGGATCACGACGACGATGATGAGGAGGATCCCGACGATGCCGACCCCGGTTCCGAGCGCGAGCAGCGGGATCGAAAGGGTGGGCAGCATGATGGGAGTGGGTGTTCCCCAGCGTGTGCCGATCGAAACGCGCCGCTGCGCTCCGCGAACGTGGGCGAGCGTCGCGCGCTCGCGGGCCGGTCCGCTATCCCGGAGACCGGAGCCGCTCGACCGCGAGGGCAACGCTCTGGCACGTTGGGACCTCCTCGGACACCCCGGTGAGATCGAGCACACGAGCTGGGAACGTCCCGGCGCACGCGACTACGCATAACCGGCCCGCCGCGAGCCGCGCCGAACCGACAATCGCACCGACGGTCCGCGACTCGATGAAGTCGGCATGCGACAGATCCACAACAACCGAGGCGCCTGACTCGAGCAGCCGGCGCAACCGATCATCGACCTCGTCCACGGTGTTGATGTCGTGCTCGCCGTTCAACACCAGTACTGCGATTCCGATCGCTTCGTGCGCCTCCACGCTCGTATTGGGGAGAGCGCCCATGAGGACCGCCTTTCAACATCTCGCCTCGGGCAAGGTCGTGTCGAGATCGGCACAACGGGCGAGCCTGGGTGGGTGAGCACTATGCGGGGCAGAAGCGCCGCCGGGTCGCGTGAGGCTGGCTGCTCAACCGGACGTGACCGGATCATCGTATCACCCGGCACATTTGGATTCCATGAGCGCCATCGTTGCCCCCGGCTCAGCCAGGGGCCGCGAGTTCCGCCGCAATCCGGCTGACGACCTCCCCAGCGGGGTCGACCGAGGTGACGAGGCCGACCCCCTGGCCGGCGTAGAGGCACAGCGCTTCGACGTCGCCCGTCGTCGCGCGGCGCGGCTCGTCTGCCGAATACCGCTCGATGTCGAGGTCGCCGTGCCTCGCCAGGATCTCGCCTTCGCCCGGGCGCATGCCGTTCGGCGGACGTCCGGCCTCCTCCCAGAGGCGATATGTGCTGTTTCGCAGGACGCGGTGGGGTGCGCCGGCCCATCCGCCGTCGAACACGTTCGTGAGCACCGTGTCGGCGGCCGCGGCGGAGAGCAGGCGAGCCGCCCAGTCGGGGTGGACGTCGGCCTCCGGCGTTGCCAGGAAGCGGGTCCCGAGCATGGCGCCCACGGCGCCTGCGGCCATCGCGGCCCGGACGCCGCGGGCGTCGGCGATCCCACCCGCTGCAAGCACGGGAACCCGCAGGGAGCGCGACAGTTCACCGACGAGCGCGAGCACTCCGACCCCGCCCTGCACGTGCCCGCCGGCCTCGATCCCCTGCGCGACCACCGCGTCGCAGCCCGCCTCGACCGCGGCTCGTGCCTCCGCCGCGGAGCCGGCCTGGGCGAGCACGAGGCACCCCGCCGCGTGCGCCCTTGCGACCATGCCGGCGTCGACGCCCCACGAGAACGAGATCAGCTCGACGCCCTCGGCGACGGCCACCTCCAGCCGCTCGCCCGGTTCGAAGGCGAGCACGAGGTTGACGCAGAACGGGCGTTCAGTCATGCGGCGGATCTCGCGGATCTGCGACCGCAGCGCGGCCGGTTCCGTCCATGAAGCCCCCAAAGAGCCGATCCCGCCGGCCTCCGACACGGCCGCCGCCAGCGCCGGCGTTGCCACCGGCCCGACCGGCGCCTGCATCACCGGCACCTGCCACGGAAGCCCGGAGCCCGCCGATGCAGCCATGCGCCGATCGTACCGTCGGCGCCCACGCAAAGCGCCTCGGTCGGTAGCCCTACGGTTCGGCCTTGGAGCGCCCTCGCCGACCGGCCGCGGCGCTCTTATCAACGGCACGTTCGGCAGATCGAAGCGACTTGTGTAACAGCCGACCCAGCGGCCCGGGCGCTCGCCTCGCGCCCTTCTGCCCGACCTCAAGCGTTCGATCGACACCCCGCTGCGGATAGCGCGACAGTCGGGGCACGAGGAAGGCCAGGACGAGCAAGGCGAGGCAGATGACAACGATGATCGCGATAGTCATGATGGACCTCTATACACGCCGCGGGCTGCGCTAGGCGTTCAGTAGGCGTTCGAAGAATGACCGGTAGCGCTTGAGCGCAATGCGTAGATCCTCTGTATCCACCTCGTCTCCGCGGTCCCATTGCGACTCGAGCCGGCCGCGCTCGTCAGCGAACACATGCGCGACTTCCTGCATGATCTCGGCGACGAGGCCGTCGGCCTTCTCGACCGCCTGACGTGGATGATCGACGAACTCAGCCTGGATGTCGCTCCACCGCGAGCGGTAGCCCTCGCCGTCGCTCGCGAAGAGCAGCGACTCCTCATCGGCAGTAGGTGCATCGTCTCCGCCCGAATATTCGTTGTTCTCCACCGCCTCGGCGCGCCTGGTTCGTGCCACGTCATCGGTGGAGGGCATGTTCGTGTCCCGGTTCATCGGCTGGCCTCCGCTTCGAATTTGGACTCTGCCGTGGGTTCTACAAGCCGCTCGAACAGGCTTCGGTAGTGAACCATCGCCCGGCGCAACTCTTCCGTGTCGGTTCCGGCGGTGCCGGCCGAGGCGATAGAGTGGCCTGCTCGATAGTCGGTCACGACATCCGGATAGTCGACCGACAAGTCGTCCGCACGCTGGTCGAAGTCCTCCACGGGATAGCCGCGCTCGCGCATGGCGTCGGCGATGAGCCGATCGGCGAGGTCGACGGCCGGGGCCGGCTCGTCGACGAAGCGCGCTTGCGCCTCCTTCCACCGCGCCAGGTAGCGATCCTTCGCTTCTCGGGTCAGCGGATGGATGTCGAACTGCTCGCGTCGCGACTCGCGCCCGCGAAGCTCTGTCTCAGCCGCGCGCGGATCGCCGTGCTCATCGACCGCCCTGGCGTATTCGGGACCGAACCTCTCCTGTAGATGCTGCGTGCGCCGCATCCGGTTCCAGAGCCATGCGATCACGACGACTGCAGCAACGACGACCACTGCGAGAATGACCCATGCCATGAGACCTCCCTTCCTCAGCGGTCGAATATGTGGTGCGGAGGTACCCCGACTGCCCGCAACCGCAAACCGACGACGCCAGACGCGGTAGCTGGTCCCATCAGGGACAACCGCCTACGACTCACCATCGGCACAAGAGATCGGTGCCCGGGCCGACCTGCAGCACCACCCAATCGCCGAGTCCGCCGGCGCGATCAGTTACGGCGGCGGCCGATCCGGGCACGTCGTCATCACCGCACGGCCCCCGAGGAGGCAGAAATATGAAGGACCGCACGCATCAGTTCCCGGCACAGACCCAGGAACGCCCCGGATACGAGGATCGGATGGAACCGACGCCGCAGGCGGAGATGTCGGGCTATGAGGGCAGCGGGAAGCTCGCGGGCGTACGGTCGCTCGTCACGGGCGGCGATTCGGGCATCGGGAGGGCCGTGGCGATCGCCTTCGCGAAGGAGGGCGCAGACGTCGCGATCGCATACCTGAGCGAACACGATGATGCCCGCCGGACCGCCGAGCTCGTTGAAGCCGAAGGCCGGCGCGCGGCGACGATCCCCGGAGACCTCTCCCAGGAGGACGCATGCGCCGCCGCCGTCGAGCACAGCATCGAGGCGCTGGGCGGGCTCGACGTGCTGGTCAATAACATCGCCTACCAGGCGCCTGTCGATGATCCAGCCGAGCTCACCTCGCACCAGTGGGACCTGACGTTTCGGACGAACGTGCACAGCTTCTTCTGGACGACTCAGGCGGCGCTCCGGCACATGTCGAAAGGCGACTCGGTCATCAACACGAGCTCGATCAACGGTCTTCGGGGCAATAAGTCGCTGATCGACTATTCCGCTACCAAGGGCGCCATCCTGGCGTACACGTATTCGCTCGCCCAGGCGCTTGCGCCGCGCCGGATCCGTGTGAACGCCGTGGCCCCGGGGCCTGTGTGGACGCCGCTCATCCCGTCGACCATGCCGCCGGAGAAGGTGGAACGCTTCGGCAGCGGCCAGCCGATGGGCCGCGCCGCACAGCCTGACGAGATCGCTCCGTCGTACGTGTTTCTGGCCTCGAACCAGCTCTCCGGGTATTACTCGGGCGAGGTGCTCGCGCCGGTCGGCGGCGAGACCATGCCAGGCTGACGCGGGGGTTTTGCACGTCGTGCGTCGAGGTAAAGCCCGGGCATGCGGGTCGTCGTACTCGGCGCCACAGGGAACGTGGGTACTAGCGTCGTCCGGCGATTGTGCGCGGACGAGCGGATTGAGAAGGTGATCGGCGTTGCCCGAAGGCCCGGCGGCCTGAAGCTCGCCGGGCTCGAATGGCAGAAAGCGGACATCCGCACGACGGATCTTGCGACGCTCTTCGGCGGCGCCGACGTGGTCGTCCATTTGGCGTGGATCATTCAACCCTCACATCTCCCCGAGGTGCTCCGGTCGGTGAACGTGGAGGGGACCCGCCGCGTGCTGGACTCGGTGGGGCGGGCGCGCGTCCCCGCTCTCGTCCACGCGTCGTCGGTGGGTGCATATGCTCCGGGCCCGAAGGACGCGGCCGCCGACGAGAACTGGCCGGCTACCGGCGTCTCAACCTCGTCCTATGCCCAGCACAAGGCGCAGGTCGAGCGCGACCTCGACGCGTTCGAGCGTGAACACCCTGATGTGCGAGTCGTCCGGCTTCGCCCGGGCCTCACCTTCAAGCGCTCGGCGGCCAACGAGATCCGCCGTTATTTCCTGGGGACATCGTCCCTACCCGGCTCATCCACCCGCGGATGGTGCCGTTCATTCCAGAGGTCCCGCGCCTTCGGTTTCAGGTCGTCCACACTGACGACGTCGCCGACGCCTATGTCCGCGCCGTCACTCGAGATGCATCAGGCGCATTCAACGTCGCGACGGACCCAATCCTCGACCCGGCGGAGCTCGGCCGCATTCTCGGCGCCGCCCCGCTTCGCGTGCCGGTGCGGATGCTGCGGATGCTGATCTGGTCGAGCTGGCGGGCGCGGCTCCAGCCGACCTCAGAGGGCTGGCTGGACATGGCGCTCAGCGTGCCGGTCATGTCGACCGAGCGCATCTGCACGGAGCTCGGCTGGCGCCCGAGTCGCGACGCCGCCTCGACACTGCTCGAGCTGATGGAGGGCCTGCGCGCCCGGAGCTCGCTGCCGACTCCGGCACTTCGCTAAGCGACCGTCGATGAAGCTCCACGGGGCGCGTCATATGGATCACCGGCGGGTCGAGCGGCATCGGCGCGGCGCACGTGCGGCAGTGGGATGCGGCCTCGATCCGCGATCAGATCGAGACGAACCTGGTCGGGATGGTGAACACGCTCGATCCGCTCGTCCCCGCGATGGTGCGGCACAGGCGCGGAGTGCTCGTCGGCATCGCGAGCGTGGCCGGGTATCGTGGCTATACCCAAGCCGAGGCCTACAGCGCGACGAGGCAGCGGCGATCAACCTGCCCGAGGCATTGCGGATCGACCTGAAGCCGCTCGGCGTGCGCGTCCGGATCGTGAATCCCGGGTTCGTCCGCACCGAGCTAACCGATCGAAACGACTTCCCGATGCCGTTCATGATCGAGCCGGAGGATGCCGCCCGGCACGCGAGCGATCCTGACGGATTGCATGGAGACCGTTTGCGTCAGCGTCTCCCCGGGCATCCTTCGGCGTGTCCCATTCGGGTGGTCGCGAACCGGCCATATCATCCGGACCGCCCCTTCCCGCGGCGCGCGGCCCGCTTTCCGACGCGATCGTCTCGATCCTCCGAGGTGCTCCGGGCGCGGCCACGTTCCCCGCAGTCGTGACCGCCGACCCACTCGGGGACGACGATCTGCACCTCGCGCTCTACTGCTGCTATGAGCTGCATTACCGGTCCTTCGACGGAGTAGATCCTCTGTGGGAGTGGAATCCTCAGCTGCTCGCCGTGCGCCGGGAACTCGAGGCGCCGTTCGAGACGGCACTGCGTGCCGGCGTCGAGGTGGACGATCTCGGGCCGGAGGACGTCGAGCCGACAATACGTCAGACCGTTGAGCGTGACGACGGTCCATCGCTTTCGCGAACGCTGGAACGAACCGCCACCGACGCACAGTTCCGCGAGTTTCTCGTCCACCGGTCCGCATATCAGCTCAAGGAAGCCGATCCGCACTCCTGGGCGATCCCACGCCTGGCGGGCCATCCCAAGGAGGCGCTCGTCGAGGTGCAGGCCGATGAATACGGCGGCGGCAGGCGCGGACGCATGCATGCCACCCTCTTCGCAAATGCGATGCGCGCTCTCGCCCTTGACGATCGGTACGGCGCGTACCTCGACCACATCCCTGGGACCACGCTCGCCACCGTCAACCTGATGTCGCTCTTCGGGCTCCACCGCCGGCTTCGCGGAGCCATCGTCGGCCACCTGGCCGCCTTCGAGATGACCTCGCCGGAGCCGAACGGCCGCTACGCACGCGGGCTTCGCCGGCTCGGCGCCGGCCCGGACGCGACCGAATTCTTCGACGAGCATGTCGAGGCCGACGCCGTCCACGAGGCGGTGGCCGCACACGACCTCGCGGGCGGCTTGGCCCGAGCCGAGCCGAAGCTGGCGCGGGACATCGTCTTCGGTGCGCGGTGCCTGCTCCTTCTCGACGCGCGCTTCGCCGCCGATGTGCTGGACGCGTGGCAGACGGGGCGCTCGTCGCTACGCATCACGCTCGCCGTCGACTGAGGCCAGCGGATGGCGTGGAGCCGCCGCGGCGCTGACGCCCCCTTCAGCCCGGTATCGCGTCCTCCGATGGGATCCGTCACAGAACGGACGCAGGCGAGAACGGCCGCACCGGCACAGCGCGACAGTACGCCGGCCCGGATCGATCTCCCGGCCCTCCTCGTCGAGCAAAGCGAAGGATCCGCGAATCACGAGCGGGCCGTCGCGGTACGGGATGATCTCGGCGCGGTCCTCGTGCATGGTCACGGTGTACCCGCGGCCGGCGTCTCACACGCGCCGCTCTCGGTGGAGTCGGCCAATGCCGCCGTCAGTGCCCGCAGCCCGCGCTCGCTGGCAATTGCGCGCTGCCAGGTGGGCCGCGGCCGACGGAGCCATCTCCCGGCCCGCTCGATCGCGCGCCCGTCGGCCTGGCCGGGAGCGCACGGCCCGATCGTGTCGATTAGCCGGGCGAGGTGGCGCCGCGCCTGCACCATCCGGCTCCGGTCGAGATCGATCAGCTCGCCCTCGACGCCGTCGGCGGCCGCACGCCAGCGGTTCTCGGCGATCGACCTGGTCGGGTGAGTCGGCAGTGGGTCTCCGTGGTCATATCGCGACGCGAGCCAGTGCGCGAGGCCGTGCACGAGTGCAGCCGTCGCCGCGACATCCTCGATCGCCGCCTGCGCGTCAGGCACCCGAACCTCGATCGTCCCGAATCCGGGGTGCAGGCGGCACTCCCACCAGAGCTCCGTGTGATCCCGAAACGCCCCGGACGACCGCCCCCATGCCAGCAGGGCGGCATAGGCGCCCCAGGTCGGAAAGGCCGGCCCGACGCCCTGGCGTGGCAACGCGTCCGCAAGGGTGGGGCGGATGCTGGCAAGGCCTGTGTCGCGCCCGCCGAGGAAGGGAGCCGAGGCAGCCAGCGCGGCCAGCTCGGGCATGTACCCGCGGATGGCGTTGTAGACCGCGAGGAGCCGATCGTTCCCGAGAATCCCGAGGTGGACGTGAAGCCCCGCGGCCAGCCCGCCCCGGCGGGCACCCCAGCGGTACCGCCGGGCGATGGATGCGTACCGGCGCCCGGAGGAGATGGCGCTCCACGGCTCGGCGAAGGGATGGGCGCCGATCCCGGCCAGGCGAACCTCTCCGGCCGTCGTGTGCAGCACCACCGCTCTCCCGTTCGCAACTGCCGCGGCCGCCTCCTCGGCCGTCCGGAAAACGGAAGAGACGATCTCGATCTGGGCGGGTGACAGCTCGGGGTGAAAGCGCGCCGGGTCTGCCAACGTGCGCAACAGCTCCGGCGCGCGAGGCGCGAGGTCGAGCGAGTCGGGATCGAGCAGGGTCAACTCCTCCTCGATGCCGATCGTGAACTCGATCGAGCGGTCAAAGACGCGCCGGAGTGCATCGGTGGGGGCATCGGAGGCGAGATTCTGGGTACGAGTGGCGATACCGGTGATTACCCGCTACCGCGACCTGAGACTCGTGACGCCGCCAGGCGTCTTCGCCCCGCGGAGCGACGCCGGTCTCCTCATCGATGCCGCCACTCCTTATGTCCGGGGCGACGTACTCGACGTCTGCACCGGGACCGGAGTCATCGGCCTCGCTATCTCCTTCCGCACTCGCTCGACGATCGCCGTCGACTCGTCCCGACTCGCGGTGGCGGCCGCCCGAGCAAGCGCGCTCCTGAACCGGCGCACTGTGCGCGTGATGCACGGTGACCTGCTGGCGCCGGTCGCTGGACGGAGATTCGACGTCATCCTCTCCAACCCACCGTATCTTCCGACTGAGACGCACGCCGGCCCGTCCTCCTGGGCGCGCGCGTGGGACGGCGGCTGCGACGGCCGCGCGGTTCTGGACCGCCTCTGCCGCGAGGCGCCGCCGGCGCTCCGACCCGGCGGCGACCTCCTCATCGTCCAGTCATCGATCGCAGACGGCGACCGCACCTCCCGCCTGCTCGTCGCCGCGGGGCTCGAGGTCGAAGTCGTGACGACCCACCGAGGCCCGCTCGGGCCGCTTGCACGGTCCCAGGCCGGCCACCTCGAGGCGATCGGCGCACTCGCACGGGGCGACGCGTCCGAGGAGATGCTCGTCATCCGAGGGCACCGGCCCACGTAATGCCGGCCGGCCGACAGCTCGCAGCGCCGCGCTCGTAAGAACCCTGATCTCGGCGGCCGCCTCATGAAGGTCAGCCCCATCGCCCGGGTCCCGCGCCGAACCGCACCCGCAGGCCCCGGGAGATCGATGTTCGCGGTTGCGACCGTTGGGTACCGGCTCGCCGTGCACGACATGCGAATAGGGTTGCTCTCGAACGGTGCGGATGCCGTGTCGATGAGAGAGGGTCGACCCTGGGGGTCGACTCACCAAGGTCCCGCGTCCGTCGATGGAAACGGCTCGGCGGCGCGGGGCCTCGGCGTTCTACCCTTACTGGGCGGTTGTCTGGCCCGCGGCGGACGAGACCGGCTCGCAGCGGAGCCACCCGCCCACAGGCCACCGGATGCGATGCATTGCCCACGCGGGCGCGCTTCCGGCGCCCTCACCTACGGTGGCTGCTCGCGAGATCCGGCGAGCGCCGCTACCGACCGCCGCGCTCGCCGCCTTCAAGGATGATGGCCGACCGCCGGGAGTCCACCGCGAACCGCACCAGGATTCCGGCAGCCACGCGAAGCTCGCGGCGGGCCCGCCGCCGCTTCCCGCGGGCTGGCCCGACCATCGGCGCGTGAAGGACGTCGCGCTGGCGCTTCAGCGCGTCGACCGCGGCGACAACCGCCTCCTGGTCATCCTCGCCCAGCTCCCGGAACCACTCGTCGAACGCAGGGGCGAGCTCGACCTCCCAGACCATCCCGCCATCGTACGGCCCGCATCTGCCGCCTGACCGGCGCTGTGGTGAAGATGCGGAGAACGGGCCGCGAGCAGGCGCCGGTAGACGCGGGCGACGATCTGCGGCGGCGCGTGGAGCCGGTAGAGCGCCACGACGACCGGGTAGACGACGAGCTGCATCCGGAAGACGCCGTGCGACCGGTACCGCCGGGCCGACGCGACGACCGGGCGCGCGACGACGACGAAGCGGCACCGCCGGCGGAGGCGGCGGACGAGGTCCTGATCCTCCATCACGGTCAGGCGCTCATCGTATCCGCGCATGTCACGCAGCAGGCGGCGCGTGACGAACAGGCTCTGGTCGCCGTAGCGGACGAGAGCGAAATCGGCCCGGGTGCACCAGCCGCTCAGGCGCAAGAGCCAATGGCCCGAGTCGAACCGGAGCCGGAAGCAGCCTGCGCCGGCGCCCGCCGCGAGCGCGTGAACGATGTCGCCGGAGAAGCCCCGCGGCGGCCGGCAGTCGGCATGGACGAAGTACACGATCTCGCCGGTGGCGAGTGCCGCACCGATGTTGAGCGCGACCGCCCTCGATGCACCCGGCGCCACCCGCACACGGGCGCCCGCGGCCCCGGCGCGGGAGACCGTGGCGTCGCGGCTTCCGCCGTCGACGACGATGACCTCGCCCACCTCGCCCCGGAGGGTCGCAACCGCCGCGCCGATCCGATCCTCCTCGTCGAGCGTCGGGATCACCGCCGAGATCCGGCCCGCCTCGCCCATGTCGGAGCGCACACGGCGGACCATACCGGCGGTCGTATCCTTCCCGGGTGGACACGCCCGTCGTCGTCGCGCGTGGGATGGTCAAGTCGTTCGGCGAAGGACGCGCCCAGCGGCGCGTGCTGGACGGAGCCGACCTCGACGTCGCGCCGGGGGAGCTCGTCGCGGTCGTCGGGCGGTCCGGGTCGGGGAAGTCGACGCTGCTCCACCTCCTCGGCGGGCTCGACCGGGCCGACGCCGGCACGATCGAGGTCGACGGCGTCCGGGTCGACCGCTGCCGCGAGGCGGAGCTGACCGAGCTGCGCCGGCGGCGGGTCGGGTTCGTCTTCCAGTTCTTCCATCTGCTCCCGGAGCTGACGGGCGCCGAGAACGTCCTGCTCGCTGCGCGCCTGGCCGGTGACGGCACCGTCGCGCGCGACCGGGCGGCGGCGCTGCTCGACCGGCTCGGGGTGGCCGACGCCGCCCGCCGCCTTCCGAGCGTCCTCTCCGGCGGCGAGCAGCAGCGGCTGGCCGTGGCGCGGGCGCTCATCAACGAGCCGCGGCTGATCCTGGCCGACGAGCCGACCGGAAACCTCGACGCGCAGTCCGGCCACGAGGTGCTGACGCTTCTGCGCGACGTCGCCACAGGCGGCCGGTCAGTCCTTCTGGTCACGCACGACCCCGAAGCCGGCGCGCTGGCGGATCGTGTGCTCGAGCTGCACCACGGCCTGCTCGAGCCGTGGGTGTGAGCCTGGCCTACGCCGGCGCCCGGATCCGGGCCCGGCCGGGACGGGCACTCCTCGCCGCCCTGGGCATCGCCGCGGCAGCGGCGATGCTGGCGGCCGCCGTCACCGTCGGCTACGGGCTCGGCACCGGGTTCGACCGCGCCGCTGCGCGAGCGCACATGCCCGACGTGATCGCCCGGTTCGATCAGCGCGACCTCGAGTCGGTGCGCGCCCGCGTCGACGCGCTCCCGAACCTCGCCGCCGCCTCCTACGTGCTCGAGGAGCGGCGCGTGCATATCTGGCAGCCGGGCGGGCCCGTGATCACGAGCGCCCAGGTCGAGGGCGTCACCGGCCGGCGGAACGGCTACGCGATCGTGGCCGGGCGCGACCTGAGCGGCCGGCCCGGCGAGGTGCTCGTCGAGCGCGGGCTGGCGCAGGAGCGGCATCTCGAGCCGGGAGACACGATCCGGCTCGCCGCGCCCGCTGGCGCCGAGGCCGTCCGCCGCCTCCGTGTTGTCGGGGTCGCTGTCGCGCCGGATAACGTCGCCTACCCGCTCGCCAGCGAGGCACGGGTGTGGATGCCGTACGCGGCCGTTCGCGCCGCGTTCGCACCGGGCCAGGGGCATCCCGTCGACGAGGCGCTCCTCTGGGCCCGCGACCGCTCGCAGCTGGACGTCATGCTGGAGCAGGCCCGGGCCGCGAGCTTCGGCGTCGGCGGGCTCGTCTTCGTCACTCGAAGCGGCGTCCGCGTCCTGATCGACCAGGCCGCCGGCATCGTGATCTCGCTCCTGGTCGCGTTCTCGCTCGTGGCGCTCGCGGGCGCGGGGATCATGCTCGCCGCCTCGAGCCGGGCGGAGGTCGAGCGGCGGCTGGAGGCGATCGCGGCCATCCGGGCCGTGGGCGGCTCACGGCGGAGCGTCGTCGCCTCGGCGGCGTTCGAGGCGGCCCTCGTCGCCGCGCCCGCCGCGGCGGCCGGGATGCTCGCCGGCTGGGCCGCCGCCCGCGGCCCGTCAGACCGCCTGCTCGAGACGCTCAACCAGTTCCCGCCGGCGTGGGACCTCCTGCCCCCGCTCGCGCTCTGCTTTGCCGCCGTCGTCTGCCTGGTCGCGGCCACGACCGCCTGGCCGGTCTGGCGGGCGTGCCGACGGCAGGTGGCGCCGATGCTGCGCGGCGCCGAGGTGGGCGGCACGCCGCGGGGCCGGCTCTTCCCCGCCGGCACCGCCGGGCTGGGGATGCGGATGATCGCGGCGCGGCCCGTCCGGACGCTCGCCACGGCTGCAGTACTCGCCGCGTCGGCCGCCGTCGTCCTCCTCATGCTGGCGCTCGCGTCGCTCCTCGACGCGCTCGAGCACGACCCGGGCTCCGTCGGCAAGCGCTACCAGCTGACGGCGCACGGCTCGGCGCCCGGCCTCGACCGGATCGCCGCGCTCCCCGGCGTCGCCGCCGCCGCCCAGCGCTTCACCGTCGACGTCGCCGACTCCTACCGGCTCGGCGAGACCTTCCAGCTCATCGCCTACTGCGGCGACCGGCTCCAGTTCGAGGCGCCTCCGCTGGCGTCGGGGCGGCGGGCCGTCCATCCGGGGGAGGTCGAGGTGGGCGAGGGGCTCGCAGCGGCGCTCGGCCTTCGCCCCGGCGCAACGCTCGCGGCCCAGTTCCCCGACGGTGACGAGGGCCGCTTCCGCGTCGTTGGCGTCGTGCGCGTACTCGACAACGACGGCCGCATCGCCTACGCCCAGCCGCGCATCTCGATCTGCGACTTCCACGGCGGCACGACCGTCGTGCGCGTCGCCGGCGGCGCCAGCAAGGCGGCCGTCGCCGCCGAGCTCGACCGCACCGGGCGGCCGGCGGAGTCCGTCGGCGGCGTCACCACCCGGAACGCCTCCTTCCTGGGCGTCCTCGCCGGCCTGCTCCGCACCATCGCCGCGGTGGACGGGCTGGTCTGTCTCTACGCCGTAGTGCAGATGCTCGCCCTGACCGCCTACGAGCGCCGCGCCGCCGTCGCCGTCCTGCGCGCCTGCGGCGCGGGCCGGGCGCAGGTGACGGCCGTGTTCGCCGGCGCGGCCCTCCTCCTCGCCGTGCTGGCGACACCGGTCGCGATCGTCGCCGAGCGCACCGTGATCGGGCCGGCGGCGGCCGGACTCGCCGCCTCGTACGCGGCCGTCTCGCTGCGCGCCGGCGCACCGGCGATCGCCGTCACCGTCGCCGGCCTGGGATGCATCGCCCTCGCGGCGGCGGCCTGGGTCGCCCGCGGGACGATGCGCACCGCGGTGACCGCCGCGATCCGCGGCGAGTAATGTGGCTCAGCGGTACAGCACCGCGTTTCGGTCGGCGGGCGTGCCGGCCAGCCCGTTCGGACGGCCGCCCTGGTAGTCCAGGTAGGCGAGCCGGCGCGAGACGTTCGCCAGCCGCCACGCCGGGTCGGCGTCGAGCATCCACGTCTGGAGCGCGACCCCGCCGGAGGCCGTCTGCCAGAGCCTGAACGCGCGCGCCTGCTGCGGGTAGTCCACGAGCGACGAGGTCGTCACGAGCCAGTATCCGCCCATCGGCGTGGGCCGCGGCCGGATCGAGTCTCGATGCACGTCTCCGGCGACGGCGGCGACGACATGCGGGTCGCGGTCGAGGAGGCGCCGCGCCGGCCCGGCGCCGGCCGTCTCGGTCAAGGGCGTGGACGAGAAGACGAGCACCCAGCGGCCACCGGCCGCGGCCAGCTGGCGTTCAAGCCAGCGGATCTGGGACGGCCGCAGGATGCCGCCCGCGCCGCGGCGCCGCCGGGTCGTGTCGAGCAGGATCGCGCGCACCGTCGGGGCCAGGTCGACGGCGTCGTCCATGAACGGGCCCGTGCCGCCGTGACCGCTGGCGGCTCGCACCCGGGCGATCACCGCGGCGGCCGGAAGCTCGCGCCGGCGCGGATCGGGGGTCACCGAGATGGCGCGGCCGGGCAGCCCGCCGGCGAGCAGGCGGTCGATGACCGCGGCCCGAAGCCGGCGACGGCGAACGGCGGAGACCGCGCGCTGGTCGAGGGTGAGGAGCTTGCGCGACCCCACGGCGACCGCCTCGGTGCGGGCCGTCCGCGCGAGGTTCCCCTGCACGAGCAGGTCGTGGTTTCCCGGCAGCGGATACCAGGGGGCTTGAAGCCCCGGCGAGGTGAACGGCCGCTCCGCGCGCGCGAGAAGGCCCGGGTAGCGGGGCGCGTCGACGTCGGGGCGGTAGATCAGGGGATCTGGGTTCGACGCCGCTTGCACGCCCTGGTATCCGCGCCCCCCGCTCCCGGGATCGACCCGCCCGCCGCGCAGCACCGCCAGGGCCTGGTCGAGCTCGTTCTCCTGGTCGTTGTCGATCAGATCGCCGGTCTCGAACACGGCGTTCGGGTGCAGCCGGTCGATCGTGCGAACGACGGCGGCGAGCACGAAGGGCGTGAGCGCCTCCTGGGGGCGAAACGCCGACGTGAACGGCGGCCCCAGCCGGTCGAGCATCTCCACGCGGGCGGGAGACTCCTCGTCCGTGACGTGCGCATCCGCGAGCTGGGCGAACGTGGCGAGAGGGCGGACGAGCCGGGCCCGCGGCGCGAGTGCGGTGCGCGCCACCATCGCCTCCCCCGGCCCGGGCTGCAGCCGGCCCGCGCCGGAGGGATCGATCCACGTCGCGACGAGCGTCGAGCCCGACGCCGGCAGGGCCGGCCTGCCCCCGCCGGCGCACCCGGCCGAGGCGATTGCGCCCGCGACCGCGGCCGCGCGGAGCAATCCTTTCCAGTTCGACAGCATCACAGAGCGCTCACTGGGCCGCATGCTATGTTCGCCGTTCCATGCGACGTGGGATCCTGGTCGCAGTCATCGGCGCCCTCGTCGTGATGCCGATCGTCGTGTTTCTGGTGGCCCGCAGCCGACGGCCGGCCGGCGCCGCGGCGACCGGTCGCGTCAGCTACGCGCAGGTGCAGACGATCTTCAACGCGAGCTGCGTCGGCTGCCATCCGTCGGTCAACCCGTCGCTCGACCTGACCGCCGGGCACTCCTACGGCGCGCTCGTGAACACGCGCGCCCTCGAGGACCCGAACTACGTCCGCGTCGCCGTCGGCGACCCGGAGAAGAGCTTCCTCTACCTCAAGGTGGCCGGCTTCGGACAGGCGGCGCAGATCGGCGGGCGGATGCCGCTGCGCGCCAACCCCCTCCCCACGGCCGACGTCCGGCTGATCGCGGACTGGATCCGAGAGGGCGCCCGCGGCCCGGACGGCCGCCGCCCGCCGACGTCCACGCTGCCGCTGCCCGGCGAGCCGAACTTGCCCAACCTGGCCCAGGCGACGACGCCGACCGGGACGGGCACGATCACCGGCACCGTCGTCGACGAGGCCCGAAACCCGATCGCCGGCGCGCTGGTCACGCTCCTCCTCCGCGGCCCCGACCAGCCCGGCGGCGAGGAGCACTACCGGGTGGCGGTAACGGACTCGACCGGGCACTTCACGCTCGACGACGCGCCCGCCGGCAGGTTCGAGCTCAAGGCCTACGCGCCGAACACGATCTACGTGTCGCATATCGTCGCGCTCGATCCCGGCGGCACGGCAACCCTCGAGTTCGGGCTTCCGAACCGCGCCATCGACACGCCGAAGATCGGGGACGCGAGGGTCGCAAAGGCGGCCGCCGGCGGCGAGTCCCTTTCGATGACCGTGAACGGCGCGAACCTCGACCCGAACTACACGCTGGCGGTGAACCCCGGCTCCGGGAGGGTGTTCGAGCTTCACCGGCCGGGCGCGACCGCCGGCACCTGGCGGGCGTCCATCGACCACCGGCTCCCCGGCAAGTGGGTCTTCCTGGCCGTCGACCGACTGTGCGAAGTCAGCTCCTTCATCACGGCGCGCGCGGCCTAGCCGTGGGTGCCGGCGTGACCGCCTGCGCGGCGCTCGTCGCACTCCCCTCGTGGGGCGGCGGCGCCGGCGAAGCCGTCTCGTTCCGGGCCGACATCCAGCCGATCTTCGACCGCAAGTGCGTCTCGTGCCACCCGGCCGCCTACCCATACCTCGACCTGCGGCCGGGGCGCGCGTACGGCCAGCTCGTGCGCGTGCCGGCCGCGACGGCGCCGTCCTACGAGCGGGTCGTGCCGGGACGGCCGGGGCTCTCCTACCTCCTCATCCACCCGCCGGACCCGTCGCGCATGACGCTTCTCGGCCGCGCCGAGCGCGCGCTCATCGCCCGCTGGATCCGCCAGGGAGCGAGGGACAATTGAGCCGCGTCCCCCTCCCCACCGCCGCCGGCGCGCCGCCGCTCGCGCGGCTCTGGTATCGCCCTGACGGGAGCGCATCGCCGCTGACCCGGTCGTTCGCCAACGCGCCGGACATGATGGAGACGCTGATGCCGTTCCTCGGCCAGATCATGGACGAGAGCTCGATCGACCTGGCCACGAAGGAGCTCGTGATCATGCGCGTCTCGCAGCTCAACGGCTGCCGCTACTGCCTCGCCGCGCACCGAACCGTGGCCCTGGCGGCGGGAGTCCCGCCCGGCCAGCTGGACGCCGTCTGCGACGCGGGTGCGCTGGAGATGCTCCCGCCCCGCGAGCGGGCGATCGTGGCGTGGGTCGACCAGGTGACGCTCGACGCGCGTGGGGTCTCGGACGAGCTCGTCGCCGGCCTCCTCGACCACCTCCGCGACGATCAGCTGATCGAGCTCACCGTGCTCGCAGGCACGATCACGATGCTGAACCAGTACTGCACCGCATTCGACATCCCGCCCCCCGGAGCCGAGGGGTGAGCCCGATCCGCGAGCAGATCGAGCGCGCGATCGGCGAGGGCCGGATGGGCGACCGGCTCTGGCTCTACGCCACGTATCACTGCAACCTGGCCTGCGTCTACTGCCTCACCGAAAGCTCGCCCAGGATCGCGCGCCGGCGAGCGCTCACGGCCGAGGCGATGCTCGACGCCGTCGCCGCCGCCCGCGACCTCGGGCTCACCTGCAGCGGTATCACGGGCGGCGAGGTCTTCATGCTCCCGTGGTTCCCCGAGGCGCTCGTCGAGATCGCCCGGCTCTTGCCGACGGTTGCGCTCACGAACGCCACCCTGTTCACGCCGCGCCTGCTCGAGCGGCTCGAGCCGCTGGTCGGCCACGACGCAAGCCTGCAGATCTCGCTCGACTCGGACTCGCCCGTTCGCAACGACGAGTTCCGCGGGCCGGAGAGCTTCGCCAAGGTGATGCTGGCGATTCCACGCCTCCTGGAACGCGGCATCCACGTCCGGCTCGCCACCACGGTCGAGTACCAGACCGAGGACGAGCTGCGGCGGCCTGTGCGACCTGCACCGGTCCCTCGGCATCCCCGACGAGGACCACGTCGTGCGTTCGGTGGTCCGCCGCGGCCGCGCGAACCGCGAGGGCATGGGCGTCGAGCTCGGCCCGACGGACGTTCTGCCCGAGCTCACCATCACCGCCGACGGCGCGTTCCTGCATCCGTTCGCCCCGACCATCGAGCGCGGCCGCACCGACCTCGACCTCCTGATCAGCCGCCAGACTGCGCCGCTCCACGTCGCCGCGGAGCGCTTCCTGCGCGTCGCCGCGGGGCTCCCGGCCGGGGCGGACGTCGTCCGCAACATCAGGTGAGCGTGATCGAGCCTTCCGGTCGGGAGGCAGGCCGATTCACGGGCACGGCCCGGGTCGCCGCCGTCATCCCCGCGCTCAACGAGCAGCAGGCGATCGCGGGCGTGGTACGGAGCGGCTACGGCCGTGCCTGCCTGAGCGGCGCGCGCCACGCCGCGGGCGCCGATATCCTCGTCTTCCTCGACGGCGACGGTTCGGACATCCCCGCCCAGGTGCCGCGGCTGGTCTGCCCGATCGCCAGCCGGCACGCCGTCGTCCGCCGCGGCCCCCGCATCCGGGAGGTCCCGGTGGACTACCGGACGCGAAACGGGGGTCGCTCGAAGGTGTCCGCCGATCTCCGGGCGAGGGCGGCGGCGGGATGGCACATGCTCGGGGTGGCCTGGAGGACGCGGTGACCGTCCTGATCACGGCCAAGGCGCCGGTGCCCGGTCACGCCAAGACGCGGCTCTGCCCGCCGATCGGACTGCAGCTGGCGGCCCGCCTCTCCGAGGCGTTCCTGGCCGACGTGCTCGCGGCCGCGAGGACGGTCGACCCCGGAGCGGGGCTCCTGTGCCCGGCTGCCGACGCGCCCGTGCTCGAGCGGGCGTTCCCCGACGTTCCCGTGGTCGCCCAGGACGGATCCGGGCTCGCCGACGCGCTCGCCGGCGCGGTCGCGGCGGGGGCGCTCCTCGTCTCCGGCGACGCGCCGGGCATCCCGGCCGAGGTGATCGCAGCCGGACTCGAATCCCGCGCCGATCTCGTGCTCGCGCCGTCGTTCGACGGCGGCTATTGCGTGATCGGCATGCGCACCTTCCACCCGGCCGTGTTCGAGCGCGTCGCCTGGTCGACCGGCGCCGTCCTCGACCAGACCACCACCGCAGCGCGGGCCGCCGGGCTCGCCGTGGAGCTGCTCGATCCCGTTGCCGATGTGGACGTGGCCGAGGACCTGCTCCGGATCGACGCGGGCCGGGCGCCGGCGACCGCGGCCCTTCTCGCCGAGCCCGCAGTCGCCCCGTTCGCCCCGCGCGCCCGTCCGGAGCCGGTGGCGTCCGAGACGCTGCACGAGTCGCCGTGGCGGCGAGTCGTCCTCGACCGATTCTCAGATGCGCGCGAGTACGCCTACCTGGACACGCCGAGGGCCGTCTGGGTGGTGCCGGTGTCAGACGACGGCGAGACGGTGCTCGTCCGCCAGTACCGCCACCCGGTGCGCGCCCATCCGCTCGAGACCCCGGCGGGCTCGATCGACCCCGACGAGGACCCGCGCGCGGCTGCGCTGCGCGAGCTCCGCGAGGAGGTCGGCGGCGAGGCGCGCGCCCTCGAACGCGTCGGCGGCTTCTACTCATCGTCGGCGCACGTGTCGCTCGAGGGCCTCGTCTTCCTCGCCCGCGGCGTCCGCTTCGGCGCCGCCACCCACGCCCGCGCGGAGGGCATCGAGCTCGTCCGGATGCCCTTCGCCCGCGCGGCCGAGCTGGCCCGGGCGGGCGAGATCTGCGAGGTCCAGTCGGCGATGGCGCTCACGCTCGCCTGGGGGGCGTGGGTCACCCGCGGCCCGGGAGGGTGATCGGCTCACTCCTGAGCGCGCGCCGTCTCGAGCTCGCGACGATCGCCTTCCTCGCCGCCGCGATGGCCCTCGGCGCGACCCTGCCGGGCGCCCGCCCGGCGTTCGCCGCGGCGATCCACTCGCCCTTCCTCGCCACATCGAAGCCGTTCGTGTCGGTGTGGACGATCGTCTCGGGCGCGAGCCTCGGCGCCTGCGTGGCGGCGGCCGTCCTGCTGCTTCGCCGCCCCCGCTGGATCGCGGTCTCGACGTTCCTTCTCGCGCTCGCCTCGCGGGCCGCGGCCAACGTGTCCCGGCGCGGGCCCGACGAGCTGGCCTATCCGTTCACGGGCCCCGAGCGGCACAACGAGTACATCGCCGCCGTGCCGGTCTACCGGGCCGACCCGGCCGGGTTCCTGCGCGACTACCCGCACCTCATCCACATCCTCCCGGAGCACGCGGCGGGGCACCCGCCCGGCCCGACGCTGATCGCCGGCCTCCTGGCCCAGGTCGGCCTTCCCGGCGCCTGGCCCGAGGTCGTGCTCGTCCTCGTGCTCGGCGCCGCCACCGCGCCGCTCACGTGGCTGCTCGCGCGGGCGCTCCTCGACGAGCCGACGGCGCTCCTCGCCGCCGTTGTCTGGATGTTCGCGCCGTCCGTCCTGATCGAGAGCGCCACGTCGATGGACGCCGTCTTCGCCTTTGCGGCCACCGGCGCCGCCCTTCTCTGCGTGCGCGGCCGCGTCGTCCTCGGATCGGCGGCCGCGGCGGCGGCGACGTTCCTCTCCTACGCGCTCGCGGCGGTTCCGGCCTGGGCGGCGCTCGTCGTCTGGCGCCGGCGCGGGCTCGGGCCCGCCGTCCGCCTCGCGGCCGGCGCCGCGCTCGCGGCCGTCGTCCTCTACGGACTTCTGTGGGCGGCGAGCGGGTACGACCCGATCGCCGCCTACCGGGCCACCGGCGCCAGGTACTTCCACGGCGCCGGGCACCGGCGGCCGTACTGGTACTGGCTCTTCGCCGACGCCGCCGCGTTCGGCCTCGCCCTGGGGCTCCCCACCCTCTTCGGGCTGGTGCGCAGCATCGCCACCCGCTTCGCCCCGGCGCTCGCGCTCGCCGCGATCGTGGCCGTGGCGTCCGTCTCCGGGTACACGAAGGCCGAGGTCGAGCGGATCTGGCTCTTCATGACTCCGCTTGCCGCCGTCGCTGCCGCACCGGCGATGCGAACGGCGCGCCCGGAGGCCGTCCTGGCCCTCCTGGCCGCGCAGGCGCTCGCCGTCGAAGTCCTCTACCGAACGCCGTGGTGAGCGCGTCTTGACGGCCCCCGGGAGCGCGTGTACGTTCGAAGCTCGGGCACTCCGGGCGGCGTGGGCCACGCCCAGGTTGGCGCTCACGGCCCGCTGGACAGCGGGGGCGCGGCCCTCGTACTCCGGAAGTGGTTACGGATTGGAGAAGTGTGGGCCGACCGATCTTGGTCACGGGCATGGCGCGTTCCGGGGGCAGCTGGGTCTCCAAGATGCTTGCGGGCTGCGGCAGCGTCGTCCATATCAACGAGCCGTTCAACCGGCGCCATCCGCCCGGGCTCACGCCCGGGATCCTCCGCGTGCCTGCGCCACGGGCCTACCAATATGTCGGCCCGCACAACGAGGCCGAGTACGTGGCCGGGTTCAAGGACATGCTGCGGCTGCGCTACCACCTCGTAGACGAGCTCAGGGCCAACCGGGGCATCTACGACCTCGCGAAGATGGCAAAGTACGCCGCGGCGTTCTCCCACGGCCGCGTCAGACGGCTGCGGCCGCTGATCGACGACCCGTACATGGTCTTCGCAGCCGAGTGGATGGCCGAGCGGCTCGACTGCCAGGTCGTCCTGCTGGTGCGCCACCCGGCCGGGATCGTGTCAAGCATGGCCCGGATCGGCACCGGCTGGAGCGACAGCCTGCCGGACATCGCCGCCCAGCCGGAGCTGATCGAGCGCTACCTCGCCCGCGAGGCGGACGAGATCGCGCAGGCCGCCGCGGAGCCCGTGGATACCATCGCCCACGCGGCCCTTCTGTGGCGACTCGTGCATGCCGCCATGGACCAGCAGATCGCCCGAAACCCCCGGTTCATCGTCGTCCGCTACGAGGACCTGGCAGTCGATCCCCTCGCCGGGTTCCGCGACCTCTACGAGCGGCTGGACGGCGTCGTCTGGAACCGCGCCGCCGAAGCGACGGTGCGCAGCGGCTGCCTCGCCGGGCCGGCGCACCGCGCCACGGCCTGGGGCCGGGTCGGCCTGGGCCGTACCGCCTTCCAGCCGATGGAGAGCCGGGCCAACGCATGGGCGTGGCGGGAGCGGCTGGCGGCCGAGGCCGTCGCCGAGGTGCTCGACCGCACGCGCGGGGTTGCCGAGCGCTTCTACACGCCCGCCGAACTCGAGGGCCGCCCGGCACTGGCCCCGCCGCCGGCCGAGCGCCGCTCCGCGGTGCGGGCCACACCGCGGCCGCGGTCAGCTTGACACAGATTGTTTGTCCTCTGTAGTGTTCACTAGTTGACGCTTGCGCAAACGCAGGTGGCTTGAAAGACGCTTGGGGTGGGTGGATGATCAGGGAGCTGAAGGCCGCGGCCGTGGCCTTGGTCGCGGTGGCCGCGAGCGGATTGGGCTCGGCAGCGGGCGCAACGCCGGTGCGGACACACGTTGCGATGGCGCACACCTCGAGCGCCGGCGACCCCGTGATCGCGGCCGCCGGAGACATCGCCTGCGACCCGTCTGACTCAGGCTGGAACGGCGGGAAGGGGACGTCGAGCCGCTG
>DASQXS010000054.1:0-7638 GCA_035639615.1 Gaiellales bacterium | reverse complement strand
CCGCCGGTGTAGTAACCAGCGCCGCCCTTGTCATGATCAGCGTGTTCTGCGTCTTCGCGGCGCTCCGTACCCTCCAGATGAAGCAGCTTGGCGTCGGCCTTGCGGCCGCCATCACCATCGACGCGACGGTCGTCAGGGTCGTGCTGCTCCCCTCGACAATGAAGCTCCTCGGCCGCTGGAACTGGTACCTGCCCCGCCTCACCCACGCAAGCGTCGGCGGCCCCAACCAGCGATGATCGACGCCGCGACTATCGGCCTCTTTCTGCCGAGAGCGCTGGGCGGGCCACACTGGCTCCTCCGTGCGATCATCGTCCTCGTCGTGATCGGTATCGCCGCAACCGTATGGAGGGCACCGCGCGGCCGCTCGTGAGAGCTCATCTCAGAGTGAGGTGTCAGCTCAGGGGTGCTCACGTGCATAAACGGAGTCAGACTCCTCTGATTCATGGGCTGCGAGGGCAGGCGGGTGCATGAAATCAGGCCGCCCAGAGCGTCCCGTTGAATCAGAGGAGTCTGACTCCGTTTATGCGGCTATCCCGTCATGCGCACGAGCGTCGACGTCTCGGGCGGGCCCGTCAGCGCCTTCTCGGCCACGATGCCGACGCCCGGAGCGTAGATCTTCCGGTCGACGACGCCGGGCTCGATCCGGGCAAACTCGAGTGACGTCAAGACGTCGTGAACCGAGCCGAACGGCACCGAGAGCGACCCGCCTCGGTTGACGATCCACGCGGTGTCCTCGGCCTCGCCCTTGAGGTACTCCTGCCGGTACGCGTCCGGGATCCGGGGATCAGAGAGCATGATGATCCCGGGCTCTCCGTCGTTCACGCCGGCCTGCCACGAGCCCGACGTGTCCTTGCGTCCGTTGGGCAGGTACTCCGTCGTGTCCTCGCCCACATACCAGACGTTGCCGCGGCTGTCCTGGGCGTAGTAGTCGAACGTCTTCTCGAGCAGCTTCCCCCGATGGGTGGCCACGTCACTGACGACGCGGGCCCTGATGCCCTCGGCAACGACCTTGGTCCTCGGTGTGACCGTCACGCGGTCGACCTGCGGCTTCCCGTCCTTCATCCCCCGGTACACCCAGGTTCGACCCACCGGGAGCGGGAAGTACGGGTTGTCGATATCGAGGGAGAAGCTCTTCGGATTGAGGTGCGGCTCGTACGCCGCGGGGTGCGACCGCCCCGCGATCGTGGCCCATGGCGTCCACACCGCGAGCGCAGCCGCAGCCGCGGCAGCTGCGGCCAATGCAGGTTTGATCATGACCTCTCCCCTTCCCGAACGGCCCGCCCGATACGCGGACATGGCTCACGTACCGTCATGCCCGACCCTAGGCGGCCCAGCTGAAACCCGGCTGAAAACGGCGTCAGGCCGGGTCGGGAAGCGACACGCGCACCATGGTGCGCGGGCCCGGGACGATCGCGGCCTCGCCGCCGTGGGCCTGGGCGATGGTTCTCACGATCGCCATTCCGAGGCCCGCGCCGGGTGCGCTCCGTGCCCCGCGGCTGCGGGTGAAGCGCTCGAACGCGCGCTCGGCGATCTCGGGCGGAAACCCGGAGCCCTGGTCGGAGACCTCGAGCCGCACCGCCGTCTCCTCACGCTCAGCGGCGAGCAGGATGTCCCCCGCCCCATAGCGCAGGGCGTTATCGACCAGGTTCCCGAGCGCCTGGCGCAGACGGAGCGGATCGGCCCGGAAGCGCACGTCGGCATTCGCAGCGACGTCGATCCGCCGCCCTTGCCTCTGCGCCCGGTCGGCGAACCGCACGCGCACCGACTCGAGGAGCGCTGCGGCGGCGAGCGGCTCAGGTCGCACCGGGAGCTCGCCGTCGGCCGCGCGGGCGATGACGAGCAGATCGTCTGCGAGCTGCGCCAGGCTGTCGCATTCCTCCGAAGCGGCCACCAACGCGGCGTGGACCTGCGGGGCGTGGTTCCCCGCGCGGAGCGCGCCCTCGAGCTCGGTCTTGATGACGGCGATCGGCGTTCGCAGCTCGTGGCTGGCGTCGGCGACGAACTGACGCTCGCGTGCGGAGGCCCGGCGCAGGCGATCGAGCATCTCGTTGAGCGTCTCGCCGAGGCGGCGCACCTCGTCGCGGGCGGCCGGCAGTGGGAGCCACTCGGGGTCGCCGGTGAGCGCCACCTCGCCCGCCCGGCGCCGCATGGCCTCGACGGGTCGAAGCGCCGACATCGCGAGTAGATACCCGATCGCAGAGGCGAGCGCTACCGCGATCGGGCCGCCGACCGCGAACGAGCGGACGACGCCCGCGAGCTCCTCGTCGCGGTCGTCGAGCGCCTGCCCGACGACGACGACCGTGCGGGTGCCGCCGTCCACGAGCGGCCGGGCGAGCACCCGCGCCGTCCCATCCGTGCCCTGCACCTCCCGTTCCGTGAAGACGCTGGCGCGCGACGCGCGGACGAGGTCGGCTGCGGTGAGCACCGGCGACGCTGCGCCACCGGCGTGGTCGACGACCCGCCCATCGAGGCTGAGGATCTGGGCGAAGCTCTCGCCCGGCTCGACCAGACCGGACGTGGCCAGCGTCTCGAGCGACGCCGGGCGCTGCCCCGAAAGCGCCGAGACCGCGTCCGCCCTGGCGACGAGACTGGCGTTGATCCGCTCGTTCAGATCCGCGCGCAGGCGCGCGTACACGAACCATCCCGCGCCGAGCAGGACGACGACCATCGCTGCCGCAAACGCCGCCGTGAGGCGGACGCGGATCGGGAGCCTGCTCAGACGCCACCGTCCGCGCGGAGCCGGTAGCCGACACCTCGCACCGTCTCCAGCGATGCGACGCCGAACGGGCGGTCGATCTTCTCGCGCAGGCAGCGCACATACACCTCGACGACGTTGGAGCGCTGCCCGAACCCCAGGTCCCAGGCCGACTCGAAGAGCTGCGCCTGGCTCAGCACCACCCCGGGACGGCGCATGAACGTCTCGAGAAGTGCGAACTCCCGTCGCGAAAGCGCGATCTCCTCGGCGCCGCGCCAGATGCGGTGAGACGCCGGATCCAGCCGCAGGTCGCCGGCCTCCATCACCGCCGGCCGCTCAGCCGGCGCCCGCCTTGCCAGCGCCCGCAGCCGCGCCAGCAGCTCCGCGAGCGAGAACGGCTTGGTCAGATAGTCGTCGGCGCCCTCGTCCAGGCCGCGGACGCGATCGTCGACCGCATCACGCGCCGTCAGCATCAGGATCGGTGCCCACATGCCGTCCTCCCGCAGCCGCCGGCACGTCTCGAACCCGTCCATCCCCGGCAGCACGACGTCGAGGACGACCGCGCCATACGTGCCGGCGCGCGTCATTCGCAGGGCCTCATCGCCGTCCACCGCCACGTCGGCAACGATCCCCTCCCAGCCCAAACCACGGCGCACAGCGGCCGCCATGCGCACGTCGTCCTCTACGACAAGCACCCGCACACCTACATCATCCGCGTCGAAGATGAAGGGACGCTGAAGATGAGCTGCGGCGGTCGCCGGCGCAGCCTCGGTCAGGCCTGCCGCGCGGGCCGCAGCCAGCCGCGCACGATAACGCGTCGGCCGAAGTGGTCGCGGAGATACGAGACCGTGGCCTCGTCGGCTGCGGCGACGAGGACCCACACCTTGGACCTGCACGGCGAGAGCTCGAGGAGATGGATGCGTGCGGGTCGTCGGGCGATCGCTCGGCCCAGCGCGATGCCGGCGCGAGTGGAATGCTCGCACCTAGCCGGCGGGCTCGGCCCCGACGACGGCGTCGCAGCTCGAGCGACGCCCGTCACCTGGAGCGCATCGCCGTCCCACGTCCCGGTGATACGCAGAGGCGGGGTCTGCCAGCCCATGGCGCCGAACCGGACCACGCCGGCCACACTCCCGAAGTCGTATCCCTTCACCGCCACGCCTCCGCAGCCGGCCGGCGGAAGCGACTCGAGGACGTCGAGGCAGGCCAGCGGCCTCCCCGCCCGCCTCAGGTAGAGCACCGGTGCGACGACGTCGTACGACCCGGCGGCGACCATCGGGGCCGCCGGATCAGGGCCGCGATCTGAAGGCGGGCCGCCCGGCCTCGCGGCGCCGCCGCAGCCGCCAACGAGCGCCGCCGTCACGACCGAACGGGTGAGCAGCATCCGAAGTCGCGGCATGCTGCTTGGACACCGAAAGCCCGGCCCGGGTTCCGCGCCGCGCGCTATGTGCCGGGTTGCTGCAGCAGGGACGGCGGAGGATTGAGGTAGCCCGACCGGCCCAGCATCAGGCACGGCGGCGGATCGTCCGTCCAAGCGGCGGTCTCGGCCTCGCTCCGACCACGCGTCGCGATCGCCTCGCGCGTCCTGGTGGGCATCCGTTGTGCGGGGTCCGCATCGAGGGCCCGCCGGGAGACCACCACGATCAGGGGGCGCCGCGTACCGCCACGTTCAAGCGTGAAGGCCCACGCCTCGCCGTCGACGCCGGCCCCGGTCGTCCGCTCCGGGCCGTCGACGACCCGCCAGGGCGCCGCTCTGGAGCCGCCGGACATCACGGTCAGGCTATCGGCGGTCGCCGTGGGGGTTTCGACCCATCCGCCGAGCCCGAGCCGTCCGGCGGGAATCGGGCTGCTACGCTCGCCTCGCTCGTGAGCGCCGAGCACTCGTGGACGAGTCTGGCCCTGGACGCAGTGTGCCGGGCGGGCTCCAGCCATCCGAGCCGGCGGCGCGCTCGGCCACGAAAGCGCCGCAAAACACACCGATGCCGAGGCTCTTGGCGATGGAGGTGGATTGTGGACGCAGTGACCGAGATGATCGAAGAGGCGCGCCGCCTGCTTGGCGAGGGGAATGACAAGCGCGCCGCCGACCTGCTGACGATGGCGGCGGCCGAGTGTCACGACACCACCAAATCGGGAATGATCCGCGCACTTGCGATGCAGGGGCGGGAACGTTCGGGGCGGTTCGGCAAGCGCCGCTGGGACGAGGCGATCCGGATCAGTGAGAAGCGGCTCGCCGAGGAGGCAGCCCAGCCCGGGTAGCCGCCGCGGCGTCGGCCGGCCGGCTCAGGGGGCAACGAGGCCGGTGCGAATCGCGTATCGCGTGAGATCGATGCGGTTGCGCAGGTTGAGCTTCGCGAGCAGGTTGTCGCGGTGGCGGTCGACGGTGCGCGGACTGATCACCAGCATGTCTGCGATCTGCCGCGTCGTGTAGCCCTCGGCCACGAGCGCGAGGATCTGCGACTCGCGCGGCGTCAGCCACGGTCGCTCCTGCCCAACCCCAGACGTGTCGGGAGCTCCGGGGTGATCCGCGTCCGGGGACACGAAGGGGTCTCGGCGCATGACCGCCCGGCACGCGAGGATGAGGTCGTTGTCGGCCTGCGACTTGAGGACGTATCCCCCCGCCCCGGCGCGACGCGCCTCGGCGACGTACTGGTCGTTGTGGTGCATCGACAGGATGAGGGTGCGGACATGCGGCACACGCCGCGCCAGCTCCTGGGCCGCCTGCAGGCCGCCCATGCCGGGCATCGACACGTCGAGCACCGCCAGATCGACCTCCTGGCGGACCGCGGCGTTCACGGCGTCGAGCCCGTTGTCCGCCTCGCACACAACAGTCATGTCGGGCTCGGCGTCGAGCACCATCCGCAGGCCGCGCCGGACGACGACATGGTCATCGGCGAGGAGGATGCGGATCCCTGCGCGGCCCGACACGCTCATGGGTCTGTCCCGCTCGACGGGACCCGGAGTCGGACCTCGGTGCCGCCGGTGGGAGGCGAGCGGATCTCGAACGAGCCGCCGACGACGAGCGCGCGCTCCCGCATGCCGCGGATGCCGCCCCCGGGTGACCGGCCCGCCGTGCCGACGCCGTCGTCCGCCACCCTCAGTACCAGGGCGTCCTCGACCACCCGCAGCTCGACGCGGACGGTCGAGCAGTCCGCATGCCGAGCGGCGTTCGTCAGGGCTTCCTGGGCGATGCGATAGACGGCCAGATCGGTCTGGTGGTCGAGTGCGAGCGGATTCCCCGGTGGCTCGTAGACGACACGGATTCCGGTGCGCTTGGCGATCCCCGTGCAGAGCGCGGCGAGCGCCGGCGCGAGCCCGAGATCATCCAGTGCCACCGGCCGAAGCTCGTAGCTGATCCGGCGCAGATCGTCGAGGCTCTCGCGGGCAAGCTCCTGGGCGTCCGCCAGCGCCTCCGCCTCGCTGGGGTCGACCAACTCGCCGACACGCTTGAGCTCGAGGACGACGGCTGTGAGGTTCTGGCCGATCTGGTCGTGCAACTCCTGGGCGATCCGGCGCCGCTCCAGCTCCTGACCGGAGAGCACTCGATGCATGCTCGTGCGCCGTTCGCTCTCCAGCCGGTCCAGCGTGGAGTTGAACGTCGCGATCACCGCGGCGACCTCGGCGGGAGCCGCGGCATCGAGGCGCCGGCCGGGCTCGAGCACGTCGACGACCGTCATGAGCTCTGCCAGCCGCCGGAGCGGCGCGAGGCTGAACCGCAGGAGCCAGGCGTTGGCGAGCAGCATCACCACGAGGCCGATCAGAAGCACGACAACCTGCCCCTGGGTCGCCCGGCGGTCGACCGTCACCGGCGTGAGGGCGAGCAGTACGACGACCAGGGCGAGAATCGCGGCGTTGGCGGCAAACACCCGCCAGTACAGGCCGAGCGAGGATCCCGCCTGCCGCGACCGCCCGCTACTGGGTCGACGCCCGATCCGGTCGCGCCAAGTGATCGCGGTCACTGCTTCGTCCAGAGTCTACCGTCCGACCGGAACCACCGGCTGGGTTGAAATCCCCAATGCGAGGCCGGGACGCCGTTGCGATCATGTTTCCGAGACGGGGTGATGGCAGCGTATACATGGCCGGGAGCCGAGCTCGTGTCCGCCCGCAGGACCCAGCAGATGGCCCGCCGCCAGCGACGTGCCCTCGCCGCCCTCACAGTCGTCGCCGGATCCGCGGCGCTCGTCGCCGCGCCGGCCGGGAGCTTCCTGATCGCGGCTTCCACGCTGGCCCTAGCCGGGACCGTGATCGTGTCGGTGGTCGGCGCCGTCGTGCGCGACCGGGGCGACCGATCGGCCGACGCGCTGATCGAGGCCGGCTTCGGATGGCAGCGGCGCGCGGATGCGGTCAGCCGGGCGGTAGCCGCACGTGTCCGTGAGCTGGAATCGCTGCGCCACCGCCGCGGCTTGGCCAAGGCGTTGCGGGCTGACCTCGAGCTCGCCAGAGCCGCTCCCACCCTCACGTCGGTCCGGTGTTCGGCCGTCCCGCCGATCCGGGGACTGGCATCCCACGCCGATGCCGTCGAGCGGATCGCAGTGGCCGTCGAGCGGTGCCCGAGCTGCGACCCCCGCGCCCTGATCGCGCTCGGCCGACTCATCACGACGCCCGGATCACGGGTCGGCGCCGGTGACGAGCCGTCCGCGGAGGCAGCCATCGGTTCCGAGCTCGGCCGGATCGAGCGACTGCTCGGAAGCGCACCATGACCGAGCGGCGGCCGCGGGCTGAAAGCTTCCGGCGCCGACCAGTGCAGGCCGAGAGCGTGTGGCGGGCGGCGGCGATCGTCGCCGGCACTCTGGCGGTCACGATGGCCGTCGTGGCGACGGCGTACCTGATGGTGCGGTAGTCCAGCCGGCCGCGAAGGCGTCAGGCGGCGCGGCGCGGAACGGCGACGACACGCGTCGAGAGCGGTGCTCGGCCGAGGAAGTCGCGCACGCCGCCGAGGTCGCTCATGA
>DASQXS010000053.1:0-7747 GCA_035639615.1 Gaiellales bacterium | reverse complement strand
ATCCCCTGGCCGATCCGAAGCGCGATCATCCAGAGCGCCCCGGCCGAGCCGTCCATCCAGGTGAGCGAGAGCGCGATCGAGCTCGCGGTGAAGACCGCGAAGCCCAGGTTGAACATGCGGACGCGGCCGTGCATGTCGCCGATCCGGCCGAAGCTCACGACCAGAACCGCCGTCGCCACCAGGAACCCCATCATCATCCACAGCAGGTAGCTCGAGTTCGCCGGCCGGAGCGGATCGAGGTGGATTCCCCGGAAGATGTCCGGAAGCGCGATCAGGACGATCGACGAGTTGATCGTCGCCATCAGCATCCCGATCGTCGTGTTCGAGAGCGCGACCCACTTGTACCGGTCGGTGCCGGTCTGGGCCGCCGCCGTCACCGGCGCGCCTCGGTGAGCTCATCCAGGACCGCCCGCACCCGGCGCCGGCTCGCAACCAGCTCGTCCTCGAGCTCCTCGAGCGCGGTGCGCCGAGAACGGACCAGGGCGATCTGGGTGTCGACGTGGCGCAAGCCCTCCGCGGCGATCTGCGCGCGGTCCTCCGGGCTTGGATCCCCGTACCAGCGCTCGCGCAGGGCGGCGCGGGCAGCCTCGGCCTCGGCCCACGCCCGCACCTCGGTCAGCGACAGCCCGAGCAGGTCGCGGATGCGGATCAGCTCGCGCAGGCGGGCCTCGTCCGCCTCGTCGTACGTACGGTGGGCCCCGCGCGGGCGGGGCCGGCCGCCCAGGAGGCCGAGCTCCTCGTAGTAGCGCACGGTCCGCGGGGTCGCCCCGACGCGGCGGGCGAGCTCGCCGATGCGAAAGCGGGTGGGAGTGTGAACGGCCATCTCGAAAATCTTACGTCTGCGTTATATTAGCAGCGCATTTCGGCTCCGAAGATGGACACTCACGTGAGTTTCTGGCCCGGCGCGCGATTTTTGCATAGCATTTGTGCTATGAGATGGAGCGTGACGCATCACGCCGCCGGCTTGCCCGCCTCCGTCGCCGTCTTCGGCCTGATCGGGCTGCTGGCGGCGGCCACGGCCTACGAAACCGCCGACGCGCTGCGGATCATCCAGGTCGGCGAGGTGCCGGGACGTGGCCCGGCCTACGAGGGACCGCTGATCGCGGTGACGGTTCTCGCCCTTCTCGCGGCGGCCCCCGTCCTCCTCGTTGCGGCGGCCTGGCCGCGCCTCGGGGTCCGCATCGCCGCCGTGCCGGGGCTCTGGCTCGTCCCTTCCCTATGCGCGGCGCTCGTCCTGGCACGCTTCTACGCGTTCGACCCGTACTACGCGCCGACCCTGCGGCGGGCGTCGGACGGCGGCATCCTCTCCTGGGCCTGGATCGGCCTGGGCTTGGGCGTGAGTGCGGTCGTCGCCGCGTTCGCCGCCCGGGTCCCGCGGGCGGCGACCGTGTTCATCGCCGGCGTCCTGTTGTACACGGCGCTAACCGTGCTCCTGGCGCGGGCTGGGCATTGAGCCAGGGATGTGGCGCGGGCTGGGTCCGGGTCAGGGGCGCTCGGGTGCCATAACGGGGCCAGGCGTCGGGTATGCGAGTACGCGCATACGCGACGCCTGGCCCCAGTGGGTCGCGCTGTGCATGGAACTGACCCGGATGGGTCAGTAGCGATCCATGTACTGCTTGATCTCCCACTCATGCACCTGCTCGTTGTAGGCGGCCCACTCCTCGCGCTTCAGGCGGACGTACTCCGTGAAGATGTGGTCGCCGAGGGCCTCACGCATGACCGCGTCGCCTTCCAGGGCATCGAGGGCGTGGGAGAGGTCGTGCGGAAGGCTGCCGATGCCGAGCTCTCCCGACTCCTCCTCGCTCAGGTCGTAGATGTTCTT
The DNA here is from genome assembly GCA_035639615.1 of Gaiellales bacterium. Lineage (GTDB taxonomy): Bacteria > Actinomycetota > Thermoleophilia > Gaiellales > JAICJC01 > JAICJC01. The sequence continues at coordinate 5,925 of DASQXS010000053.1, read as the reverse complement.
GTTCACCGGCGGCGGCGGCGTGAGGCCGCGCTTGATGCCGTCGAGCCCGGCCTCGAGCATGCAGGCCAGCGCCAGGTACGGATTCGCGGTCGGATCCGGCGTCCGCAGCTCGATGCGGGTCGAGCGGCCGCGCTTGGCCGGCACGCGGATCGCCGCCGACCGGTTGCCGGGCGACCAGGCCATGTAGACCGGGGCCTCGTAGCCGGGGAGCAGCCGCTTGTACGAGTTGACGGTGGGGTTGGCCACGGCGGTGATCGCCGGGATGTGCTCGAGGATGCCGGCGATGTATGCGCGGCACTCCTTGGAGAGCTGCAGGTCGTCGGACTCGTCCAGGAAGGCGTTCTCGTCCCCGCGGGCGAGCGACTGGTTGACGTGCATCCCGGACCCGTTCTCGCCGTGGAGCGGCTTTGCCATGAACGTCGCGTGCATGCCGTGGCGGGCCGCGATCGTCTTCACGACCATTCGGAACGTGATCAGGTTGTCGGCGGTCGCAAGGGCGTCGGCGTGGCGGAAGTCGATCTCGTGCTGCCCGATCGCGACCTCGTGGTGGGCCGCCTCGAGCTCGAATCCCATCTGCTGCAGCGTCACCTCGATGTCGCGGCGGCAGTCCTCGCCCCGGTCGACGGGCGCGACGTCGAAGTAGGTGGCCGCGTCGTGGGGGTCGACCGTCGGGTTGCCGTGCTCGTCGAGCTTGAAGAGGAAGAACTCCGCCTCGGGGCCGACGTGCATCGCGTAGCCCAGGTCCGCGGCCTGCTGGAGCACCCGCCGCAGGTTCGTGCGCGGGTCGCCGGGGAACGGCTCGCCGTCGGGCTCGGCCACGTCGCAGATCAGCCGGGCCGTGCGGGCGGTGTCGGTGCCGCGCCAGGGCAGGACGGCGTACGTGTTCGGGTCCGGGAGGAAGTACATGTCGCTCTGCTCGATCCGCTTGAACCCGCGGATCGAGGAGCCGTCGAACATCAGCTCGTTGTCGAGCGCCTTCTCGAGCTCGTCGACGGGGATGGACACGTTCTTCACGGCGCCATAGGGCTCGGTGAACTGCAGGCGGACGAACGCGACGCTGTCACGCCTGCACCGTTCGATGACCTCCTGCTTGTCCATGGCAGTCCTCCCGCTGTACTCCGGAGCGAGTGTCATAGCTGATCCTTCCACCTGGGGTCGCCGACGGCGGCCAGTCTATAGCCTGCCCCGGATGGCCCCATCCGGGATCGACGGGGCCGCCGGCGAGCGCGTCGGGCGCGCCCGGCGACTCCCCGCCAACGTGTGGGCGATGGGCTGGACCAGCCTCGTGAACGACGCCGCATCCGAGCTTCTCTACCCGGTCTTGCCCCTCTTTCTGGTCGTCACTCTGGGAGCGCCGGCGGCCGCGGTGGGCCTCGTCGAGGGAGCGGCGGGCGCCGCCTCCCAGGTAGTCGGCTACGTCGTCGGCCGCGGCTCGGACCGGATCCATCGCCGCCTCCCCTTCGTGTGGGCCGGCTACACGCTCTCGAACGTAGCCAAGCCCCTCGTCGCGCTCGCCCCGGCATGGGGCTGGGTTCTCGGCGCGCGCGTTCTCGACCGGATCGGCAAGGGCGTGCGGACGGCACCGCGCGACGCGCTCCTGCGCGACTCGTCCGACCCCGACCAGTCGGGCACCGTGTTCGGGTTCCACCGCTTCATGGACTCCGCCGGAGCGACGTTTGGGCCACTCATCGCCCTCGCCCTTCTCGCCGCCGGGCTGTCGCTCCGCCAGGTCATCGCCTTCGCGATCGTCCCCGCCGCGCTCACGATGGTCGCACTTCGGGCGGTGCGCGAGGCCGCGCCGCGGCCCGCGCCGGCCCCGGCGGAGGAGGCAGCGGCAGGCCGCAGCGGCCTCCCGCGGGCCTTCTGGGTCTTCGCCGCCGCATGGGTCGTCTTCTCGCTCGGAAACTCCGCCGACGTTTTCCTGCTCCTCCGCGCTCGCGACCTCGGCCTCTCAGCGACCGGGGTCGTCCTCGCCTACGCGCTCTACAACACGCTCTACTCCGGCCTCTCCTGGCCGCTCGGCCACCTGTCCGACCGCGTCGGGCGGCAACGCCTGCTCGGGGCCGGCCTCGTCGCGTTCGCCGCGGTCTACACCGGCTTCGGGGTCGCCGGCACCACCGCGGTGGTGTGGCCGCTCATGGCCGTGTACGGCTGCTACATGGCGGCGACCGACGGCGTCGCCCGGGCGTTCGTCGCCGACCTCTCCCCCACCGGCCTCCGCGCCACCGCGCAGGGCACGTTCCGGCTCACGACCGGAGGCGCCGAGGTCGTGGCCAGTCTCATCGCGGGCGTGCTCTGGTCCGGAGTCGCCCCAGGGGCGGTGTTCGCGCTCGGCGCCGGCGCCGCGCTCGCCGGTCTCGTCGTCCTCGTCGCGTCCCGCCGGAGGTGAGAGGCGGGCGGGGACCGTCCGGCGTCACACGTCCTCGGCCGCGGCTGCGATCTCGGCCGCGACCTCGGCGATGTCGTGGTTGGCGTTCCAGACCTGCGCCTGGCGGTCGGCACCGGAGCCGCGGTCGAGGATCACGTCGATCCGGGCGAGGGCGTGGGCGCACCCCAGCTCGCGCGCGATCGGCCGCAGCTCGCGCAGCCGCCGCCGCGCGAGCGTGCGCGCCGTCATCTTCACGCGCTTCCCCGCCCCCAGGTCCATGAGCGGCGCCTCGAGCCCGTAGCGGGCGGCGAGCCACTTGTTCTCGGCCATCAGCATGCGGTGGTAGGAGAGCACCGGCTGTCCGTCCTCGAAACGGTCGAGGAGGAGCTTCACGAGGCACTGTACGTACGCGGCGAGCGCCACCGAGTCCTCGACGCGCGTCTGGCAGTCCATCACCCTGAGCTCGATCGTCCCGAACCGCGGGTGCGGCCGCACGTCCCACCAGAGGTGGGTGTAGTCGGCGATGGCGCCGGTCGCCTCCATGAACCCCACCGCCTCGGCGTAGTCGTGGTAGCTCTCGAACCTGGGAGGCAGCCCGCTTCGCGGGAACGCCGCGAAGATCATCGCCCGGGTCGAGGCGAGCCCGGTGCTCTCGCCGCGCCAGAACGGCGAGTTTGCCGAGAGGGCGAGCAGGACCGGCAGCTCGATGAGGACGCCCTCCATCACCGCTAGGCAAGCCTCGGGCGTCGGCACGGCTACATGGACGTGCATTCCGAAGACCAGCTCCCGCCGAGCGATGTATTGCAGCATCTCGACCAGCGCCCGGTACCGGTCGCGGGCGGTAATCTTCTGATGCTCGAAGAGCGAGAACGGGTGCGTGCCGGCGGCGGCGAGGCGCATGCCGCGGGCGCGAGCCCGCTCGGCCACGTACCGGCGGATGCCGCGGAGGTCGGCCTCGGCCGCGGGGACGCCCTCGCAGACGACGGTGCCCGACTCGAGCACGCACTGCATGAGCTCCGGCTTCAGCCGATCGGCGAACTCGCTCGTCCCGGCCTCCTCCAGCAGCGGCTCGACGCCCGACACCAGGTCAAAGCCGGCCGAGTCGAGCAGCATGTACTCCTCCTCGACGCCGACCGTGAGCGGCGGCCCGGCCCCGAACCGGTGGTCGAGCACGCTCGACCGGGTGCCGCCCTTCCCCCCCTTGCTTGGCGCCGACATGAGGGCATGTTTCTACCCCATTTCAAGCGCTGTGCCAACGCCCCGGTAGGATCTGGGGGACGCCGAAGTGGCGGAACGGTAGACGCACGCGACTCAAAATCGCGCGGCCGAGAGGCCGTGTGGGTTCGACTCCCACCTTCGGCACTGCCACCGCAGAGCCACGCGACGACGAGCCGCCACGGCTGCGTCGTTTCCCGCATGTTCAGCGGTTGCCCACACGGATTCTATGTGCAGGCGTTTTCGGGCTGGTGGCACCAATACGGCACCACCACCGCTCGAGATCAGGCAACCGGCTTGGAGCAACTGATCGCCCGAGCCGGCGTGCCGAGCACGGGATCGACTGACAGCTGTCAACGTCCGGTGCGCTCGCGAGGAGCGGGCGCATGGGCACACCACGCAAGGCCCACTAGCCGGCTCAGTCGCCGTCGCCGTTATCGCCCTCGTCGTGGTCCGGGGCCTCGTTTGACCCGGACCGCTCGGGCGATTCGCTCGGCTCATCAGTCTCGCCTCGTTCGTCGGCCTCGGGCGCCTCGCGGGTGTCGGACTGCTCGCCGGCTTCCCGGGTCTCACCGCGTTCGGAGGACTCATCGGCCTCGTTCGACTCCCGGGCTTCGGTCTTTTCACCGAGTTCGCCCGCCTCGGCGGCATCATCCTGATCGACGCGGGCGCGCAGCGCCGGCTGGGTGGCGGCGAGTGGGTGCCGACGGCTCGCGGTCGGATGCATGACGCCCACCTGTGGATGTCGCGCGCCCGGCCCCCCGAGGACCGACGGCACACGTCCAGCCACCCCCGAGGCGATCACCACGACCGCCGTGACAGCTGCGGTGAGGGCGACGCTTCGTAGTCTCATCCGCTGCCTTCCACGCGTCGGATCCACGAGTCGCGGAACCTTGTTCGTATCGTATCGATACGACGCCCCGCGGCGCACGGCCGGCGGTCGACAGGACTGACAGCCACCCGGCAACGAGACGTGTCCATGCTCTGAGAGCGGCCGGTGGCTCTGCCGGGACCAGCCCAAGTGCGAGTGGCGACCCTGCGGGCACTGGCACGTCGACGTCCTGCAAGCTCGGAGGGAAGGACGTGCCGTGCCCTGGGAGGCGGCGTAGGATCGACGTCCGATGCCCGACCCACGCCAAGAGCTGGTCGCCGAGATGCGGTCGAGCCTCGAGCGGATCCAGCTGATGGTCGCCGACCTCCACCCGACCGAGGAGTCGGATCCGGCGAAGGCGGAGATGATCGCCAGCCTCAAGCGGGAGCTCGAGTCGCTCCGGGGTGGGATCGAAGAGCTCGAGCGCGCGCTTGGCGACTGACCGCCTGGCGTCCTGCTGGATCTGGTAGCTTAGGCTCCTATTCGGCCAGCGGAGCTGCGACGAGGTGCGGGATGCCCGCCCTCCGCGAACCACTCCAGCGCGCGCGCTAGTCGGTGTTTTCGGGCATTGCGTGTTGTCCGTACGCTCGTGGGGCACACCCAGAGGGACACCCGAGGTGTGGAGATGCCTGATCGGTTCCCCGAATACCTGGACGAGCTCGAGCTCCCGGGCGAGGCCGAGATCCACCAGCAGATCGCCGATTTAAAAGGAGAACTCGCAGCCGCGACCGCCAAGGTCGACGGGCTCAACCACTGGAAGCTCTTGGTCGGGGAACTCTCGGGCGATCCATTCAAGAACCTCGTGGTCGAAGCACTCAACCTCGTCCTCGAGGGAACAGGATATGTCGCCGAGGATCGCCCCGACGCGAAGGCCGAGGATTTCTGGCTCGTCCGTCGTGGGGTGGATTTCGCTCTCTGCGAGGCGAAGGGGATCGACGAGGACGTCCGACGCCAGGATGTCGGCCAGCTCGAGGTTCACCGCGAGAACGCGGGCAGGGAGGTCGGTGAGATGCCAGGGTTGCTCGTCATGAACGTGCTACGCACTCGCGATCTGGAACACAAGCGTTCGCCCGTGAGTGACGACGTGGCACAACACGCAGCGCGCTTGAACGTCGTCGTCCTGCGTGCCTGGGACCTGTATGGCCTCGTCAACCAGCACCTAGCCGGGGAGACCAGCGGCCGCGACCAGTTCATCGACGTCCTCAGTGCCGGCGGAGGCTGGCTCGAGATTGATGGTGGCCGGACCATCGTGCACATCGGTGGTAGCTGGTTCCACGATCGCGTGATCGCCGAGGCAAAGGAGCTCGAGGAAGCTCCGATTCGCGAGGCACTCGATGAGATGGAGAGGCGTGGGCTGAGACTGGACGCAGTCGCCCGCGTCGTGCACGAACGGCTTGGCGACGGATCGAGCGCGAGCCGCTGATCGCTCTAACGGCCACGACCAGCTGCCGCTCCCGGCGGGTGTCCCGCC
>DASQXS010000052.1:0-6458 GCA_035639615.1 Gaiellales bacterium | reverse complement strand
CCGCACCGGACACGGGCCGCACCCGCCAGCTGCTCCTGATCTGCGTGGTCGAGATGCTGGCGATGGGGCTCTGGTTCTCCGCGTCGGCGGTCGTCCCGCAGCTCACCACGGACTGGGGGCTCTCGTCCGCGGGCGCGGCCTGGCTCACCACCTCGGTGCAGCTCGGCTTCGCGGCCGGCGCGCTCACCTCGGCCATCCTCAACCTGCCCGACCGGATCACGCCCACCCGGCTCATCGGCCTCGCCGCGCTCGCCGGGGCCGCGGCCAATGCCGCCGTTGCCCTCGTCGCACACGGCCTCGCCGAGGCGGTGCCCCTCCGCTTCCTGACGGGCATGGCGCTCGCCGGCGTCTATCCGCCCGGGATCAAGCTGATGGCCTCGTGGTTTCGCTCTGGCCGCGGCCTCGCCGTCGGGGCGCTGATCGGGGCGCTGGCCCTGGGCTCGGGCTCGCCGCACCTCCTGAACGCGTCGTCGGGGGTGGGGTGGCGGACGGTCCTCGCCGCGGCCAGCGGCCTGGCGGTCGCCGCGGCCGCGCTGAGCGCGGTCGCGCTCAGGGACGGGCCGTATGCCGAGGCGGCGCCGCCGTTCCAGCCGGCGTACGTGCGGCGGATGTTCGCCGACCGTGCCCAGCGGCTGGTCTGCTTCGGGTACTTCGGCCACATGTGGGAGCTCTACGCCGTCTGGACATGGGTCCCCGTGTACGCGGCGGCGAGCTTCGCCGCCGCGGACGGCTCCGATCCCTCGCGGGCCGCCGTGGAGCTGACGGCGTTCGCCGCAGTCGGGATCGCCGGCCTGGCCGGCTGCGTGCTCGCCGGCGCGGTGTCGGACACGCGCGGGCGCGTGGAGGTGACGGTCGCGTCGATGGCGGTCAGCGGGGCCTGCTGCCTCCTGGCCGCGGCCGTCTACGGCGCGTCCCCGGTGGTCGTGGTGGCGCTCCTCCTCGTGTGGGGCATGGCGGTGATCGCCGACTCCGCCCAGTTCTCGACGGCGCTCACCGAGGTGGCCGATGCGGCCTATGTCGGGACGGCCGTGACCGCCCAGACGGCGATCGGGTTCCTGATCACGGTCGTCTCCATCCGCCTCCTTCCGACGGTGCAGGACGCGGTGGGGTGGCGCTATGCGTTCGCCGCACTCGCCGTCGGCCCCGCGCTCGGGATCGTCGCGATGCTGCGCGTCCGCGGTCTGGTTCAATAGCCCGGTGGCAGCCATGTGGAGCCCGCCCGCGGTCGGCGCGACGGCGTCGCGCTCCCGAACCGTGACCGCCGCCGACATCGAGCGTTTCACCGACATCTCGGGCGACCGGAACCCCCTCCATTACGACGCCGAGGCGGCGCGCGCCTCCCGGTTCGGCGAGATCATCGTCCAGGGTGGCGTCACGAGCGCGATCCTGAACGCCGTGGTCGCCGAGGAGCTGCCCGGCCCCGGGACCGTCTTCCTGGAGGTGAGCTGGAGGTTCACCGCGCCGGTGCGCCCTGGGGACACGATCACGGGGACCGTCGAGGTCACCGAGGCGCGGGCGGACAAACCCGTCACGCACGTGCGGACGACCGTGACCCGCGACGACGGCACGGTCGCCCTCGAGGGAACGGCCGTCTGTTACACCGTGCCGCTGGCGCAGTCGCGTGCATAAACGGAGTCAGACTCCTCTGATTCATGGGCTGCGATGGGCGGCCGGGTGCATAAAACCAGCCCGGCTGGTTTTATGCACGGCGCGACGCGGGCCTAACGGCGACTGTGAATCAGAGGAGTCTGACTCCGCTTATGCATGGCCCGTCCGCCCCCGCTGGTATCCTCTCCCGAGCCACGAGCCGCCTTTAATCCGCGCCCTGCGAGGCCGGGAAGGAGAACTCGCATGACCGTGACCGCGATCGAGCATGTGCTGCTCGACGAGGAATCGCTGCAGCGCACCCTTCGCCGGATCGCGCACGAGATCGTCGAGAAGCACCCCGACCTGACGGCGCTCGCGCTGGTCGGCATCTACACCCGCGGCGTGACGCTCGCCCAGCGGCTGCGCGACCTGATCGCCGAGTTCACGGGGGCGCGGGTGCCCACCGGCGCGCTCGACATCACCTTCTACCGCGACGACGTCACGCTCCGCACGGGCGAGCAGCGCGCCCACCCCCAGCCCGTCGTCAAGGCCACCCGGCTCGACTTTCCGCTCGAGGGCAAGTCGGTCGTGCTCGTCGACGACGTCCTCTACACCGGGAGGACGATCCGCTCGGCGATCGAGGCGATCTTCGACTACGGCCGGCCGGAACGCGTCCAGCTCGCAGTCCTCGTCGACCGCGGCCACCGCGAGCTCCCCATCCGGCCCGACTACGTCGGCAAGAACCTGCCCACCGCCCGCTCGGAGCGGGTGAACGTCCAGCTCGTCGAGGTGGACGAGCTCGACCGCGTCGTCCTCATCCACACCTGACCGGGAGCGCGCAGTGGACATCCTTCCCCCCAAAACACACGGCGAGCGGCGGCACCTGATCTCGATCGCCGACCTGCGGCAGGTGGACATCGAGCGCATTCTCGAGACGGCGGAGGGCTTCCAGAGCGTCATGCGGCGCGACCGCAAGAAGGTGCCGACGCTGCGCGGGCGCACCGTCATGACGGTCTTCTTCGAGGCGTCCACGCGCACCAGCTCCTCGTTCGAGCTCGCCGCCAAGCGACTCTCGGCGGACACCATCAGCCTGAAGTCCGCCGGGTCCAGCGTCGACAAGGGCGAGTCGCTGCGCGACACGGTGCAGACGCTCTCGGCGTACGACCCGGAGGTGATCGTGATCCGCCACCCCTCGATCGGGGCGCCGGGAATGGTGCGGGCATGGACGGACGCGCACGTCGTGAACGCCGGCGACGGCAAGCACCAGCATCCCACCCAGTGCCTGCTCGACCTCTACACGATCCGGGCGGCGCTCGGGAGGCTCGCCGGGATCCACGTCGCCATCGTGGGCGACGTCGAGCACTCGCGCGTTGCCCGCTCCGACGTCATCGGCCTGCGGATGATGGGGGCGCGCGTCACCCTCGTCGGGCCGCCGACGCTGATCCCCCGAAACGCGACGAGCCTGGGGGTGGACGTCTCGCACTCCATCGACGCGATCGCCGACGCCGACGTGATCTACGTCCTTCGGATGCAGCGCGAGCGGATGGCCGAGGGCGAGACGTATGTGCCCAGCATGCGCGAGTACACCGAGCTCTGGGGGGTGACCCCCGAACGCGTCCGGCCCGGCCAGCTCGTCATGCACCCGGGCCCGATGAACCGCGGCGTCGAGATCGCGCCCGAGGTGGCGGACGGGCCGAGCTCGCGCATCGTCGATCAGGTGCGGGCCGGCCTGGTCGTGCGCATGGCGGTGCTCTATGACCTCCTCGCCGGCCCGGGCACGACAGACGCCGAGGTCGCCCTGCGCGTCGTCCAGCCCGACGTCGTGTCCGCGACCGGACAGGAGGTGGCGTGATGGAGCGGCTGGTGCACGCCGCCGCGCCGCTTGCGGACATGCTCATCGCCGGCGCCCGGGTCGTCGATCCCGGTGCGGGCGTCGACGAGACGCTCGATGTCCGCATCCGCGCCGGCATCGTCGCCGAGATCTCCCCGGCGCTGCCGCGGGAGGCGCCGGAGACGATCGATGCCGCCGGCCTCGTCCTGCTGCCGGGCCTCGTCGACCCGCACGTGCACCTGCGGACGCCCGGCGACGAGGACGAGGAGGACATCGCGTCGGGGACGCGGGCGGCGGCCGCCGGCGGGATCACCGCGATCCTGGCGATGCCGAACACGAGGCCGGTCGTCGACGAGGCGGCGGTGCTCGCCGGCCTGGTCGAGCGGGCGCGGCGCGAGGCCGTCGTCGCGACCGGGTTCATGGCGGCGACCACCGCGGGACAGCGCGGCACGCAGCTCACAGAGATGGGCGCGCTGGCCGCCGCCGGCGCGGCCGCCTTCTCCGACGACGGCCGTCCCGTCGAGCGGGCGGCTGTCCTCCGCCGCGCCTTCCAGTACGCCTCGGTGACGGGGCTCCGGCTCGCCCTGCACGAGGAGGACCTGTCCCTCTCGGCGGCGGCGCACATGCACGAGGGCGCCGTCTCGGCGGAGCTCGGCCTGCGCGGCTACCCGTCGATCGCCGAGAGCGTCGCCGCCGGCCGCGATCTGGCGATCGCGCGGTATGAGGGAGCCCCGGTGCACGTCTGCCACGTCTCCGCGGCCGAGACCGTGGCCGAGATCCGCCGCGCTCGCGAGCTCGGCGTCGCCGTCACCGCGGAGGTGACGCCGCATCACCTGTGCCTGACCGACGAGCTGGTGCGCGGCCTCGACCCGGCCAGGACGAAGATGAACCCGCCGCTCCGCACCGCAGCCGATCGGGCCGCGCTGATCGAGGCGCTCGCCGACGGCACGCTCGATTGCATCGCCACCGACCACGCCCCACACGGGGCGGACGAGAAGGAGCAGCCGTTCGAGCAGGCGCCGTTCGGCGTGATCGGGCTCGAGACCGCGTTTCCGGCGGTCTTCACCCACCTGGTCGAGCCGGGCCTCGTGCCGCTGGCGGTGGTCGTCGAGCGGATGTCACTCGGGCCGGCCCGCGCCTTCGGCCTGCCGGAGCCGGGGATCGCGGTGGGGGCGCCGGCGAATCTGGGCCTGTGGGATCTCTCGGCCGGCTGGCTCGTCGAGCCGCCGTACGCGTCGCAGTCGCAGAACTGCGCGTTCGCCGGCCAGACGCTTCGCGCGCGCTGCCACCTGACCCTCGCCGGCGGGGCGGTCGCCCACCGGCTGATCGAGGCGGTCGTCTGATGCCGGCCTTCCTCGTCCTCGAGGACGGCACCGTCTTCCGCGGCCGCCCGTACGCCGGCCACGGCGTCGCCGTGGGCGAGCTCGTCTTCACGACGTCGATGACGGGCTACCAAGAGGTCGTGACCGATCCCAGCTTCGCCGGCCAGCTGGTCACCTTCACCCAGCCCATGATCGGCAACTACGGGGTCGAGGCCGACGCGTCGGAGTCGCCGGCGCCGCACGCCCGCGCGGTCGTCGTCCGCGAGGGTAGGAACGCCGCCCCGTCGGGCCGCGAGGGATTCTCCGACTGGCTCGCGGGCCACGGCGTCGTCGGCCTCCAGGGCGTCGACACCCGCGCGATCACCCGCCGCCTGCGCGACCACGGAGCAGTCCGGGCCGGCGTCGCGGCAGGGACGGCGACGGTAGCCGACGTGCTCGAGAGGGTGCGGGCGGCGCCGGTCATGAGCGGCCAGGCGCTCGCCGGCGGCGTGTCGCGCGCGGAGCCGCTGACGCTCGCGGCCGAGGACCTCGAGCGGGCCCACGTCGCGGTGCTCGACTACGGCGTCAAGGGGTCGATCATCCGCCTCCTGCGCGCCTCCGGGGCCCGCGTGACGGTGCTGCCGTGGGACACGCCGGCGGCCGCGGTGCTTGCAGCCGAGCCCGACGGGGTCGTCCTGGCGAACGGCCCCGGCGACCCGGCCGCGCTCGCGGCGTGCGTCGGCGAGGCGCGCGCGCTCGTCGGCCGGGTGCCGGTGTTCGGCATCTGCCTCGGCCATCAGCTGCTGGGCCAGGCCCTCGGCCTCGAGACGTTCAAGCTCCGCTTCGGCCACCGCGGCGCCAACCACCCCGTCCTCGAGCTGGACTCGAGCCGCGTGCTCGTGACGGCGCAGAATCACGGCTTCGCCGTGCGCGGGCCGGATGCCGGGCGGGAGTTCCAGACCCCGTTCGGCCCCGGCCGGATCACGCACACGTCGCTCTACGACGGCACCGTCGAGGGACTGGCCCTCGCCGACCTGGACGTCGCCTCGCTCCAGTTCCATCCCGAGGCCAGCCCCGGGCCGCACGACGCTCGGGATGCGCTGGCCGGGTTCGTCGATCGGGTCGCCGCCGCGCCGCGGGCCGCCGTTGCCTAGGCGCCAGGACATCGGCTCGGTGGCGGTGATCGGCTCCGGTCCGATCGTGATCGGCCAGGCCTGCGAGTTCGACTACTCGGGCAGCCAGGCGCTGCGGGTGCTGCGCGCCGAGGGCATGCGCACCGTGCTCGTGAACTCGAACCCGGCGACGATCATGACCGACCTCGGCTGGGCCGACCGCACCTACCTCGAGCCGCTCGACCTCGAGGGGGCGGCCGCGGTGCTGCGGCGGGAGCGGCCCGACGCCCTCCTGCCGACCCTGGGCGGCCAGACGGCCCTGAACCTGGCCTCGCAGCTCGACCGCGAGGGCGTGCTGGACGAGCTCGGCGTCGACCTGATCGGCGCCTCGGCCGAGGCCATCCACCGGGCCGAGGACCGCGAGCTCTTCGCCGAGACGATGGCCTCGGTGGGGCTGCGCGTGCCCGCGAGCGTGATCGCCACGAGCATGCAGGACGCGCGAGCGGCGCTCGCCACCGGCACGCTGCGCCTCCCGGTCGTCGTCCGCCCCGCGTTCACGCTCGGCGGCCACGGGGGCGGGTTCGCCGCAACCGACGAGGAGTTCGAGCACGCGGTCGGCCGCGGCCT
>DASQXS010000051.1:0-2091 GCA_035639615.1 Gaiellales bacterium | reverse complement strand
CGAGGCCAACTGCTCGCGGGTCCTCATCCTCCACCGCGGGCGGGTCGTCGCGGACGGGACGGTGGGTGACGTCGTCCGCCGCGCCGCCGCGCCGAGGAGCGGCCGGCTCCGCGTCGCTCCGGAGGACGCCGAGCGCGCCCGGGCCGCGCTCGCGTCCGCCCCGGATGTTGGCTCGGTCGCGGCGGCCGAGGGGCAGCCGGGGTGGCTCACGATCGAGCTCCGCGCGGAGGCCGGCACCGCGGCGAACAGCGCGGTTCGCGCCCTGCTCGACGCCGGGATCCCGCTGCTCGCCTTCGAACTCGAAGGCGGTCGCCTGAGCGACGCGTTCCTGGCGATGACCGTCGAGGTTGCGTGAGATGGAGGGACCGGCCGGCCGCGCCGCACCGGGGTGGGCGGTTGTGCTGGAGCAGGAGCTGCGCGATCTGTGGCTGGGCGGGCGCGGGCTTCCGCTCAGCCTGGCCTTCAGCCTGCTTCTGAGCGTGATCGCGTACCTCGTCGCGACCAACACAGCGCTCAACTTCCTCGAGGAGCGCGAGTCGGTTGATCTCCTGGAAGAGGTGGCGATCGCGGTGGGCGGCCTGCTCGCCCTCCTCGCCGCGGCCGACGCCGTGAGCGGCGAGCGGGAGCGGGCCACGCTCGAGACGCTCCTCCTCGCGCCTGTGCCGCGCCGGCAGCTGATCGTGGGCAAGCTGCTCGCGGCGCTCTCGCTGTGGCTCGCGGCGCTCGCGATCATGGTGCCGTACGTGTGGTTTCTCGGTCGCGGCGTCGGCGTCGTCGGCGCCGCCCTCGCCGCCGGCCTCGCGGCGGGGTCGCTCCTGGCAGTGTTCCTCTCGTCGCTCGGAATCGCGGTCAGCCGCCGGGCCGCGTCGAACCGAGCCAGCCTGTCGCTCAGCCTGTTCGTGCTGCTGGCCCTGTATGCGCCCACGCAGCTCCCCACGAGCGCCCAGCACGGCTGGGCCGGCGAGACGCTCCTGCGCGTGAACCCGGTCGCGGCCGGCGAGCACTACGTCGGCAAGGTCATCGTCGACGGCCACGGCTGGGCAGCCGATGCGTCGTGGCTTCTGTCCCCGCTCGTCGCCGCGGTCGCGTTCGTGGGGATCGCCCTAGCGGGGGCCGGTGCGGTACGGCTGCACGGAGGGTCGGGCCGGTGAGCGCGCGTCGGGCGCGGGGCGGCGCGCTCGCCGCCGCCGTCCTCGCGCTCGTGAGCACCGCGCCCGCCGGCGCGTCGGCCGATGTCGGCGCGCTCACGCTCAGCGTCGACCGGACCCGCGTCGCGACCACCCTTGGGCACACGTTCGTGTTCCGGTCGACGATCGCCAACACGAGCGCGTCCAGCGTCGACGGGCTGATCCTGCACCTGAACGTCACGAGCCTTCGCAGCGGCGTGTATGTCGATCCCGAGGACTGGTCCACGGAGCGGACGCAGTACGTCGGCACGATCCCCGCCGGCGGCACACGGACGTCAACGTGGCGGATGACCGCCGTCACGGCAGGGACGTTCGGCGTCTACCTCGCGGCGCTCACCCAGGACGGCCAGGGCCGGCGGCCGCGCACCGGGCCTGCGATCCACGTCGTCGTCGCGGGGCGGGAGACGCTGAACCCGGGCGGGGTCGTCCCGCTCGCGGTGGGGGTCCCAGCGTGCATCGGCGCCGCCATCGTCGCGATCAGGCTGCGGGCGCGCCGGGCCGGCCGCGGCGGCGATCAGGCTGCGGCGGTGTAGGCCGCGACGTGGTCGCAGATCGCGGTCCGAGCCACCGCGCACAGGGCGGGGCGGCGCGCCAGCCGGCCGACGGCGTCGGCAAAGACGAGGCACCGCGCGTCGTCGATCGAGTACAGCTCGAGCGTCGCCACGATCGCGCCGTGCATCTGGACGAGGTCGTCCTCGACCGCGCCCTCAGCGATCCGCTGGGCCAGATCCGCGCACGCTTCCCGGGTCGTCGCCATGCCATGGTCATCGCCGGCCCGCGGCCGGCCCGGGATCCCCTGGGCGGAGCGGCCGCCATCCTCAGAACGGGGTAAAACGATGGTTGATTTCGCGCCACAGGTCGGCTAGGGTCGCCGCCGGGCACCGGGCATTGGGCGACGGGCCGG
>DASQXS010000050.1:0-27165 GCA_035639615.1 Gaiellales bacterium | reverse complement strand
GTACCCTGACGCGGATCGCGCGGGGAGACAGCTCGAGCGTCACGGAGCCCGTCGGAACCTCGCCGGCGGCGGTGGCGGCCGGGTCGGGCCCCGTCTGGGTGGCGGACCGGTCGAGCGGGACGATCACCCGGCTCGACGACGCGTTCCGGCCCAGCGCGATCATTTCCGGCGTCGGGGTCGGCGTCACCGCGATGGCCTTTGCCGGCGGCTCGCTGTGGGTCGCCACCGCCGGCGGCGATCCGCGGCTGACGCAGGTCGACGCGGCGCGGGGGCGCGTCGTCGCGCGCTACGACCTCGGCGGTGCGGTCACCAGCGTGGCGGCCGCGTCCGGACACGTCTGGGCTACCGTGGTGTCGCCGGTCTCGGGCCACACGGGAGGCTCGCTCACGGTCGCGACCACGGGCAAGCCGACGCTCGATCCGGCGTCCGCCGACGACCGCCTCTCCCGCGAGATCCTCTCCATGACCGGCGACGGCCTGGTCGCGTTCCGGCATGCGCCCGGAGCCGCGGGCGCGGCCGTCGTCCCCGACCTCGCGGTCGCCGTGCCGGCTCCCCAGAACAATCAGTACGTCTTCCAGCTCCGGCTCGGCCCGCGGTACCCGAACGGCGAACCGGTCGGGCCGCAGGACATCAAACGGGCCATCGTCCGCCTGTTCCGGCTGAACCCGGCTGCCGCCGAGCTCTACGGGAGCATCGAGGGCGCCCAGAAATGCCTCGCCGGGACGGTCGAGCTGTGCACGCTGCGGGAGGGGATCCAGGTGAACGCCGACGCGAGGACGATCTCTTTCCAGCTCAGGAGGCCGGACGCCGACTTCCTCTCCGCGCTGGCGCTCCCCTATGCCGACGCGGTCCCGGCTGATACGCCGATGAACGTCCGTTCGACGACCCCGCTCCAGGGCACGGGGCCGTACCGGATCGCGTCCATCGCTGACGGACGGCTCGTGCTGCGGCGTAACCCGGAGTTCCGGCAGTGGTCGGCCGATGCGCAACCCGCCGGCGTTCCGGATGAGATCGACATTCAGACCGGGCTCGACGCCCGCACCGCACGGCACGCTGGTGCAGACCTGATTCATATCGACGTGCTGCCGGTGAACGGCGCGGCGCTGACGGTGCTCGAGCGCGAAACGGCGCGCGTTGTGCACGCCGGGGTCCTTCCGCAGACGTGGTACGTCTACTTCAACGTCCGCAGCCCGTCGCGGTTCGCACGGGACAAGAGCTCCTCGCTGCGGACGGCCGTCAACTACGCCGTGTCGCGCGGCCGCATCGCGCACGCGTTCGGCGACCGCGCCGCCGCCCCCAGCTGCCGCATCCTGCCGCCGCCGCTCCCGGGGTCGCGCCACTCGTGCCGGTTCTCCGCGAACCCGGGGCGCCCATGGACGAGCCCGGACATCAAGGACGCCGCTGCGTCAAAGCAGAATGTGGCGCCCTTCAGCCTCAGCCAGCACATCGACATCGAGACGCCGTCGGTCGCGTGGCCGATCGCCGCAGACCTCGAGGCGGATCTTCGCCGGCTCGGGTTCACGAGCGTTTCGATCGACAGGCACTCGCACGCCTATCCGGGCCTTCTGGCGAATGTGTCTCCGCTGTACGAGATCGGGATCTGGCGGCGCACCGCCGACGTCCCGTCGCCGTACCAGTTCATCGATCCGGTGCTGGGCTGCCCGCCTGCGCCTGCCGACCTTGCCCAGTTCTGCGGGCAGCAGCTCTCCGCGAGGATGTTGGAGCACAGCCCATTCAGGACCCCGCCAGGTGGGGCCGCGAGCGGCGCCTGGGCGGACATCGATTCCCGGTTAGAGAGCCAGGCGGCCTGGGCGCCGCTCGTGAACACCCGCTGGATCGACTCGACCTCTGGTGTCGGGCACTACGAGTACAACCCCTGGATCGGCACCCTCCTCGATCAGCTCTGGGTCATGTGAGCGCTCAGCACGGGACCGTTGGGCTGGGCGGGGTGTACGCCTCCACCCGGGACAGGAACCCGTCGGAGGCGTTGTAGCCGCCCAGCACGTAGATGCGGCCGGCCGCCGCCGCGGCGGCTGGGAATCGCCGCCGGGTCGGCATGTGGAGGACGCACACCCACCGGTTCCTGCTCGGCTCGTAGACGTCGACCCGGCCGAGGGTATGGGCGTCGTGGCCGCCGTCGCTGTTCGCGCCGCCGGCGACGTAGATGGCGCCGCTCGGGCCGGCCGCCGCCGCGGCGACTTCGCGGGCGATCGGCATCCCGGCGCCGCGGCTCCAGCGATTCGTGGCCGGGTTGTAGATCTGGACGCGGCGGAGGTCGCCGCGGCGCGGGCTCCAGCCGCCGAAGACGTAGATCCTGCCGTCCGAGCCGAGGGCGGCGGTCGCGTCCATCGTCGGGATCGGCAGCGAGCGCACCCGCTGCCACCTGTCGGCCGAAGGCGAGTACGCCTCGACGGTGGCGAGCGCGCCGTCGACGCTGTTGTAGCCGCCGATCGCATAGATGCGCCCGTCCTTCCCGGTCACAGTGGCGAGGGCACGCCGAGGGGTCGGCATGCCGGCGTCGCGGCGCCACCGGTTCGTCGCGGGGTCGTACGACTCCACCCGGCCCGTGTCTCCCCTACCGGGCGCGTACCCGCCGATGGCATAGATGCGGCCCTTTGGCCCCAGCGCGCCGGCGAGCCCGAACCGCGCCGTCGGCATGGGGCGGATGACCCGCCAGCTGTCGGCCTCCGGTGAGTATCGCTCCGCGTTGCGAAGCCAGCCGGCGATCTCGCGGTAGCCGCCGAAGGCGTAGATGCGGCCGTCGGCGCCCGTCACCGCGGCGAGGCCCCACGCCGTGACCGGCATCCCCGCCATCCGCCGCCAAGCGCCGGCTCCTGCGGACGCCGGCTGCGGCGAAAGTGCTCCAACGGTGGCGATCACCGCAAGCGCGGAGGCCAGCGCGGCGCGCGTGATCAGTTGCGAATGACGACGGGTGTGCATCGCCTGCTCCCTTGGTTCGAGATGTTGAGCGCCTGGACGCAGTACAGGTACCGGCCGTTCGGCACACTGCGAGTTCGGAACCCGCCGGCGGCGACGTGGAACACGTAGTTCACGCTGCACTCGTACTTGGGGTTCACGAAGCAGTCCTTGATGCGCCTCGTGCCGAAGGCGAGGACGTGGAAGAACCGGTCGGCCGGGATGACCGTTGAGCCGTCGAAGGCGAGGATGGCAGGCCCGATCCGCCGCTTCGGATGGTGGCGGGGCGCCAGGTAGCTGCGCACCGCCGAGGGCATGAGCGGCTCCTGGGGAACGCCCACCGTCCCGTGCCGCGGCGTGTCCGAGATCGGCGCGCGGAAGTCGATGCGGCCGTGGAGGTTGTTCAGCCTGACCGGTTTGGCAAGATCGCCGGGCGGCCCCCCGGACGAGCCGACCGCCGACATCTTGAAGCGCCGATACGCGCGGGCGTTCGCCACGAACGCCGAGAGCTCGCCGATGACGGGGTGCTCGGTGTTGGCAGGATCATGGAGCGGGCCCGTCGGCCGGCGCGGGTCGACGAGGCCGCACGACGCGTACTCCGAGAGGTGGACATGGCGCCAGTCCGGCCACACGTGCCCGATCAGCCGGCCGCGAGACACGTAGGTGCCCTCGCCGATGCCCGCCACGGGCGTGACGTGCCAGTACCAGTACGTCCCCGCCAGAAGGAAGTGCTCCTGCGGGAACCCGGGGTTGACGACGTTCGTGATCTTTCCGCTCGTCATCGCGTACACCGGCGCCCGGTCCGGTGCCTCGATGTCGACGCCGATGTGCGGCGATTCGTCGCGCGGCTCGTTCAAGCCGCCGCGGATCGGGTGCGGTCGATGGAACGGGCGGATCGGCCACATGGCCGGGACGGACGGCGCGTAGAAGCACCGCGCGTCGACGCGGGCCAGCGTGAGCGGGTGGACGCGGACGCCGCGCGCGGCGGCGGTGGCCGCGGCGCCGGCCGTCAGTGCTGCCGTCAACAGCACACAGGCCAGTCCGAGCGTGCTCCTGCGACGGGTGATGGTCACTGCCGACTCCTTTCCGAGGTGGTCGCCAGTGACCGTAAAAGTTGGTCATTTGCAGGGGTATTCGTGGATTCCCGCACCCGGATCGGGGGGATCCCTCACCGGCATCCGTGGTGGGCCGCTGCGGGTCCTGGAGGCGGCAGGCGGCGCTCGTTCGCGCGTGCGGTAGAGTCGGCGCGTAGGCGCCTCGTCGGGGGTGAGGAGTCATGCCGTGCTGATCGGCCGCACGCCGGAATGTCGGCAGATCGACGAGCTGCTGGAGGACGCCCGGGCCGGCAGGAGCGGGGTGCTGGTCCTGCGAGGCGAGGCAGGCATCGGGAAGACGGCGCTGCTCGATCATGCTCGCTCAGGCGCATCGGGGATGACGGTGATCGCGGTCTCCGGGCTTGCACTCGAATCGGAGCTCGTCTTCGCCGGCCTCGCCGACCTTCTGCGTCCGATCCTGGGACATCTCGACGCGATCCCCGAACGCCAGGCCGCCGCCCTTCTCGGGGCGCTCGCCCTCGGCCCGCCGGCCGCCGGCGACCGGTTCACGATCTAC
Organism: Gaiellales bacterium; assembly: GCA_035639615.1. Taxonomy (GTDB): domain Bacteria; phylum Actinomycetota; class Thermoleophilia; order Gaiellales; family JAICJC01; genus JAICJC01. The sequence continues at coordinate 22,638 of DASQXS010000050.1, read as the reverse complement.
GCGGCGACCCACAGCCTGCTCGGGGCCGCCGCCGACGCGCGGCCGCTCCTCGTCGTGGTCGACGACGCCGGCCAGCTCGACCCGTCATCCGCCGAGGCGCTCGCGTTCGCCGCCCGGCGGATCGGCGGTGAAGGGATCGTGGTCCTGGCGGCGATCCGCGAGGGCGAGCCCTCGGCGCTCACGTCCGCGGGGCTGCCGGAACTGATCGTGACCGGCCTCGACCGCGCGTCGGCGCGCGCGCTCCTCGAGTCTGGGCGGGCGGCGATCGCCGACGGCGCCCTGGACGACCTGTACCACGCGACGGGTGGGAACCCGCTTGCGCTCATCGAGCTGCGAAGCCGGCTGACGCCCGGGCAGCTGAACGGCACGGAGCCCCTCGCCGACCGGCTTCCCGCGAGCAGGCTCGACGCCGTGTACGACGCCGAGATCGAGCGATTGGCGGGCGACGGTCGCCGTGCGCTCGTCGTCGCCGCCGCCGCCGGTGACGCCGCACCGCGGGCGGCGGTCTCGCTCGCCTGCGAGGCGATGGGACTCGACGCCGACGCGCTCGAGGCGGGGGTCGCCGCCGGCCTCGTCGCGATCGACGAGGGCGGCGTGCACTTCCGCCATCCCCTCCTCCGGGAGGCGGTCTACCGTTCGGCTTCGCCCGCCATGCGGCGCGCCGCCCATCGAGCGGTGGCTGCGGGGATGGGCTCGCGGGCCGACGCCGAGCGGCGGGCGTGGCACCTCGCTGCGGCGGCGCCCGCGCCCGACGAGGACGTGGCGGGAGCGCTCGAGGAAGCCGCCCTGGGCGCTCGGCTACGCGGCGGCTACGCCGTCGCGGCGAGCGCGTTCGAGCGCGCCGCACGCCTCACGCCCGCGGCGCACGGCCGGGCGGCGCGGCTGCGCGAGGCAGCGGCCGACCGTCAGCTGCTCGGCGACTTCGACGCCGCCGTGCTGCTACTCGACGAGGCTCTCGTCCTCACCGACGACCCCCTGCTCGTCGCGGACATCCACCGCCTGCGCGGCCGGGCCGAGATCTGGCAGGGCGCGCCGATGTCCGCCCATGAGCTCCTCGTGGGAGAGGCCGAGCGGATCGAGACGGCCGACCCGGAGCGCGCCGCTCTGATGTACGTCGAGGCGGCGATCGCCTGCCTCATGACGTGGAGCGTCGACGACGCGGAGGGGACGAGCCGGCGGGCGCATGCGGCCGCCGACCGAGCGGGGGGCGAGTCCCTCGTCGCCAGCGACCTCATGCTGCGCCACGCCCGCGTCCTGCGCGGAGAGCACGAGGGCATCGACGAGCTCGTCGATCACGCGAGGACGCTGGCGGACGCGGGCTCACCCCTGCGAGTGGCCCATCTGATCTCGCTCCTCGCTCTGCCGCTCATCTGGCTCGAGCAGCACGACTACGCCCGCACGTTCCTCGTCCGCGCGATCGACGAAGCCCGGGCATTGAGCGCACCGAGCGCGCTCCCGCAGCTGCTCGGAATCCTTTCGGGGCTCGATTTCCGACTGGGGCGATGGGCGTCGGCGTCCGCGTGCGCCGGCGAGTCGGTCCGGCTCGCGGTCGAGACGGGTCAGCTCAGCGAGAGCGCACACGGCCTCGCGTGCCTGGTGCGCGTGGACGCCGCGATGGGCCGGGAGGTCGAATGCGCCGCCCACTCGGCCAAGGCGCTCGACCTTGCCGACAGGTTCGGCCTGACGTCGGCGAGCCTCCATGTCCAGGCCGCCCTGGGGCACCTGGAGCTCGCGCTCGGTCGTCTCGACGCCGCCGTCTCGCGGCTCCGCCGGGTTGGGGAGGAGATGCGCGCGTGCGGGGTCGAGGAGCCGTCCGTGCTCCTGTTCGAGCCGGACCTGGTCGAAGGGCTGGTCAGGCTGGGGCGACGCGATGACGCCGCCGAGGCCCTTGCGGATCTCGAACGGCGCGCCTCCCTCCCCGGGGCGGCGGCCGCCGCGGCCCGATGCCGGGCGCTGGTCGGCGGACAGACCGGCGACTTCACCAGCGCGCTCGAGCTCCACGAGCGGACGCCCTACCCGTTCGAGCGGGCCAGGACCGAGCTCGTGTACGGCGAGCACCTGCGCCGGGCGCGGCGGATCGCCGAGGCCCGGCCTCGTCTCACGGCGGCGCTCGAGGTGTTCACGCTTCTCGGCGCGCAGCCGTGGGCCGAGCGCGCCCGCGTGGAGCTCGACGCGAGCGGCGGTGGCCCGGACCTGCCGGAGGGCGCGCTCGCGACGCTCACGCCGCAGGAGCTCCAGGTGTCCCTCAAGGTGGCGGAGGGCGCCACCAACCGAGAGGTCGGCGCGGCGCTCTTCCTCAGCCACAAGACCGTCGAGACGCACCTCGGCCGGGCGTACCGCAAGCTCGGCGTGCGGTCGCGGGCGGAGCTCGCGCGGGTGTTCGCATCCCAGGACGCGCTGGCCGAGGCGACCCGCGCGACGGCCTAGCGAGATCTAGGCGATCAGGCGGATGCGCGGCCCCTTGCCGTTCTGGGCCGCGGGCGCGACCACGTCCGGCGTGCGCTTGTCGAGCCGCTGCTCGAAGGCGCGTCGCATCGCCTCGCCGGACATGTGTGCCCCGGTTTGCATCCGCAGGCAGGCGAGCTTCGAGTCGAGCCGGCGTACGCCTTCGGGCGGGTCGTAGAGGTGCGCCCGCACCTGATACTCGCTCATCCCCCTCGTCAGAGTCCGCATCGCGGGCGATCTTAACCGGACCCGGGGACGGAGTAAACCCCCAAGACGACTGATCGATAACTCCCGCGCGCCCGGCCGCCCGTCTGTGGCGGGTGAGCGACGCGCGGAGGTGCTGCGACCGGGACATCACGGGAGTTATCGATCAACCGTCTACCCTCGGGATTCCACAGCGCGGGCGGCATCCGCCAGGCCGATCAGGATCTCGCGCGCCGAGGCGAGCGCCCACTCGAATCGGCGCAGCTCGATCCGCTCGTTGGGGGCGTGGAAGTTGTCGCTGTCGATCCCGAAGCCGGTGAGGATCGTCGGAATACCGCGGGCGGTGAAGGCCGCGGCTATGGGGATCGTGCCCCCGCTTCGAATGGCCAGCGGGCGGACGCCGGTCGCGCGCTCGATGGCGTCGAAGCCGGCCCGGAGCGCAGGGTGGTCCGGATCCATGTACGCCGGCTCGGCCGGCGGCCACATCTCGAGCTCCAGCTGGGCGTGCGCCGGGCACGCCTCCCGGAGCGTCCGCTCGAGGAGCGCGGACATCGCCTGCGCGTCCTGGCCCGGCGCGAGCCGGATCGAGAGCGACGCGCGCGCCTCCGGCTGGATCGACGTCTTGTGGAGGGTGGGGTCGCCGGCGCCCACGGAGTGGACGGTGACCGACGGCCGCGCCCAGGTGCGGTCGTAGAACTCCGCCGCCGCGTCCGCATCCGCCGCGGTGATCCCGGCCCGCGCCATCTCGGCGGCCCCGTCCGGGAGCACCGCCCACGCCTCCCGTTCGGCGTCCGCAACCGGCACGGTGCCCGCGGTGAACCCGGGTGGGAGGTCGACGACGGCCGCCAGCACGCGGTGGAGGTCGTGGACGGCATCGGCGGCGGCGCCGCCGAAGAGGCCGGAGTGGAGCTCGCCGCCGCCCGTGCGAACGCACACCTGGGCGCCGGCGAGCCCGCGCAGCCCGGTCGTGATCGCCGGCCGGTGCGCGTCGACCATGCCGCCGTCGAAGATCACGGCCGCAGCGAACTCCCCGTGCATCCCGGTCAGATGGTGGATCACCGAGTGGCCGCCGACCTCCTCCTCGCCGTCCGCCAGGACGCGAACGTTCACGCCCAGCTCGCCGGCCTCGGCCAGGTCGAGCGCGGCGCGGAGCAGGGCGTAGAAGTTGCCCTTGTCGTCGCACGCCCCCCGGGCGTAGAGGTGGCCGTCGCGCACCTCCGGCTCGAACGGCGGACTCTGCCAGAGCTCGAGCGGGCCGGCCGCCTGGACATCGTAGTGGCCGTAGGCCACAACCGTCGGCGCGCCGGCGGCGGAGGCGGGGATCATCCCGTCGACGATCGGGTTGCCGCTCGTCTCGGCGACCGTCGCGTCGCCGACGAGCCGCGCGATCCAGTCGGCCGCCCGCCGCAGCTCGGCCGGGTGCGCGCCGTCGCTCGAGATCGACTCGATCCTGAGAAGGTCGGCGAGCTCCGTGAGGGCGGCGTCGGTGGTCGCGGGGCTCGAGGTGCGTGCCACGGCCGGCGAGCCTACCACCCGGCGGCGGGGATAGAGGCCGGCTCTCCGGGGTATGAACGAAGGACGATGAATGAGTTTCGGATGACCCGAGCTGAGCACGATCGCATGCGCCGGGAGCTGGAGGCGCTTCGCGAGGAGCACCGCGAGACCGCCGCAGAGCGGCTCGCGGCGACGACCGACCTCGGCGGTGACGCCGCCGAGAACACCGAGGTGCTGGAGGCGCGCCGCGAGCTGGAGATGCAGGAGCAGCGGATCGACCAGCTCACCCAGCGGCTCGAGCAGGCCGAGATCGTCGAAGCAGATGCGGCGCGCGGCGTGGCGGAGATCGGCATGCGGGTGAAGATCGCCGAGGACGGCACCGACCAGATCGCCGAGTACGAGATCGTCGGCAGCCACCAGGGCGAACCCGCGGAGGGCCGGGTCGCCTGCGACTCGCCCGTCGGCGAGGCTCTGTGCGGGCATCGAGCCGGCGAGACGGTCGAGATCGACGCCCCGGTGGGCGTCCGCCGGGCGCGGATCGTGAGCGTGACCACGCCGCGGCGGAGCCGCGCCGGCAAGGCCGGCCGCTCGCGCCGGCAGCGGGCGCCGCACACGTAGACGCACGGTCTCGTAGATTCCGGGCGTGCTCACCGCCGGTTGGCTCGTCACCGCATGCTGGATCGGATTCGTGGTCGCCTGGATCGGCACGGCGCTCCTGCCGAGGTGGCGGCCCGGGAGGACGAGCGGCGGCCGGCGCCGGTCCATCGGCCTGCGGCTCCTGATCGTCCCGGCGGTCGTGCTCTCGATCCGCGGCGCCGGCTCGCACGCCCTGGGCGGCGTTCACAACTGGGCTGCCGGCGCCCTCGGCGTTGTGCTGTGCGCCGCCGGCATCGGCCTTGCGATCTGGGCTCGAGTCCGGCTCGGTCGCAACTGGGGCGAGCCGATGACCGAGCGGGCCGAGCCCGAGCTCGTCATCCAGGGGCCCTACCGGTACGTTCGCCACCCGATCTACGCCGGCATGCTCCTTGCGATGATCGGGTCGGCGCTCGCCGCCGGCCTCTTCTGGGCCATCATCCTCGTGGCCTTCGGCGTCTACTTCGTCGTCAGCGCCCTGGTCGAGGAGCGGTCGATGCTCGCGCGGTTCCCCGACGAGTACGGCGAGTACAGGCGGCGGACGAAGCGCATCGTCCCCTTCGTCTACTGACCGCCCTTCACGGCCGGATCAGTGGCGCTGGGTGTGCTTTCCGCGGGCGATGTCGATCAGCGTCAGGAGGCCGAGGATCGCCGGAATGGAGAGCGCGACGACGAAGATCGTGTCGAGCGTCCAGTCGTGCCCGGTCGGCTTCCCGGTCTCGCTCGTGCCGGCCGCCAGCGCGGCGGCGGGGACGGCGAGCGAGAGGGCGACGGCTGAGAGACTTGCGATCACGCGGCGCACGGACGACCTCCGTCTGAGTAGCGGCGGCAGCGTACCATTCATCGCGGCGGTGACGGACGGGATGAGGCAACGGCCCGACGCGCCCCTCGCGGGGGCGGAGCTTGCGCTGCCCTACCTTCTGGACGACCGCGACTTCACCGCCTTCGCGCGGCGCGCCGCCGCCGGCACGGCCCGGGCGCGGGTCTCGGCGCCGCTCCTCCCGGCGCTGGTCGCGGCGCTCTGGCGGAGCCGCGCGGGCGCCTCGCCGCGTGGCCTGGCCGTGGTCGTGGCCGATGACGAGGCCGCGCGCACCCTTGCCGACGCCGCCGCGTCATACCTTCCCGGTGCGCCCGTCGCCTTCCTGCCCTCCCGCGGGGCGGCGTACGGGTCAGGCATCGACCCGGCGCCGCACCTCGCCGGCGAGCGGTCGCGGGCGCTCTGGGCGCTCACACAGGGCGGGATGGTGGCGGTGTCGGCCGACGCCCTCGTCGAACGCGTCGCACCGCGCGAGCGGCGGCCGGAGCCGCTCGTCCTTCGGCGCGAGGAGGACGTGCCCTTCGACGAGCTCGTCGCCGGCCTGGCGGCGGCCGGCTACGAGCGCGCCGACACGGTCGAGGAGCGCGGCGAATTCTCGGTGCGTGGCGGCCTCGTCGACGTCTTTCCGACGACCGGACGCGAGCCGGTGCGGATCGAGTTCTTCGGCGACCAGGTCGAGCGCATGTCGGCCTTCTCGCCGTTCACGCAGCGGTCGCTGCGCGAGCTGGACGAGGTCGTCGTGCATCCAGCCGCCGAGGATGAAAGATTGGGGCCTGACCCCGATCTTGCATGGGGCGATGAGGAGGATGGGCCGGCGGTGCCCGGAGGGCTCGTCTCGCTCCTTCCCGAGCTCCGGGCGGCGGCGGGGATCGCGGCCTGGAACCCCGAGGCGCTCGCGGCCGAGGTCGAGGAGGCCTACGCCGAGGCGGCCGAGCACCTGCGCGACCCGGACGTCCGCGGCCGCGGCTACGTGGACGTCGAGGAGGCGCGCGGGCTGATCGAGGCCGCGACCGCGCTCGAGGAGATGCCGCTCGGGCAGCCGGCCTCGTTCGAGGCCCAGCCGCCGGCGCTGGCGTCGTTCGGCCTGGCCGAGGCGGAGAACGAGCTGCGCGCCCTGGAGCGGGCCGGCTATCGCGTGCTCGTCTGCTTCCCCCACCTGGGCGAGGCGCGGCGGACGCACATGCAGCTTCGCCGAGTGGAGGCGGCCCTGCCGGATCCCGGCGATCCCGGCCCCGAGGAGGCCGGCGTCGCCTTCTGCGTCGCCCCCGTGCGCCAGGGGTTTGTGGCCCCGGGCCTTCGGCTCGCCGTGCTCCCGGCCCCGCAGCTCTTCCGCCGCCGCGGCGCCCGCGGCCCGGCCCGCGTGGGGCGGGCGCTCGCGACCGTCGCCGACCTCAGAAGCGGCGACTACGTCGTCCACGAGGACCACGGCGTCGGCCGCTTCGTCCGATTCGACACCAAGGAGGTCGGCGGCGTCGTCCGCGACTACCTGTACCTCGAGTTCAAGGGCGATGACCGGCTCTACGTGCCGCACGACCAGCTGGCGAAGGTCAGCCGCTACGTCGGCGCCGACGGCCGCGCGCCGGCGCTCGCCCGGCTCGGCGGCAAGGCCTGGCAGAACCTGAAGACGCGCGCTCGGGTCGCCGTCCGCGAGCTCGCCGGCGAGCTGATCGCGCTCTACGCCCGCCGCCAGACCCAGACCAAGCCGCCCCACCAACCAGACGACGAGTGGATGGCGCGGCTGGAGGCGTCCTTCCCCTTCGAGGAGACCGACGACCAGGAGGCGGCGATCGAGGTGGTGAAGGAGGACATGGAGTCCGACCGGCCGATGGACCGGCTCGTCTGCGGCGACGTGGGCTTCGGCAAGACCGAGGTGGCGGTGCGGGCCGCCTTCAAGGCGGCGTCCAGCGGGCGCCAGGTGCTGATGCTGGTGCCGACGACGATCCTCGCCCAGCAGCACGCGGCCACGTTCCGCGACCGCTACCGCGATTTCCCCGTCCGCGTCGAGATGGTGTCGCGCTTCCGCTCGCCGGCGGAGGTGAAGCGGGTGCTCGAGGAGTACCGCCAGGGCAAGGTCGAGGTGCTGGTCGGCACCCACCGCGTCCTCTCGCGCGACGTCGTGCCCCAGAACCTGGGGCTCGTGATCGTGGACGAGGAGCAGCGCTTCGGCGTCGCCCAGAAGGAGCTCCTGCGCCAGCTCCGGCTCGAGGTGGACGTGCTGGCGATGTCGGCGACGCCGATCCCGCGCACCCTGCACATGTCGCTCTCGGGCCTACGCGACATCACCGTCATCACCACCCCTCCGCGGGGGCGGCATCCGATCAAGACGCACGTCGGCGAGTTCGACGAGGAGCTCGTGGCCGCGGCGGTCAGGCGCGAGGCCGCCCGCGGTGGCCAGGCGTTCTACCTCCACAACCGGGTCGAGACGATCGACGACGCGGCCGAGCGGATGCGCCGGTGGGTGCCGGAGCTCCGCGTCGGCGTCGCCCACGGCCAGATGCCGGAGCGCCGCCTCGAGGACGTGATGATGAAGTTCCTGCACGGCGACTACGACGTCCTCGTCTCGACGACGATCATCGAGTCGGGGCTCGACATCCCCCAGGCCAACACGCTCGTCGTCGAGCGCGCCGACGCCCTCGGCCTCGCCCAGCTCTACCAGATCCGCGGCCGGGTCGGCCGCTCCGACGCGGTCGCCCACGCCTACCTCTTCTACCCCGACCGCCGCGAGCTCTCCGAGGAGGCGCGCCACCGGCTCTCGACCCTCGCTGACTACACCGAGCTCGGCTCGGGCTACCGGATCGCCATGCGCGACCTGGAGCTCCGCGGCGCCGGGAACCTGCTGGGGGACGAGCAGTCGGGCCACGTTGCCGCGGTCGGGTTCGAGCTCTACTGCGAGCTTCTGGCCGAGGCGGTGGCCGAGCTGCAGGGCCGGCCCGCCGCCGCACTCCGCCCGGTGCGGGTCGATGCCGCCGTCGACGCCTACGTCCCCGCGGACTACGTGCCGCTGGAGGCGGTCAAGATCGACCTTCACCGGCGGGTCGCGCTCGCCCTCGACCGTGGCGACCTGCGCGAGCTGGAGGCCGAGCTCGCCGACCGCTTCGGGCCTGTCCCCGACCCGGTGCAGAACCTGCTCGCGGTGCAGGAGGCGCGCCTGGCCGCCGCCGAGCTGGGAGCGGACACGGTGACGCTCCGCGGCGGCCGGATGACGGTCGGCCCGCTCGCGCTCACGTCGACTCAGGTGGCCGAGCTGAAGCGGGCCGCGCCGGCCGCGCTCTACACCGTCGCCCGCCGCGAGGTTGCAATCCCGGTCACGTCGGGCCTGTCACAGGTGCTGGAAATCCTCGATGCTATCCTTGAGACGCGCCGCGCAACCGCGGCGTAGTTGTTGATGGGCCGGACGCTCCGCATAGTCTTTCTGGCCGCCCTGACGGTCGCCACCGCCGCCTGTGGGGGCGGATCCTCGGGCTCGGGCTCGTCTACCCCGTCGGCCGCGCTCGCCGCCGGCGACGTCGCCGTGGTCGGCACGACCCACATCACCAAGACCGACCTGAACCGGAACATCACCCTGCGCGTGAACGCGCTCAAGGAGCAGAAGCAGAGCGTTCCCAAGGCGGGCACGACCGCGTACACCGACCAGGTGATCCAGCCGGTGCTCCAGCACCTGGTGCAGGCGGCCGAGGTGCGGAACATCGCCAAGGAGCTGAACGTCACGGCGACGTCGTCCGACATCCACAAGGCGATCCAGACCGCGATCCAGCAGAACTACGGCGGCTCGCAGGAGAAGTACCAGGCCGACCTGAAGCGCTTCGGGCTCACCGAGGCCGACATCGAGACCGAGTTCACGACGTCGATTCTCGAGCAGAAGATCCTGACCAAGCTGCGGGGCCAGGTCAAGGTCACCGACCAGGACGTCCAGAAGTACTACGACCAGAACAAGGCGTCCTACACGACCACCTCGGACACGCGCGTCGTCGACTACGGCCTCTACCCGGACAAGGCGTCGGCCCAGGCCGCGCTCACCAAGCTGAAGGGCGGGGGGTCGTTCAAGGACGTCTCGGCGGGCACGATCGACTCGAGCGCGAACCACGAGCCCTTCACGGCGACCAAGGGCCAGCTCGACAAGAACTTCGAGGAGGCGGCGTTCAGCCTGAAGACGAACGAGCTCTCGGGCCTCGTCGTGGTCGACAAGACCTACGCCAAGCAGAGCCTTCCGGGCAAGTGCAAGCCCACCTGCTACTTCATCATCCGGCCGACGGCCGACACGGTGAAGGCGGGCACGGAGCAGCCGTTCGACAAGGTGAAGGACCAGATCCGCTCGCAGCTTCTCTCCACGCGGCAGCAGCAGCACGTCGTCGACGTGATCAAGCGGCTCGAGGCTGAGCAGAAGAAGGCCACGCACTACGCGACTGGCTACGCGCCGCCGAAGACGAGCAGCTCCAGCCCCGCGACGACGTAGATTCCCTCCATGACCACGCTGGTCGCGCTCGGGCCCGGCGATCCCGCCCTTGTCCCGCTGGCGTCGTGGCGCGCGCTCGAGGCGGCGGGGCCGGTCGCCGTGCCCGATGACGAGCCGCTGCGCGCCTGGCTGGGCGCCCACGGCATCGCGCTCGATCCTGACGCCCCGGTCGCGGCCGCTTCGGGCGAGCGGTTCCGCCGGCTCCTCGCCGAGGGCGACTGGGACGTGACCGTGCCCGCCGGGAGCGCGCTTCGCGACCTCGTCCTCGCCGACTCGCTCGTGGGGCTTCAGCGCCTGACCGAGCGGCTGCGGACCGACTGTCCCTGGGACCGCGAGCAGACCCCGGGCACCATCGTCCCGCACACGATCGAGGAGGCCTACGAGGTGGCCGAGGCGGCCGCCGGCGGCGTCGGCGGGAAGCTGGTGGACGAGCTCGGCGACCTGCTCTTCCAGACGTTCTTCCTCGCGCTGCTGTGCGACGAGGAGCGGGCCGGCGACCTCGCTGAGGTGGCGGCCGGGATCACCGCCAAGCTGATCCGCCGGCATCCGCACGTCTTCGGCGAGCGCGAGGCCGTCTCCGCCGGAGCGGTTCGCCGCAACTGGGAGCAGATCAAGCGCGACGACGAGGGCCGGGCCGGGATCTTCCACGACGTACCCGGCGTCCTGCCCGCGCTCCTCTACGCACGCAAGCTGCAGCGGCGGGCGTCGGCCGTCGGCTTCGACTGGCAGGCGTGGGACGGCGCCTGGGCGGAGCTCGAGAGCGAGCTGCGCGAGCTCCGGGCGGCGCTCGACGCCGCCCCGGCGCCGCGCCCGGAGCACGAGCCGGATGCAAACGTCGTCCACGAGACCGGCGACCTGCTCTTCGCCGCCGTCAACGTCGCCCGGCTGGCCAACGTCGACCCGGAGCTCGCGCTGCGGGCCGCGGCCGGCCGCTTCCGGGCGCGTGTCGAGGAGGCGGAGCGGCTCGCGGCCGGGGCGGGGGAGGAGTGGGCCGCGCTCGACCTGGATGCCCAGGACGCCTGGTACCGGCGGGCGAAGGCGGCCCTACACCGGGCGTAGGGCGCGGGCGATTGACGTCGCTGTGGCCGGGGTGACGCCGGTGCCGGCCAGCGTGATCGTCGCGTCCGGCGTGGTGACGAGCACGAGCGTCTTGGTGTGGACGCCCTCGACGGCGAACACGTCCAGGCCGACCGACGAAACAGATGAGCCCGTCTTCGTCGCCGTCGAGCACCTGAACGCTGCGCCCGCGCCGATGGGAAGAGTGGCGACGCTCGCCTGCGTCCCATCGGAGAGCGTGACCCTCGTCCCGGCGCACGGAGCGCCGAGGCGCCGACCCGCGTCGACGCTGATGCCTGGGTAGGTCACGCTGTACTCGGCCCCCGAGGAAAACGTGGAGACCGAGGCGTAGCGCGGCGGCCGCCCGCTCCACGTCGGGCCGAGCCAGTACTGCGGGCCTGCGCCGGAGACGCGCCTTCCGGGCCTGACCTCGCGCACCGTGCCCCAGACACGCCCCGTGCCGAGCTGGAAGAGCCCAGGCGGCGCGGTCGCCGACCGCCGGAGGATCGTGACGGTGTCGCCCCGCGGCGCCGGCGCCCCTTGTAGCCGCTGCTCGAGCACGTCGACGGCGGCCGGCCGCGCCTCGTCGGCGACGAACGCGGCCGAGCCGACGTACCGGGTGATCCCACCGCGGAACGCGGTCGTGGCCCGGGATCCGTCGAACACCGTGACCGTGCCGAACCTGTGGGCGCCCTGGGCGGGACCCTGAACGGTGCGAACGCGGAACCGCCCACTGGCTCGATCGAGCCAGACCACCTGCACCGGCCCGTGCCCGGTGGTGACACGCGCCTCGTAGACCCCGGCCGGGTGTGCCTGATGTCCGCCGGCGCACGCGCCTGCGAGGAGAGCGGCGCAAGCGACGATGCGGAGGCGCATACCGAAAGTATGCGCCTCCGCCGCTCAGGCCGCCACGACCGCTGCGGGCTCGGCCGCCGCCTCGAGCTCGGCCAGGATGTCCGCAAGCCGGTCCCGCATGTCCGCGTCGAGCAGGTGCCCCTCCCCGTCGAGGTGATCCTCGGCCCTCGGCACCGCGAGCCCCGACTCGATCACGCGCGCGCCCATGAGCCCCAGCACCTTGCGCAGCTCCGCCTGGGCCCACATCGCCCCGTACGCGGACGTGCTCGCGCCGATCACCGCCGTCGGCCTCCCCCGGAACGGGCTGTCCGCGAGCGGCCGCGACACCCAGTCGAGGGCGTTCTTGAGCTGGCCCGGGATGGAGCCGTTGTACTCGGGCGTCGCGATCAGCACCGCGTCGGCGGCCTCGATCCGCCGCCGCAGCTCGTGCACCTGCTCGGGCTGGTCGTGCTCGAGCTCCTGGCGAAACGGCGGCACCGTATCGAGGCCGGAGTACCACGCGAACTCGACGCCCGCCGGGGCCAGCTCCTCCGCCGCGCGCAGGAGCCGGGCGTTCAGGGAATCGCGCCGCAGGCTCCCCGACAGCGCGAGCACGCGCACGTCACGCCTCCTTGACCGCCGAGAAGCCGGCCGAGAGGCGGACGCGGTCTCCGAGCAGGAGGCCGCCGGTGGGAAGCGGCGTGTTCCAGCTGACGCCGAAGTCGTGGCGGTCGATCTCGCCCTCGAGCTCGATGCCGAGGCGCTCGTTCCCCCACGGGTCGGTGCCCGCGCCGGACACGCGCGCTTCGAGCTCGACCTCTCGCGTCACGCCGCGGATCGTGAGCTCGCCGACGACCTTGCCCGGCTGGAACCGGGTGGACGTGAAGCGAAGCTCGGGATGCCGCTCGGCGTCGAAGAAGTCCGGCGTCTGCAGGTGGCCGTCGCGATCCTTGTCGCGCGTGTCGACGCTGGCCACCTTGATCGTCCCCGCGAGCGAGGGCGCCTCACCGCCGACGAGCGTGCCCTCGAACTCCGTGAAGGCGCCGTTGATGGTGGCGATCCCCATGTGCCGGATCGAGAACTCGACCCGCGAGTGCTTGGGGTCGATCTTCCAGGTCCCGGCCGGTATCGTCTGATCAGGTGCTGCAATTGCGCTCATTGTGTTCCTCCTCCTGAGCCGATATACTTGAGCCATCAAGCATCCTACCAGATGAACATTGAGTAGTCAAGTATTGAGCGATCAAGTAATGGCGGCATGGGTCGGCCTGCTGCGCGGGCACGCCGCGCTCACCCGTGCCCTGAACGCCGAGCTCTTGGCCGACCACGGCCTGACGCTCAACGACTACGAGGTGCTCCTGCGCCTCTCGCGCGCGCCCGGCCGGCGGCTGCGGCGGGTCGACCTCGCGGAGGAGGTGCTGCTCACGGCGTCCGGAATCACCCGCCTCCTCGACGGCCTCCAGGCGTCCGGCTACGTCGAGAAGGCGGCGTGTGCGAGCGACGCGCGCGTCACGTACGCCGTCCTCACCGACGCCGGGCTGGCCAAGCTCCGCGCGGCGGCCGGATCGCATCTGGCCGGCGTGCAGGGCCGGTTCGAGGAGCGCTTCAGCGAGGCCGAGCTGGCGACGCTCGCCGACCTGCTCGGCCGGCTCGACCGGGCCGACGCGGACGCCGAGAGCTGCGAGCCGGGCTGATCCTCGAGACACGGCGGCTCGCCCTCGTCCGGTGGGATCCGGGCGACCTCGACTGGCTCTGCCGGCTGCACGCCGACCCGGCCGTCCAGCGGTTCATCGAACGCGGCGGCAAGCCGGCGCCGCGCGACGTCCTCGCCCGCAAGCTCGACTGGTGGATCGAGCACGAGCGGCGCCACGGGTTCACCAAGTGGAAGGTCGTCGAGCGCGACGGCGGGGCGCCCGTCGGCCGCGCCGGTCTCGAGCTCCTGCCCGAGATGGGGGCGGCTGAGCTCGGGTTCACCTTCGCCAGGCAGGTCTGGGGGCGCGGATACGCGACCGAGGTGGCCCACGCGCTCGTCGCCTGGGCGTGGGCCTCGACCGCGCTCGCCGAGATCCTGGGCATTGCCCACGTGGGGAACGCGGCGTCGCGCCGCGTCCTCGAGAAGCTCGGGATGCGGGAGCGCGAGCGGCGCCCGTACCACGGGATGCCGTTCGTGTTCTACGCGCTCCCGCGCCCGGCGGAGGCGCCGAGGGCGGCCGATATCATCCCCGGCCGATGAGCGCCATCGCCTCGATCCACGGCCGCGAGATCCTCGACTCGCGGGGGAACCCCACCGTCGAGGTCGAGGTCGCGCTGGCGTCGGGTGCGCGCGGCCGGGCCGCCGTCCCCTCCGGCGCCTCGACCGGCGTGCACGAGGCGGTCGAGTTGCGCGACGGCGACCCGGCCCGGTACGGCGGGAAGGGGGTGCTCGCCGCAGTCGGCAACGTCAGCTCGACCATCGCCGCGGCGGTCGCCGGGATGGACGCGGCCGACCAGCGCGCCGTCGACGCGGCGCTCGCCGAGCTCGACGGCTCTCCGAACAAGGCGCACCTGGGCGCAAACGCGATTCTCGGCGTCTCGCTCGCCGCTGCCCGCGCCGCGGCGGCGGAGGCGGGGCTTCCGCTCTACCGCTACGTCGGCGGCGCCGACGCCCACGTCCTGCCCGTGCCGATGATGAACGTGATCAACGGCGGCGCCCACGCCCAGAACTCGATCGACCTGCAGGAGTTCATGCTCGTGCCGGTCGGCGCGGAGACGTTCGCCGACGCGCTTCGGATGGGCGCCGAGACCTTCCATGCGCTCCGTCGCCTCCTGCACCAGCGCGGCCTCTCGACGGCGGTCGGCGACGAGGGCGGGTTCGCGCCGGACCTGGACTCGGCCGATGCGGCGGTGACGGCGATCCTCGAGGCCGCGGACGCGGCCGGCCACGCCGACGCGATCGCGATCGCGCTCGACCCGGCCGCAACCGAGCTCTACCGCGACGGCGGCTACCACCTCGAGGGGCGGATCCTGACGGCCGCCGAGATGGTCGACTACCTCGAGGGCCTGGTCGACCGCTACCCGATCGTTTCGATCGAGGACGGGCTCGCCGAGGACGATTGGGACGGCTGGCGCCTTCTCACCGAGCGCCTCGGCGGCCGCTGCCAGCTCGTCGGGGACGACATCTTCGTCACGAACGCCGGCCGCCTGCGCGACGGCGTCGAGCGGGGGGTGGCGAACGCCATCCTCATCAAGGTGAACCAGATCGGAAGCCTCTCGGAGACCCTCGACACCGTCCGTCTGGCGCACGACCAGGGCTACGCCGCGGTCATGTCGCACCGCTCGGGGGAGACCGAGGACACCACGATCGCCGATCTGGCCGTGGCCACGAACTGCGGCCAGATCAAGACGGGCGCCCCGTCGCGCACGGACCGGGTCGCCAAGTACAACCAGCTGCTCCGGATCGAGGAGGAGCTGGGCGACGCCGCCCGGTTCCCGGGCCGGGCCGCCTTCGCGACCCGACGCGTCCGGGCGGCGCGGTGAGCGATCCGGCCCCGCGGCGCACCAAGATCGTCTGCACGATCGGGCCGGCCACCGCCGACCCGGCGATGGTCGAGCGGCTGGCCTGGGCGGGGATGGACGCCGCCCGGCTCAACTTCTCCCACGGCACCCACGACGGCCACCTGGCCACCGTCGGGGCGGTGCGGCGGGCCCAGGAGCTGATCGGGCGGCCGCTGGCCGTGATCGCGGACCTCCAGGGCCCGAAGATCAGGGTGGCGACGATGCACGATCCGCGCAGCGTGAGCCCCGGCGACACGATGCTGCTCGCCTCCCAGGGCGCAGCCGCGCCGGGGGATGTCGCCGTCACGTTCCCGGGGATCGGCGAGGTCGTCGCACCCGGGCAGGAGATCCTGATCGCCGACGGCGCCGTCCGCACGCGGGTCACGGCCGTCACCGGCGCTCGGGTCGAGACGCGGGTCGAGGTCGGCGGCCTCGTGTCCTCCGGCAAGGGCGTGAACATCCCCGGCGCGCCGCTTCCCATCCCGTGCCTGACCGAGAAGGACGAGGTCGACCTCGCGTTCGCGCTGGCGCAGGACGTCGACTATGTGGCGCTCTCGTTCGTCCGCACCGCCGACGACCTCGCGGACCTGCGCGGACGGATCGCGGCAGCCGGCTCGACCGCGCGCATCATCGCCAAGATCGAGCGGGCCGAGGCGCTCGAGCGGCTGGACGAGATCGTCCAGGCTGCTGACGGCGTCATGGTCGCGCGCGGCGACCTCGGGGTCGAGATCGGCGCGGCCGAGGTGCCGCTCGTCCAGAAGCTCATCATCCGCACGGCCAGGGACGCCGGCCGCACCGTGATCACGGCGACGCAGATGCTCGAGTCGATGATCCATCAGCCCGAGCCGACCCGGGCGGAGGCCTCGGACGTCGCGAACGCCGTCCTCGACGGCACGTCGGCGATCATGCTCTCCGGCGAGACGGCCGCCGGCGCCTATCCGCTGGAGGCGGTGGCGACGATGAACCGGATCGCGCGTGCGGTCGAGCCGTCCCTCACCTACCACGACCCCGGCCGCCGTCGCGAGGGCGAGATGAGCGCGATCCTGGCCCACGCCGTGTGCGACATCGCCGAGGAGCTGCAGGCGGCCGTGATCGGCTGCACCACCCAGTCGGGGTCGACGCCGCGGCAGGTGTCCAAGTTCCGGCCGCGCCGCCCGATCGTCGCGGCGAGCCCGGATCCGCGCGTGCTCCAGCAGCTGGCGCTCGACTGGGCGGTCGTTCCCGTCGAGGTCGGCGGCGCCGCGGCGGTCGAGGACCTGTGGACGCGCGCGGTCGAGGCGATCCGGGGAAGCGGGCTCGCCGGCCCCGGCGACCGGATCGTGCTCACGGGCGGGACGCGGCTCAACGAGCCGGGCACGACGGATCACATTCTCGTGCGCACGGTGGGGTAGGACTCGGCGCCGGCGCGTCGAACTCGGACGCGTGGGGTCGGAGCGACGGCGACAGAGGAGACCCGGGCTTTCCGCCGGCCGCATCGTCGCCGCGGCGGTCCTCGCCGTCATCGCCGCGCTCTACGTCGGCCCCGTCCAGCGCTACCTGGAGGTGCGCCGCCAGCTCAACGCCCAGCGGGCCGAGGTGGCCGCGCTGGAGCGGCGGCATGCGCAGCTCGAGCAGTTCGCCTCGTCCTTCAAGACCCGCGCCACGGTCATCCGCTACGCCCGCAGCTGCGGCTGGGTGTTCCCGTCGGAGACGCCGATCGTGGTCCAGGGTTTGCCCGACGGATCGCTGTGTAACCTGACGAGGTGAGCGATACCGGTGTGATCGAGCGCCAGCTGGGGCGCCCGCCCCGCGGCGTGCGGCAGGTGGCGGCCCGCTGCCCGTTTGGGCTCCCTGCCGTCGTCGAGCAGCACGCGTACCTGGAGTCCGGCGAGCCCTTCCCGACCACCTACTACCTGACGTGCCCGCACGCGATAGCGCAGATCGACCGGCTGGAGGCAGAGGGCGGCGTCGACCGCTACGAGCGGATCGTGGCGGAGGACGCGGATGCCCGCGCCTCGTATGCGGCGGCGGCTGCCCGGCAGCGGCGGATCCGCCGGCCGGGGCGGGAGATGGCGGACGGCGGGGCGAGCCTGGCGCTCGGCATCGCCGGCGTCACGCGGGCGGGGGCGGTCAAGTGCCTCCATGCGCATGCCGCCTTCGCCCTTGCCGAGCCCGGCTACGAGCTCGGGGACCGGATCCTGGCCGAGGCCGCGCCGCTCTACCCGACCGATCGCTGCTGCTCGGCATGACCCCGGCGGTCGAGGTCGCCGTCCAGGAGTGGAACGAGGGGGCCCGCCGGCTCGAGGAGCTCGAGCTGCCGTCGGCCCGGATGGCGGTGATCCGCGGCGTCGTGGCCGAGATCGCGGCCGAGCTCGAGCGGCGGATGGGGCAGACGTTCACGCTCGCGGAGCTCGCCGACGAGTACGCAGGGGCCGCCGCCTGGTGCCTGGACGTGGCCCAGCGCACCGCCCCACAGCCGTGGGCGCACGACCTCTCGGTCGTCCAGGGGGCCGCCTTCGCCCGTTTGGCCCGAAACGCGACCGACTTCCGCTAACCCCCCGCGCCGGGCTATGTGCGGTCGTCCTGGCGGATCACGATCTGGTCGGCCTCGATCCGCACGAGGAGCGCGCGGGTACCCGACCAGTGCTCGGCGAACACGGGGTCGTCGCGCACCGCCGCGTCCAGCCAGAACCCGTATCCCTCGTCGCCGTGGTCGAGCACGGCCTCGTACGCCCCGGCCCGGCGGCGGCCGCGGCCGCCCCGTCGGCGGCGCTTGCGCGGGGCCGTCTCGGTCTCGACGCCCTCTGCCGCGGCCGCGGGCTCCGCGACCACAGGAGCCGGTGCGGCGGAAGGCGCCGAGAGCGGCGGGGCCCCGACTGCCTTCTTCGACCGGCGGCGGCGCTTCGTGGGCGATTCCTCCGGCGGGGCGTCGGGCGGAATCACCGGCGGTGCGGCCGTGCGCGCCTCTGAGGCGATGTCGCGGCGCAGGATCCCGTGAGACGAGCGGAAGGCCGAGATCGAGGCCGGCGTGGAGTTGAGCGTGTGGGCGATCCAGATGTCCGTCCGGCCCTGCTCGACCCACTGCCGGATCTCCTCCAGATACGGCTTCAGCGTCGCCTTCTGCGCGGTCATGGCGGGCAAGTCTACCGGCGGCCGTCGGAGCGGCGGCTGCGGCGGCAGCGTTAACCGAATGTTGATTTCATGTTGAGCGGCGGCCTCCGAGCGGCTACCCTACGTCTCTCCGAGCGAGGAGCACCGTATGGGGTCGACTGTGGAGCGCCGCGATCCTGACGCGAGTCAGGAATGGACGTCGGGCGCCAGGGCCAAAGGGGAGTTTCGCTGCCGCGACTGCGGATACGGGGTGACCGTCTACCGGTCGCTCCCCACCTGCCCGATGTGTCAGGGCACGGAGTGGGAGCGCGTCCCGTGGCGGCCGTACACGCGGTCCTACACCCAGGTGGGCGGCGAGTAGACAAGCGCTGACGCGCGCCCTGGGCACGGCTAAACTCGAGTCGTGCCCAGGGGAGTCAGACTGGCACTGCAGGCGGCCGCGGTGGCGCTCCTGGCAGCCATGGTCGGCATCTTCGCGCACGGCCTCTTCGCCAATTCGACCACCGTCGCCGCCGAGGTGAAGGACGGGCGGACGCCCCAGGCGCCGGACTTCACGCTGCCGCTCTTGCAGGGCGGCGGCGACCTGACGCTGTCGAGCCTGCGCGGCAAGGTCGTCGTCCTCAACTTCTGGGCATCGTGGTGCGGCCCGTGCCGGGAGGAGGCGCCCGTGTTCGCCGAGGCCCTTCACCTTCATCGCAGCCAGGGCCTCCGGGTGGTCGGCGTCAATTCCCAGGACTTCGTCTCGGACGCGCGCCGGTTCGCGGCCGAGAACCATGTCGCCTATCCGCTCGTGCACGACGGCTCGAACGACGTCACCACGCGCTGGGGCGTCTCCGGGTTTCCAGCCACGTTCGTGATCGACCGCGCCGGCGCCGTGCGCTGGTACCAGGGCCAGGAGATCACCGCCCAGGAGCTCGATCGCGCGATCACGCCCGTGCTGGGCGGGGGGTCGGGGTGAGGCGAGCCCTCGCCTGCCTCTTCGTCGCGGCGGCGGTCGACCTGGCGGCGCCGGCGGCGGCGCTGGCGTGCAACGGCTGGTCGCAGCCCAGCATGCAGAGCCAGCTCATGTGCATCACCTGCCACGTGCCGATCGACCAGTCGGACTCGGCGTTCGCCCAGCACGTCAAGGACTACCTCGACGACAAGTGCGCGGCCGGGTGGACGTCCACCCAGGTGAAGGACGCGCTCGTGCGCCAGTTCGGGCAGGAGATCCTGGCGGCGCCGCCCAAGCACGGGTTCGACCTGCTCGCCTGGGTCGTCCCCGGCGCGGTGCTGCTCGCCGGGGTCGGGATCGCCGGCCTGCTGGCGCTGCGGTGGTCGCGCACGCGGCGAGCGCCGCCCCCTAAGCCGGACGCGGTCGACCCGGCCGTCGCGGCGCGCATCGACGCGGACCTGGCGAGGTTCGAGTGAACCAGGCGGCCGCCGCGTTCGCCGCCGGGCTCGTCTCGTTCGCGACGCCGTGCGTGCTCCCGCTGGTGCCGGCGTACCTGTCGGCCATCGGCGCCAGCGCCACCGACCCGCACCGGGCCCTGCGCGCCGCCGCCCCGTTCGTGCTCGGGTTCTCGGCCGTGTTCGTCGCGCTCGGCGTTGGCGTGGGGCTCGCCGGCGCGGCGGTGAGCGACCACCGCGCGCAGCTGATCCACCTGGGGGGGATCGTGATCGTCGCCATGGGGTTCATCATGATGGGCCTGATCCGGATCCCGGCGCTCGAGCGGTCGCTCGCCCCGGGCCTCGAGCCGGCGCACGCGTCGGGCTCCTCGCTCCTCCTGGGCGGTGCCTTCGGGCTCTGCTGGACGCCGTGCGTCGGCCCGGTGCTGGGGTCGATCCTGGCGCTCGCCGCCACCCAGGCGACCGCCGCCCGCGGCGCGGGACTCCTGGCCGCGTATGCCGCCGGGCTCGCCGTGCCGTTCCTCGCCGTCGCGCTCGGCCTGGGCCAGGTGATGGCCGCGGCCCGGTTCCTGCGCGACCGCTACACGACGATTCGGGCCGTCTCGGGCGCCGTCCTGGTCGCCGCCGGCCTGCTCGTCTTCTTCGACAAGGCCTACGTCGTGAACGCGTGGGTCCAGAGCGTCGCCGGGTGACAGGGCCGGCAGATACACTGCCCGCTTCGAGCGACGCTTCCAGGAGACCAGCGTGACCTACATCATCGCCGAGCCCTGCATCGACCTGAAGGACAAGTCGTGCATCGACGTGTGCCCGGTGGACTGCATCCACGAATTCGGCAGGATGCTCGTGATCGATCCGGAGGAGTGCATCGACTGCGGCGCCTGCGAGCCCGAATGCCCGGTCGAGGCGATCTACCCCGAGGACGCGCTCCCGGACAAGTGGGAGCCGTTCGTGAAGATCAACTACGCCTACCCCGACGGCGAGACGATCGACCGCCTGGTCGACGAGGTCAAGCCGCCGGAGTGACTGCTTAGGCGACGCGCATGCCGCGCGTCTGCGTCATCGGCCTGGACGGGACGCCGGCCAGCTACCTGCGGTCGCGAATCGCCTCGGGCGCCCTGCCGACCCTGGAGGCGCTGGCACGCGAGGGCACGCTCATGTCCGCCCGCGCCCCGCTGCCGCCGATCTCCTCGGTCTCCTGGGCGAGCGCGTCGACCGGGACGAACCCCGGGCGCCACGGAGTCTTCGGCTTCGTCGAGCGAAAGCCGGACGCGTGGGACCTGACGCTCACGAACGTGCACACGATCGCCGAGCCGGCGGTGTGGACGATCGCCGCCCGGGCCGGCATGCGCTCGATCGTGCTCAACATCCCCGGCACCTACCCGGCCCAGCCGCAGCCGAACGGCGGCTGCCTGGTGTCCGGCTTCGTCTCGCCGACGCTCGAGCGGTCGGTGCAGCCGCCGGAGCTCATCGCGTTCCTCGAGGAGCGCAGCTACCTGATCGACGTCGATCTGGGCCTCGGGCATCGCGACCTGGAGGCGTTCTGGGCGCAGCTCGTCGCCCACCACGAGGCTCGCACCCGCGTCTTCTGCGACCTGATCGACCGGGACGCCTGCGACCTCTTCTTCTGCGCCTTCACCGGCACCGACCGGCTCCACCACTTCCTGTGGGAGCAGATGGAGCATGGCGAGGAGCCGTGGGCGGGACGGTTCCACGAGTACTACGACCGCATCGACGCCTCCCTCGGCGAGCTCGTGCGCCGGCTTCCGGACGAGTGCCGGCTGATCCTGCTCTCCGACCACGGCTTCTGCCGGCTCGACCGCGAGGTGTACGTGAACCGCTGGCTCGAGCGCGACGGCTGGCTCGCCCTTGAGGAGCCGGCCTCGTCGATCCGATCCGTGATCCCCGCCCGGACGCGCGCCTACTGCATGGACCCCGGCCGGCTTTACCTCAACCTGGCTGGGCGCGAGCCGGACGGCGCCGTGCCGCGGGAGGACTACGACAGGGTCCGCGACGAGCTCGCCATATGGGCGGCGGAGCTCCCGTTCGTGCAGCGGGTCGTCACTCGCGAGGAGGCCTTCCACGGCCCGCACGCCGACCACGGCCCCGACCTGGTGCTCGTCTCGAGGAACGGCTGGGATCTGAAGGGCGCGGTGCGGACGACCGAGCTCGAGGGCAAGGGCCGGCTCACCGGCATGCACACCCAGGACGATGCGTTCGTGCTCGTCCGCGGCGCGCACCCGGCCGGCGAGGCCGACGTCCAGGACGTCGCGGCGACGGCCGTCGCCGGCCTCGGCCTCGACCCATCCGGCCTCGACGGCCGCGTGCTGGCGTAGATGCGATTCGACGTCCGCCGATGAGGCAGGTGGACGCCGAGGGCCGGCTCATCTCTATCCCCTAGGAACTCTTCCTCGGACACGTCTTCGTGCGCCATGCTCCGGATCGCGGAGACACAGGGAGGTCGACGTCACACGGGTCAATCTAGTGATGTGACCGGCAACGTTTGCCGCTCTCGCAGCCTGCTTGGGTAGCAGGCCGCGAGCAGCCTGCTTGGGTAGCAGGCTGCTCGCGAGACCTGTCAAGGCGGGCGCCTTGACAGGCTGGCGGCTGCAAACCGCGTCCGCGATCTGCTGGGTAGCAGATCGCTCCCGAACGTCGCAAGGCAGAGCCTTGCGACTGCTGCGGTGTCCTCGGT
>DASQXS010000049.1:0-4722 GCA_035639615.1 Gaiellales bacterium | reverse complement strand
GGGAGCGCCAATACTGGAGAAGTATTGGTGCGACCGAGGACAACGCAGCAGTCGCAAGGCTCTGCCTTGCGACGTTCGGGAGCGATCTGCTACCCAGCAGATCGCGGACGCGGTTTGCAGCCGCCAGAACCCGGCAAACGTGCCGGTCACATCACTAGAGGCGTACACTCGCCTGGTCGTGCAGCCGGATACAAGGACCGATTCCCCGGCTCGTCACGGGCCGGAGGTGCGCACCTTCCTGATCGCGGACGTGCGCGGGTATACACGGTATACGCGCGAGCATGGCGATGAGGCCGCATCTAAGCTCACGGCACGACTGGCCGAGGTGGTTCGGCAAGTGGTGCCCGAGTATCACGGCGACCTGTTGGAGTTGCGCGGCGATGAAGCCGTCACTGTGTTCCTCCGCGCGGGAAGCCATCCGCGCCGCGGTTGAGCTACAGCGCAGCCTCCGCGAACAGGCAGACGAGGCCACGACCTTCCCGTTGGGCGTCGGTATAGGGATCGACTCGGGCGAGGCTGTGCCGACCGAAGGCGGCTACCGGGGCGGCGCCCTAAATCTCGCATCGAGGCTGTGTGCTATTGCCAAGCCGGCCAGATGCTGGTCAGCGACCATGCTGCGCACCTGGCGGGTCGCCTGGACGGCGTGCGCTTGGCGGATCGCCGTCCGGTGCGGTTGAAGGGGATGGCCAAGCCGGTGCGCCTGGTGGAGGTGGAGCCGGAGCACCCGCTTCCGCCGCTTCCCCAGGTGCAGGGCAAACGACGCGGTCTCGACCATCCCGTCGTCGTGATGGTCGCGGCCATCGCGCTGGTAGCCGCAGTGGCGTCGGTGGCGGGGGTGATATTCAGTCGATCATCTTCGAGTCCACCTCGGACGAACCGCGTCACTCGAATGCCGATCAACTTCGCGTACGACGTTACTGCCAGCCAAGGCCGCTTCTCCATCACCATCCAGGACACCAACGAACCGGGAGCGCGGGAAGGTGTCGGCATGCGTGGGGGCCCAATGTCGGCCCGTGAGGAAACGGATTCGCCGGGCACAATCTGCGAGGGCACGAACCAGATCCAGCGTGTCGTCATCGCCCGCGAGATGCTGAAGAAGCTGGGCCGACGATCTACCGCCTCGACGCCCGTATCTGCACGGCCGGCACGTAGCCGTCCCAGCACGCGTCCGTCGGCGAGTCGAGGTTGAATACGCCTGGGGTCGGCGTGTTGTCGCAATACTCGGCCGCCGTCGCGTTCTGGAAGACCGTGTCCGGGTACGGCTTCGAGCCGACAACGACCTCGGGGCCGAGCGCGATGTTGAGCGAGTCGTACGGGCAGCCGCCCGGGCCGGTGAAGCACGGCGCCGACTCGCCGATCGGGTCGTACCCGTAATGCGTGGTGTTGTACGCGATCCCAAAGACGACCGTGCGCGGCAGACGCCGGTGGTGCCGGTGCAGGGTGAAGGTGATGTTGGTGGCGAGGCCGTTGAAGCAGCCCTGCCCGGGCTTGAACCACTTGCCCGCGTCGCCGCCCGTGCAGTTGACGGGATCCGCAGACGGACGGTACGGCACCTGGAACGTCCGCGTCACCGAGAGCAGCTTCGCGCCGACCCCCACGGGATCCGAGCTCGGCTCGGTGGATGCTGCCCGGTAGATGGTGAGCGTGATCGGGATCGAGAACGTGGCGTCCGGGGCGGAAACGCAGTCGTCGGAGTACCAGTGCCCGGCCTGGCAGCCCCAGCTGCTCAGGGTCACCTTGACGCTCCGGAGCACCCGATGATGGCGATGGTGCGCGGACGTCACCTCGTCGCCGAACTCCGCGAAGGAGTACGCCTCGGCGCCGACGCTCGGCAGGTTTCCCGGAAGCGGCGTGGCGGTGCTCTTGTAGACGACCTCGCCCTTCGCGGCTCCCAGCGCCGCCGTCGACGTCAGGACGACGCTGATGAAGGCGATCGCCGCGACGGCGATCCAACGCAGACGGCCCATGTCTGTTCTCCCTTCGCGCAACAGAGATGCCGGCCGGTGAACCTATTCGAGCCCCTGCGGCGGCGCAAGAGAAAAGACTTTCACCGATCGCTACCCCCGCCACGGCTCCCGCGTGAGCGCGGCCTCATACGCCGCCCGGTCGTGCACCGGCTCTCCATGGGAGACGATGACCAGCTCGAACGGCAGCTCGAGCAGCGCCCGCAGCGCGGGCAGGGCCCGCTCCTCGTGCCACGGCGTCGCCCATACCCGCAGCTCGCCGCCGGGCGCTGTCAGCGCGTCCGCGAAGACGAGCGCGCGCTGCTCGGGGAGCCAGAGCGGGGTCTCGTTCCGGCCGCGGCCATCGTGGACGGCCACGAGGCCGCCGGGAAGCTCGCTGCCCGGGCCGATCCACTCGAGCTCCGTCTCCGGCACGCTGCCGCGGAAGAAGACGTCGGGGCCGAAGGCGCGCGCCCGGTAGCGGCGGACAAAGAGGTCGACGTCGCGAACGTGGTCCGGCTTCAGCACGGCGACCAGCGTCGGCGGGCGTGCGTCCAGCCGGGCCCAGACGTCGGAGCCGTCCGGCGGCGCCAGCGGGTCGAGGACGGCGACCTCGCCGCCCGACTCGACGCATGTCGACGCGACGGCCCGCTCCCAGTCCAGGCCCGGCTTCCAGTCCGGATGATCGTGACGCCACAGCCAGAGGCCCGACGCCACGTCGCGGAGCTCGGCCGCCACGTCGACCAGACTACCGCCGGGCTTGATCCTCCCCGCGGGAGCGCTCGACGTCGGGGTCGATCTCGTCGGCCTGCCGGTGCATCTCGCCGGCCTTGGCCCGCTCGAGCTCGGCCTCCGCCTGCCGCTGCTCGGCCGCCACCCGTTCGCGCTCGGCACGGGCGGCCTGCTCGCTCGCGGCCGCGTGCGCCTCGTCGGCGGCCCGGGCCTGGTGCTCCGCCTCATAGCGGTGCTCCTGGGCGACGACCCGGCGCTGGTCGACGCGCCGCACCTGCAGCTGACGCAACAGGAACGCCACGACGACGATGGCCACAATCACGATGATGATGATTGCTACGGTGCTCATGCCCACGGTGTGCCCCGGCGGGCGCCGCGTCAAACGGCCGCGAACAGATGGCGCCCGACGGCCGCCACCCCCTCGAGGTCGCGGACGTCGTGGTCGAGCAGCGGCACCTCGACCACTGGCTCCTTCCCGATCCGTCGGCCCAAGGCGTCGATCAGCTCGCGGTCGCGGTCGGCCAGAGCCTGGTAATGGAGCAGGTTCTCGCCCGCCCGCGCGGCGGTCTGGTCGGGCACTCCCGCCTCGCGCAGCGCGCGCTTCGCCTTCGCGCGAAGCCGCGTCCGGGCGGCGGGGGCGCCGCCGACGTAGCTGGGGTGCACCTTGTTCACGATCACCCCGCCGAAGGGGAGCTCGCGCTGCCGGAGCGCCCGCCAGAAGAAGTCGGCCTCGGCCATCGGATCGGGCAGCGGCACCGTGACGAGCAGAAACGTCGTCTGCCGCGACGCAAGGAGCGTCGAGACCTCGGTCGCCCGGCGGGCGAAGCCCTCGTACATCCCGTCGAACCCGGACGCGAGCTCGGACAGCTCGCGCAGGAACGCGACCCCGGCCAGGCGTTCCACGGCGGCGAACCCGATCCGGCCGGCGCGCATCCCAGGCCGCAACAGGAACCGCAGCGCGCGTCCCTCGACGAACCGGGTCAGGCGGCCCGGCGCCTCCAGGAAGTCGAGCGCGTTCCGCGACGGCGGAGTATCGAGCACGATGAGGTCGTAGTCGCCCCCGGTGTGGAGCTCGTAAAGCCGCTCCATCGCCATGTACTCGTGGGCGCCGGCCACCGCGCTCGACACCTGCCGGTAGATCCGGTTTCGGAGGATGTGCTCCGCCGCCCGAGCCGAGGGCGCCTGCTCGCGGACGAGCCGGTCGAACGTGAGCTGGGCGTCCAGCATGGCGGCGTGGAGGCTCCCCGTGGGCTCGAGCCCGTGCTCGGCGAGGCCGACCTCGTGGGCGGCGTCGCCGTGCTCTGGGAGGCCGAGCGCGCCGGCGAGCCGCCGGGCCGGATCGATGGTGAGCACGAGGACGCGCCGGCCGCGGGCGGCCATCCCTGCGCCCAGAGCGGCCGCGACCGTCGTCTTCCCGACGCCGCCGGCGCCGGCGCAGACCACGACGCGGCGGCGGAGCAACATGCGCTCGAGCACTAAAGCCCCGCCAGCCGCTCGCCGAGCGCCGCCACTGCCGGCACGTCGAGCCGAGCCTCGAAGAGGAACGGCAGCTCGGCCAGGCAGGGCCGCACCCGCTCCAGCTGCTCGTGCTGGTCCGTCGTCCTCGCCAGCCGGGAGCGGGCCGCGGCGACGGCGGCCGCCGCGGTGCCGCGGGCATCGGCGGTCGCCAGTGCGGCCACGTCGTCGGCGTCGAAGAGCTTCTCGTAGACGGCGTTTGCGATCACGCCGGCGAGCGGGAAGTCGTGGCCGGCCACGTCCTCGATCGCCTCGAGCGTCTCGCTCACCGGCAGCTCCTCGGGCACGGTGACGAGGACGACCGCCGTGCGCTCGTGGTCCTCGAGGAGCTCGGCGACCCACCGGGCGCGGCCGTGCACCGGGCCGGTGCGTGCGACGCGCATGAACGTCCGCGGCACCTTCAGGAACCCCAGCCCGTGTCCGGTAGCCGGCGCGTCGACAACAACGACGTCGTGGCGGCCGGCGTCGACGAGCTGGCGGATCTTTCCCAGCGTCACCAGCTCGCGCAGGCCGGGCACGGCGGAGGCGAAAT
>DASQXS010000048.1:0-8063 GCA_035639615.1 Gaiellales bacterium | reverse complement strand
CGCGAGCTCCTCGGCGACGGCCTGACGACGGTGCAGGTGAAGACCGCCCTCGGCCGGTTCAGCGGCCGCCACCGGACGCCGGCAGCGGCGCGCCGGATGATCGAAGACGGCGCCCGCGCGGCGCTCGCCGACCTGAAGGCGGTCGCTCCGTACGACCCCGGCCGGCCATGCGAGATACGGGTTGACTTCGCCGCGCCCGACCACGCCGCCCAGTTCCGGCACCACCCGGCGGTCGAGCTCGTCGACGGCCGCACGATCGTCTCGCGGGCCGACGACTGGTGGCAGGCATGGCGCCAGTTCTACTTCAGCTACGCGTGGCCCGAGTAGCGCTCACCTTCGACGACGGGCCGTCGCCGCACACCGCCGAGATCGCCGACCTGATCGCGGCGCACGGCGGGCGGGGGACGTTCTTCGTGCTCGGCCAGGCGGTCGCCGGGAACGAGCCGCTGCTCCGCCGCATGGCGGGCGCGGGCCACGAGCTCGGAAACCACACCCACTCGCACCCCCATTGCGGGGATCTCGACGAGCAGGAGATCCGCGACGAGCTCGTGCGCGCCCAGCGGGAGATCAGCGCGGCAGCCGGCGTCGAGCCGGCGCTCGTCCGCCCGCCGTACGGCGAGGACGCCGATCGCGTGGGCCGCATCGCCGTCGGCCTCGGCCTCGGGTGCGCGCTCTGGACGGTCGACCCGCTCGACTGGCGCGAGCGCTCGGCGGAGCGGATCACGAAACGCGTGCTCGACGGCCTCCATCCCGACGCAGTCGTCGACTTCCACGACGGCTGGCCGGCGAAGCACCGCGGCGTCCGCGACCGCACGCCGACCGTGGAGGCGCTGCGAACGATCCTGCCCGAGCTCGGGCGGCGAGGCTACGAGGCCGTCACCCTGTCGGCGATCGTGCCGCACCCGGCCACCCACACGTCGCCCAGCTCCTGAACGAGGCCCATGATGCGGTCAAGCAGCCGCAGCCGCGACGGGCGCCCGATCACCTGCGGGTGCATGACGAGGACGCAAAGGCCGCCCAGGTCGCGGATTCCGAGCAGCTCCTCCTCCCAGATCTCCCGCACCTCCGACGGCGTCGCGATCTTCTTCACCCACTCGTCCGGTGAGAACCAGAAGTGGACGCTGTCGGCCAAGAGCCAGTGCACGGGCAGCTCGACGACGCCGTTGGGATGGCGGTACGGGTCGAGCCGGTCCATCAGGTTCGAGGAGTAGCCGATGCCATGCGCCGCGAGCAGGTCGAGCGTGTTCACCGAGAACTCCCACGCGGGCGAGCGATAGCCGCGGACGGCGACGCCGAAGCCCTCGAGGATCTGCTTCGTGCGGACGAGCTCGTCCTCCTCCTCGTCGCGTGAGAGCGCGGTCGGCGAGCGGTGGGTATAGCCGTGTGCGGCCAGCTCGTGGCCGGCGGCGACAATGTCGCGCACCCGGTCGGGATGCGTCTCGGCGACCCGGCCGGGAATGAAGAACGTCGCCGGAATCCCGCGCCGGTCGAGCAGGCGCAGGACCTCGGGGACGCCGACGTTGGCGCCGTAGGTACCCATCGAGAGCAGGCCCGGCTTCGACGCGGCGTCAGGGTCGTCGGCGAGCCACGCCTCCTCGTCGTCAAAGTCGAACGTGAACGTGACGGCGGCGCGCGCGCCGGAGGGCCAGTTCACGCCTGCTGCGACTCCTCGTCATCGTCGTCATCACCGTGCTCGTCGCACTCGATGAGGCGGGTCAGAATCGTCCAGTAATACGGCTCGAGCTCGTTGCTCGAATTCTGGATGATGGCGGTCGAGTACGCGATTGCGGGCCCAAATTCCAGCTGGAGTGCCGGGTCGCTCGCGTTGGCGGTCGCAGTCCACCACATCTTCGGATTCGGAGGCGACGCCCAGTTGACGCCGGGGGTGGGATTGGAATACGCGCCGGAGACGCCCGAGGCCGTCCGAATCTGCCCGCTGGCGTCCATCTGGGCAATCGTGACGGTGAAGATCGCGCTGACCTCGTCGGCCTCCCACTCGGTGATGGGGCCCTTCACGTCGACGACGGTGCCGCCGTTGCGGAGGCACAACCTGGCCTTGACCTTCGAGTGCACGTCATCCCCCTCTCCGCCGTGACAAGTCTTTCATGCCACCACATGACGTGCTTCGGCTGCCCGGCCTTCCCACGCCGACATGAGTCTCTGAACGGCGTCGCCGCCTACCCGGTTCGCCTTGTCTCGATAGATCGCAAGAGCGTCCGAGAGCGCCGACTTGGCGGCCGCAGCCTCGCCGGAGGCATGCAGAAGGAGTGCAAGATCGAGCTGGGCGCCGGCCCGGAGATTCGAGAAGTCGGTGTTTTCAGCGACGGCGATCGCCTCGCGGCCCCAGCGGAGCGCCTCTCTATGCCGACCGCGAGCCGAGAGGACGCGAGCCCACACGCGGCGCCAGATGACCTGTGCAGAGAAGTCGTCTGCACTCGTGGCGGCCCGACACGCACGGGCGTAGCGCATCGCGCCTCGGTGGTCGCCGAGTTCGACCAGCGCCTCGGCCAGATAACCGTCGGTTCCGGCAAGGAGGGCCCGCTCGCCCATCCGGAGAAGGATCTGGCGGCCGGCCTTTAGGTGAGTGACGGCGCGCTCCGGCCGGCCGGCCATCAGCTCAACCTCTGCGCGGGTGTGCGAGACGGCTCCGTCGACGGTCTCACCGAACGCAGCCAGCTCGGCCATCGACTGATCGATCAACGTGTGTGCACACTCGAAGTCACCCTGCATCGCATGGAGCGCTGCGAGGGGTTGAAGGGCGAGTGCGGCGTCCCATGGGTGCCTCGAGAGCCGACGGACAATCTCATCGCAGCGGCGGATCGCCGCGCTTACCGGCGTCGGGCCGACACACAGCGCCGAGGCCTCCCAGCCGAGAGCGTCGGCGACGAACCGGTCGTCGGCTGCCCGTCGAGCCTCTTTGGTGACCCGGCGCCAAGCCCGTTCGGCCTCGGCGGAGTTCGCCCTGATCCACCACAGCAGCGCCCGCACATGCCACAACCGCGCCAGCCCCGCGTGATCTCGGGCCGCCTCGAGCGATGCCTCCAGCCGGTCGCCTTGCCTCGCGGCCAACCTCGCCACCCCGTCCGGATCGACCTGGAGCCGCGCCAGCAGCCGCTCCACCTGCGCCCGCGCCTCGAGCGCGGCGTCGCGCAGGCCGACGGCGACCCGCAAGGCCTCCCTCAGCGTCGTCTCCGCCTCCGAGAACCGCCCCTCCTCGCGCAGCACTCCGCCGAGGTCGATCAGGAGCGCCGCCCGGTCCGGATCGTCCGCCGATCGCAGGGCGGCCGCCCGGCGAAGCAGGTTGCCGGCGCCGCCGCGGTCACCGGCGTCGAGCACCCGCCGGCCGGCCGCGCTCAGGTGGCCGGCGGCGGTCTCGGCCAGGTCGCGGTGGCGAGTGTCGTCCGGCCGGCCGAGCTCGACGCGGTAGCGGTACGCCTGCTCCAGGTGATAGCCCAGGATCTCGTCCGCGGCACTTCCGCGGTCGTCCCGGCCCCCAAGCCAGGCGGCATAGTCGACGTGCATCGCCGCCCGCCGCCGCTTCGCCAGAAGCTCGTAGGCGGCGTCGCGGACGAGGATGTGCGTGAACCGGTAGCCGTCCTCGTCCGGGAACTCGGCCCGGTCGGGCCGGATCAGCTCGCGCCGGATGAGCCCTCCGAGCGCGGCGTCGACCTCCGCGGGGTCGCGGACGAGCGCGCGTACCGCCCCCACGTGGAAGCCGCGCCCCTCGATCGCCGCCGCCTCGATCGCCCGCCGCTCGGCCGGCGGGAGCGCGTCGATGCGCGCCGCCAGTAGCGCCTGGATTGTGGGCGGCGTCCGTCCTCCCGGGTCGTCTGCGCGCATCGCAACCAGCTGCTCCAGAAAGAGCGGGTTGCCCTCCGCGGCGGCCATAACCTCGTCCCGCCGGACCGGGGCGCGCCGCCGGGCGGCGAGCCGGCCCAAGAGCCGCGCCGACTCGCGCTGCGAGAGCGGCTCGAGGCGGATGACGTTTCCCCTGCCGCCGACCGTGTCCCAGCCCGGGCGCCGCTCCATGAGCTCGCTCCGGGCGGTGCAGACGATCAGGACGGGCGCGGCGACCCGGGCGGCCACGTGCTCGATCAGGTCGAGCATCGCCGGCTCGGCCCAGTGGACGTCGTCGAAGATGGCGACGACCGGACGCCGCCGCCCGAGCGCCTCGAAGAGCCGCCGCACCGCCCACTGCACGTCCTGCTCGGTCACCGACGCGCCGCGCTGCCCGGCCGCCGCCGCCACCCGCGAGGCCACCACCTCAGCCTGCGCGTCGCCGCGGAGGAGGCCGACAAGCGCCGAGGCGCCGCCGGCCCCGGCCAGCTCGTGCACGATCTCGATCAGCGGCCAGTACGTGATCCCCTCGCCGTATGGAAGGCAGCGGCCGCTCACGACCGCCGCCCCGTCGCCGATGCCGGCGAGGAACTCCTTCACGATGCGGGACTTGCCGACGCCGGCCGCCCCCATCACCGTGACGAGCACGCACCGCTCCCGCTCCAGCGCCCGCCGGAAGCGCACGTCGAGCATCCGCAGCTCCCGGCGCCGGCCCACGAGGGGGACGGCCGCGCCGCGCGTGAACCGCGCCGCCGGCTCGGCGAGGTCGTCGACCAGCCAGACACGGACGGGCCTGCGCTTCCCGCGCAGCGCGCGCGCGCCGTGCGGCCGCAGCCGCACCGCCGTCTCCACCAGCCGGCGCGTCTGCGGGCCGATGAGGATCCCGCCCGGCGGCGCGTTCGATTGGAGGCGGGCGGCGGTGTTGACCGCGTCCCCGGCCACGAACGCCTGGTCGGTGACCACGTCGCCGCCGGCCACCTCGCCGGTGTTGACGCCGATCCGCACCTCGAGGCCGACGCCGAGGTCGCGCTCGAGCTCGCGGTTGAGCTCCGCCAGCCCTGCCCGGATCTCGACCGCCGCGCGCACCGCCCGCAGGGCATCGTCCTCGTGCAGCGCCGGGATCCCGAAGACGGCCATGACGGCGTCGCCGATGAACTTCTCGACCGTGCCGCCGTGGCGCTCGAGCGGCTGGCGGACGGCGGCGAAGTATCGGGTCTGCACGTCGCGCAGCGCCTCCGGGTCGAGCCGCTCGCCGAGCATCGTCGAGCCGGCGACGTCGACGAAGACGATCGTCACCGTCTTTCGAACGTGCACGCCGTCCGCGCCCTCGCGACGCACGCCACGAGCCTCCATCGCGCGATTGTAGGGGACGAGAGGCCCCCGGTACACTCCCGCCGGACATGCCGCGGGACTACCCCACCGTCCTCGACCTCGTCGGCGGGACGCCCATCGTGAAGCTCCAGAAGATGGCAGCCGGAGTGCCCGCGACGGTGGTGGCCAAGCTCGAATACATGAACCCGGGCGGTTCGGTGAAGGACAGGATCGGCCTGCCGATGATCGAGGCCGCCGAGCGCGAGGGGAAGCTCCGTCCCGGCGGGACGATCGTCGAGCCCACCTCGGGCAACACCGGCGTCGGCCTGGCGATGGCGGCGGCGATCCGCGGCTACCGCATGATCTTCGTCATGCCGGACAAGATGAGCCAGGAGAAGATCTCGCTCCTGCGCGCGTTCGGGGCCGAGGTCGTGGTGTGCCCGACCGCGGTCGAGCCGGAGTCGCCGGAGAGCTACTACTCCGTCTCGGCGCGCCTGGCCGAGGAGATCCCGGGCGCGTTCAAGCCCGACCAGTACTCGAACCCGGCCAATCCCGAGGCTCATTTCCGCACGACCGGACCCGAGATCTGGGAGCAGACCCGCGGCGAGCTGGACGCGCTCGTCATCGCCGTCGGCACCGGGGGCACCATCTCCGGCTGCGCCCGCTACCTCAAGGGGCGGAAGCCCGACCTCCATGTCGTCGGCGCAGACCCCGAGGGCTCGATCTACTCGTCCGACAGCATCCACCCGTACCTCGTGGAGGGGATCGGCGAGGATTTCTGGCCCGACACATTCGACCCGGCCGTGGTCGACGAGTACGTGACGGTCTCCGACCGCGACTCGTTCCTGACCGCGCGGCGGATGGCGCGCGAGGAGGGCCTGCTAGTGGGCGGATCCGGCGGAACTGCGGTCTTCGCAGCGCTAGCCATCGCCGCGCGGATGCAGCCGGGCCAGACGGTGCTCACCCTCATCCCCGACGGCGGCCGCGCCTACCTCTCCAAGTTCCTGAACGACAACTACATGATCGAGTACGGGTTCCTCGAGCGGGAGGCGCCCGCGCCCACCGTGGATGAGGTGCTACTGACGAAGCACGGCGGCGAGGTGCCCGAGCTGGTCACCATCGAGTCGCACCACAAGGTGGGCGAGGCGATCGCGCTCATGCAGCGGTACTCGATCTCGCAGCTCCCGGTCGTCAGGATCTCGCCGGCGGAGTCGCTCGCCGACGTCGTCGGCTCGCTGCGCGAGCGCGGCCTCCTGGACCGGGTGTTCAAGAACCCGGATGCCCTGAATGACGAGGTGTCGCAGGCGATGCAGCCGCCGCTCGCCGCCGTCGACGCGAGCGACTCGCTCGACCGCGTCTTCTCCGACCTGACCGGCGGCAGCCCCGCCGTCGTCGTCGCCCGGAACGGCCGGCCGGCCGGGATGCTGACGCGCTCGGATCTGCTCGAGTACCTCGCGCACGCCCGGAACGGTTCTTGAGCCTCTCGGTCGCTGTACTGCGGCGGCACGTGATCGCCGCGCAGAGGTACGTCACCCGGGACCGGGTCGGGCGGCCCGCGGACGTCGCCGCGGCCGTGAACCGCATGTCGGCGGTCCAGCTCGACTCGATCTCGGCGGTCGAGCGCGCCCACCGGCTGGCGCTGCTCTCACGGGTCGGCAGGTACGAGCGGGGCACCGTCTCGCGCCTGCTCGGCCAGGGCAAGCTCTTCGAGTACTGGGCCCACGAGGCGTGCCTGCTTCCGATCGAGGACTGGCCGCTTCACCGCTGGCG
Organism: Gaiellales bacterium; assembly: GCA_035639615.1. GTDB lineage: Bacteria > Actinomycetota > Thermoleophilia > Gaiellales > JAICJC01 > JAICJC01. The sequence continues at coordinate 1,145 of DASQXS010000048.1, read as the reverse complement.
GATGGTGTCGGACGGCCTGCACCCCTGGTGGGGCGCCGTCATCGACCGCGAGCCGGAGCTGGCCGAGCGCGTGCTGGGGGAGATCCGCGAGCGGGGCGCGCTCGGGTCGCGCCACTTCGAGGGCGCCGCGCCGGGCTCGGGTGGGATGTGGAACCTGAAGCCGGCGAAGAGGATGCTGGAGGCGCTGTGGTCGGCCGGCCGGCTGGTGATCGCCGGCCGGGATGGGTTCCAGCGCATGTACGACCTGCCCGAGCGGGTGATTCCGGATCATCTCCTGGATGCCCGCATCGGGAGCGAGGAGGAGTACCTGCGCCGCCTCATCGTGCGCGCCGTCACGGCCCGCGGCGCGCTGACGGAGGCGGGCGTCGTCGAGCACTGGCGGCTGCGGGGCGGCACCGCCCGCATCCGGCTGCACGTCGATGCGCTCGTGGCCGCCGGGTCGCTCCGGCGCGAGCAGGTCGCCGACGGCGGCGCGCCGGTGCTGCTCGCCGCCGATGCCGACCCCGCGGACGCCGCGCCGGCAGGAGCCGTCCTCCTCTCCCCGTTCGACAACCTGCTCTGGGACCGGCCGTTCGCGGAGCGCGTGTTCGGCTTCCGCCACCTGATCGAGGTGTACAAGCCGGCGCCGGAGCGCCGCTACGGCTACTACGTGCTGCCGCTTCTCGTCGGCGACCGTATCGCGGGCCGGGCCGACCTCAAGGCCGACCGCAAGGCCGGCGTGCTTCGCCTGCTGGCCTGGCACCCGGAGTCGTCGCGGCGGTCGGGGCGGCGGGACGAGGCGCTGGAGCGGGCGCTCGCGCGGCTGGCGCGGCAGCTCGGGCTCGCGGTGGCCGAGTAGACTCGCCGGCCGTGGAGTTCGAGACGCGCGCCATCCACGCCGGGCAGGAGCCGGATCCGCATACGGGCGCGGTCACGGTGCCGATCTACCAGACGTCCACGTACGCCCAGCGAGCCGTGGGCGAGTTCACGTACGACTACTCGCGGACGGCGAACCCGACCAGGGAGGCGTTCGAGGCATGTCTGGCGGCGCTCGAGGGGGCAGAGCACGGGATCGCCTTCGGGTCGGGCATGGCAGCGACGACGACCGTCTTCCACCTGCTCTCAGCCGGAGCGAAGGTCGTGGCGGTGAACGACGTCTACGGCGG
>DASQXS010000047.1:0-5301 GCA_035639615.1 Gaiellales bacterium | reverse complement strand
CTCTTCCGCATCCTGCGGACGCTCCGCCGGGACATGGGCACCTCGGTCATCTTCATCACCCACAAGCTGGGCGAGGTGCTCGAGCTGGCCGACCGCGTCACCGTGCTTCGCCGCGGCCGGGCCGTGGCGACGGTCGCGCGGGCGGGTGCCACCGAGGCCGACCTGGCCAAGCTGATGGTCGGCCGCGACGTGCTCCTGCGGGTCGAGAAGCCGCCGCCGAAGCCGGCGGGTCAGCTCCTCGAGGTGCGCGACCTCCATGTCCTGGACGACCGCGAGCTCGAGGCCGTGCGCGGCGTCTCGCTCGACGTCCGCCAGGGCGAGATCGTCGGCATCGCGGGCGTGGACGGAAACGGGCAGACGGAGCTGGTCGAGGCGATCACCGGGATGCGGCGCGCCGCTTCCGGGGCCGTCTCCGTCGCCGGCCACGACGTGACCGCGGCGGGCGTCCGCACGGCGCTCGACGCCGGCGTCGGCCACATCCCCGAGGACCGTCACCGCTACGGGCTCGTCCTCGAGTTCACGCTCGCCGAGAACCTGGCGCTGCACGACTACCAGGAGCCGCCCGCCGCGCGGCTGGGGGTGCTGTCGCCGCGGCGCCTGATCGCGCGGGCGCGCGGGATCCTGGACGAGTTCGACGTCCGCGGCGGCGGGCCGACCACGCGGGCGCGGTCGCTCTCGGGCGGCAACCAGCAGAAGGTGGTCGTCGCCCGCGAGGTGTCGCGTGACCCCGCCCTCCTCGTGGCGGCCCAGCCGACCCGCGGGCTCGACGTGGGGGCGATCGAGTTCGTCCACCGGCGCCTCATCGAGGAGCGCGACCGCGGCCGCGCGATCCTGCTCGTGAGCTTCGAGCTCGACGAGATCCTCGCTCTCTCGGACCGGATCCTCGTGATGTACGAGGGCCGGATCGCGGGCGAGTACGGCCCCGACGTGAGCGAGCAGGAGCTGGGGATCGCGATGACGGGCGGCGGGCGGGAGGCGGCGTGACCGCGGCCGCCGGGCGGATGGCACGGTTCGCCGGCTTCCTCAGCCACCACGCCGAGGGGGTGGCGCTGCCGCTGGCGACGACGCTCCTCGCCTTCTTCGCCGGCGGCCTGGTCGTCGCGGCCACCGGCCACGACCCCGTCGCCGCCTACCGGGCCATCTTCAACGGCACCGGCCTGAACTACCTCCTGCCGTGGACGTCGAGCGCCGACCGCACCTTCGCCGCGATCAACCTCCAGCAGACGCTGATCGCGACGACGCCCCTGATCCTGACTGCCCTCGCGGTCGCCTTCGCGTTCCGCTGCGGCATGTTCAACATCGGCGGGCAGGGGCAGTATTGGGTCGGGCTCATCGCCTCCCTCTGGGTGGGACTGCACTTCGCCGGCATGGCGAAGCCGTTCCACGTCGCGCTCGCCTCCCTGGCCGCGGTCCTGGCCGGCGCCGTGTGGGCCGCGATCGCCGGAGCGCTCAAGGCCGCCGTGGGGGCGCACGAGGTGATCACGACGATCATGCTGAACTGGGTCGCGTTCTACGGCGGCCAGTACCTGTTCGAGCTGGGCGGGCCGCTGCAGGGGAGCGAGAAGTCGATCCCCCGCTCCAACACGATCCACGCGTCGGCGCAGCTTCCGGCCATCTGGGGCACGCTGCAGCCGCTGCACGCCGGCATCTTCTTCGCGCTCGCCGCGCTCGTCCTCTACTGGTTCCTGCTCAACAGGACCACGCTCGGGTACGAGGTGAAGGCCGTCGGCTTCAACGCCGACGCGGCCCGCTACGGCGGCATCTCCGTCTCCCGGAACTACATCGTCGCGCTTGCCATCTCGGGCGCCTTCGCCGGGCTTGCCGGCGCGATGGACCTGCTCGGCTGGGAGTTCTCGATCGCCACGAACGACATCCAGGTCGGCCAGCTCGGCTTCATCGGCATCGCCGTGGCCCTGCTGGGCCGCGGCCGGGCGGTGGGGATCGGTCTTGCCGCACTGCTCTTCGGCGCGCTCCAGGTCGGGACGTCCACCCGTGCCCTCGACCCGACCGTGTTCCCGCCCGAGCTTGCCGGGAACCTGGCGACCATCATCCAGGGGCTCATCATCCTCTTCGTCGGCGCCGAGCTGATCCTCGTCTACCTCTGGCGGGCCGGCCGGCTCGGCCGCCGCGGCGGCGCGCCCACCGCCGCAGGAGAGGCGGCGTGAGCGCGGTCCAGGAGACGGTCCGGGCCCACGCGCCGACCGGCGCGCGCGGCGTCGGCATCGCCGGCGTCACGGCGGCCTTCCTGGCGCTGTGGCTGGCGCTGCCGCCGTTCGAGGTGCGCGCGGCCGGCGCGCCGGTGGCCCTCGGCGTGGTCGCGCTCGGCTGCGGAGCGTGGGCGCTCGCCAACGGCGAACGAAAGCTGGGAGGCTGGGCGGTCGCCGCGGCGATCGCCGCCACCCTGGCGGCGATCTGGGCCCAGGGCCGGTCGACGGGCACGCTCGATGCGGTCGTGAACGCCGGCCTCTTCGCCGCCATGCTGCGCTACGCGACGCCGCTCGGGTTCGCCGCCATCGGCGGCGTCTTCTCGGAGCGGTCGGGCGTGGTCAACATCGGCCTCGAGGGGATGATGCTGACCGGCGCCTTCTTCGGCATCTGGGCGTCGGCCTGGAGCGGCACATGGGTCGTGGCCCTCCTCGTGGCGATGGCCGCCGGCGCGCTCATGGCGGCCGTGCACGCCTTCTTCGCCGTCCACCTGCGCGCCGACCAGATCGTCACCGGGACGGCGATCAACTTCCTCGCCCTCGGCGTCACCGGCTACGTCTTCATCGACGTGTACGGCGACCAGGGGACGCCGTCCAACGTGTCGATGGTGCCGGACGTGTCGCTCCCCGGCATCCGCTCTATTCCCGGCATCGGGGGCGTCTTCGGCGACCTGAACCTGATGATCTGGCTCCTGTTCGGGCTCCTGATCCTCGCCCACGTCGTGCTCTTCAAGACCGCGATCGGCCTCCGCGTCCGTGCCGTCGGCGAGCATCCGCGGGCGGCGGACACGGTCGGGATCTCCGTCTACGCGACCCGCTATGCCGCGGTGATCCTCTCGGGCGTCCTCGCCGCGCTCGGCGGCGCCTACCTGTCGGTCGGGTTCGTCGGGTCGTTCGACCAGAACATGACGGCGGGGCGCGGGTTCATCGCCCTGGCCGCCATGATCTTCGGCAAGTGGCGGCCGTTCGGCGCCTTCGGCGCCTGCCTCCTCTTCGGCTTCGCAAGCGCGCTCGCCGACCGCCTCCAGTCGCAGGCCAACGTGTCGGTGAACCTGCTCTCGACCCTCCCCTACGTGCTCACCCTGATCGCCCTCGTCGGCCTCATCGGCCGGTCACGGCCGCCGGCCGCGGACGGGCAGCCCTACGTCAAAGGGTAGGGGCGGCTCGCCGTTGCGCCGGGGCTGACGGCGAGCGGCCGGCGGCCGCGGGCGTCCTGGGCACCAACCACGACCCGCGGTGGTACCCGCCGAGATATATGAGCTGCGACGCAGGGGAGCCCCCGCCTGCACCGCCCAGCGTAAGGATTGCTCCGTGACGGGAGCGGCGACGGCGGGCGGCGTAGGCCCCCTCGCGTTCGCCGGAGGACTCGGGTGTCATGTCTTCTTGGTGAGCTCGCGGCGCTCGCGGCTGATCGAGATCCGCTTCGGCTTGCTCTCCTCCGGCTTGCGCAGGCGCACGCTCAAGACGCCGTCGTGATAGTCGGCCCGGACATCGTCGGCGCGCATGTTCGGCCCGAGCGTGAAGCTGCGGACGGACCTGCCGCTCCACCGCTCCACCCGATACCGGCGGGTCGCGTTATCCATCGACGCCTGCCGCTCACCGGCGATCACGAGCTGCCCGTCCACCGCCTCGACCGACAGGTCCTCGAACGTGCATCCTGGGACGTCGAGCTGGATAACGACGTCGTCATCCGTCTCGTAGATGTCGGCCGGTGGCAGCCATCCGCGGGACTGCCCCGTCTGCGTCGCCAGCAGCCGGCCGAACGCGCGATCCACGTCCTCGGTCATCGACTGAAGCTCCGCGAGGAGCGGATCGCCTCTGAACGTCGCCATCGGAACCACCTCCTGTCTTCGCGGGACCTTCCTACCTCTCGGGGTAAGCGGCCGCGGCCGGGTGTCAAGTCCGCGCGTCGGGCAGCGCGGCCATGCGAAGCTTGACGAGCGCACGCTCCTCGATCTGGCGCACGCGCTCGGCGGACATGCCGAGCCGGCGGCCGATCTGGCGCAGGCTGAGCTCGGGCCCGTCCAGTCCGAAGCGCCATCCCAGCACCTGCCGCTCGCGCTGCGTCAAGGTCGAGAGGAGGGCGCGCACGCTGGCGCCGGTCACCTGGGAGAGGACGGCGTCGTAAGCCTCGGCTGAGAGCGGGTCGGCAACGAGATCTCCCAGGCTGTCCACCTCGCCCTGGTCACCGGCGAAGGGCGCGTCGAGCGAGAGCGCGGGTTGCTCTGCGCGCACGACGTCGTCGAGGCGGCGCGGCGTCCAGCCCAGCTCCGCGACCAGCTCGCGCGCACTCGGCTCCTTCCCCTCGGCCGTGGTCCGGCGCTCCCGCGTCTCGCGCAGGCGGTGGATGTCCCAGAGGACGTGGGTCGGGAGCCGCACCGCCCGCGACTGCTCCGCGACGGCCTGCTGCATCGCCTGGCGCACCCACCATGCGGCGTACGCGGGGAACGGCACGCCCCGGGAGGGCTCCCACCGCTCCAGCGCGCGCAGGACGCCCAGGATCCCCTCCTGGACGAGGTCGGCGGCCTCCAAGTCCCGGCCCGCATACCGGCGCGCCTGGGCCGCCACGAGGGGAAGGCACCGCTCGGCAACCCGCACCCGGGCGGAGCCGTCGCCGCGACGGGCGGCCGCGGCCAACTCCGAGAGATCGTCTCGCCCCGGCTCGACGGCGTCGATGCGCCGGATCCGCCGCTCCACCTCGGTGCCGCTCGCCCGCGTCCCCCGGCGGAGCCGGCGCCGGCGGCGCAGGCTGTCGCCGGCCTCGGCGGCGCGGTCGAACTCTCCGACGAAGGCCTCGCCGGCGGGGTGCGCGGGCGACTCCTGGGCGGCCACGGAGGGCGGATTCTAGGCCGGGCTAGTGGGTCGTCCGGTAACGTTGCTGGCGTCGATGGCGAGCGAAAACCGAGCGATGCTAGGACGCAGGGAGCGCCAATACTGGAGAAGTATTGGTGCGACTGAGGACACCGCAGCAGTCGCAAGGCTCTGCCTTGCGACGTTCGGGAGCGATCTGCTACCCAGCAGATCGCGGACGCGGTTTGCAGCCGCCAGCCTGTCAAGGCGCCCGCCTTGACAGGTCTCGCGAGCAGCCTGCTACTCA
>DASQXS010000046.1:0-19595 GCA_035639615.1 Gaiellales bacterium | reverse complement strand
TTCCTACGGCTGCCGGAACGAGAGCCGGGCCCGATCGCGGACCGCCTCGAGGTCGCGGGCGAGCGACAGTCGCTCCACGCCGCGCCGGCGGCCTGCCAGCTCCACCAGGCGGCCCGTGAGCGCGCGCGGCAGCCGCAGCGGCCGCCCGGCGGCCCGCTCGGCCGCCTCGCGCAGGACGATGGCCCGGAGGGGGCGGGGGAGCTCGGCCAGCCGGTCGAGGTCGAGCTCGTCCTCCACGTGCGCCGCGGCGAGCTCGACGATGAGGTCGTCGAGCTCCCCGAGGAGCTCGGCCGTGCGGGCCATGTTGGCCTCGGCGCCGGGATGCACGCGCGCGAGTGCCGGCATGACCTCGTGCCGGATCAGGTTCCGGCGTGGGCCGGTCTGGGCGTTCGTGCTGTCCTCGCGGGGGACGAGGCCCTCGGCCCGGCACCACGCCCGCGTCTCCTCGGCCGTCACGGCCAGGAGCGGCCTGGCGAGGTCTCCCGACCGCGGCCGCATCGCCCCGAGCGCGCGCACGCCCGACGAGCTCGCGAGCCGGTAGAGGACCGTCTCGGCCTGGTCGGTGAGGGTGTGGCCGGTGGCGATCGTGCGCCCCGCGGCGTGCTCGCGCGCCGCCGCGTACCGGGCGTCGCGGGCGCGGGCCTCGAGGTTGGGCCCCTCCTCGAGGTCGACCGGGACGACGGAGGCCCCGAGCCCGGCGCAGAAGGCCGCGTCCTCGAGACCCTCCCGCCCGCGCAGCCCGTGCTCGACGTGGAGGGCCTCGACCAGGTGGCCGAGGTCGCGGAGGATCCCCCACAGGCAGAGCGAGTCGGCACCGCCGGAGACAAGAGCGAGCACCGGCTCCTCCGGCTCGAGCACGTGGTGCTCGGCGATGAACTCGGCCACACGCTCAGCGAGCGGTGAATCGGCGGGCATAGCTCGTGCCGACCTCGATATAGCGGGCGTGGGCCATCTGGGCCGCGTCGTCGTCGCCGGCGGCGGTCGCCCGCCGCACCTCTGCCTCGAGCTCCGCCAGCCGGTCTTCGAGCCGGAGGGCGTGGACCTCATCGGCGCTCAGGTCGCCCTCCCGGCCGAGCAGCCGAAGCGCCCGCGGCCGCCACACCTCCCGGAGCCGCCGGAGCCCCGGGTCGTCGGCGGCCTCGAGCACCTGCCACCCCACGCTCGCGAGCGGCCGCAGCGCCTTGCCTGCAAAAACGGGGTCAGACCCCGTTTTCGCACCGCGGCCGGCAACGAGGCGGCCGCCGCATGCGCACCGCTCGAGCAGCGGCGCGATCTCGTCCTCGATTCCCTGGCTTCCCAGCCGGAACCCGTCCGGGCCGCGGCGCGCGAAGCGCACGAGCCCCACCTCGAGCGACCGCGCGGCCAGGTCGTACCCGGCCCCGCATCGCTCGCAGCGCCACGGATCCTCGCTCATGCCGGGACGGCCGCCTCCACGAACCGGGCCACGGCTACGCCGAAGGAATACGGCGCCTCGATCATCGGCATGTGCCCGACGCCTGGCAGCACCAGCTCCTCCCCGCCGAGCGCCTCGGCCAGGCCCGGCCCGTTCTCCCAACCGCCGCGATCGTGCTCGCCCCAGACGACGAGGGTGCGCGCGCGCACGCGCTCGATCAGCCCGGGGAGGTCGAGCGCGGCGAGGGCCGGAAGGACTCCGGGCACGATCGGGGCCGCCTTGGCCGCGCCGCGGAGCAGGCGCCTCGCCGACGGCACATCCAGCCCCTCCGTCCGCGACATGCCCACGAACCATCCGAACACCAGCCGGCGCGGCAGCCGCCGGGTCGCCGCCTGCCGCTCCCAGAACCGCTCCGTCGCCGCGAGCAGGCGGTGGAACGGGAGCACGAGCCGGGCGCGGCGCAGGCTGAGCGGCGCCATGCCGACCGGCGAGGCCAGGACGAGCGCAGAGACCGGCCGTTCCGCCGCCCAGCTCACGGCCAGCGGCGCCCCGAGCGAATGCCCGACGACGGCCGGCCGCTCGACGCCGATCTGGTCGAGCGCGTCGCCCATCAGCCGCACCGCCTCGGGGAACGAGAACGGCTCGAGCACGTCCGAGTCGCCGTGTCCGGGGACGTCGACCGCGATCACCCGGTGGCTCCTCGCGAGCCGCTCGGCGAAGGGCGCCCAGTAGTCGAGCGAGCCGGTCAGCCCGTGGAGGAGCACCACGGGATCGCCGGCGCCCCACTCGGCCACGTTGACACGGAGCCCGTCGACGGCGAGGGTTCGAGCATGCATGAGATGGAAACTACCAGTCCCGATGAGGTCGCCGAGTACCGGCGGCGAAGCTACGTCAACTGGCAGGCCGCGGCGGCCGGATGGGAGCGTGAGCACGCGCTTGTCCAGGCCACGCTCCGGCCCGTGACCGAGTGGATGATCGACCGGCTCGGGCCCCGTCCGGGCGAGGCGATCGTCGAGCTCGGCGCCGGCATGGGCGAGGTCGGGATGGAGGCGGCGCGGCTCGTGGCGCCGAACGGCCGCGTGATCGTGTCGGACCGCGCGCCCGGCATGGTCGCGGCAGCCCAGCGGCGGGCGGCCGCACTCGGCCTTGCGAACGTCGAGGCGCGCGTCCTCGACCTCGAGTCGATCGACCTCGAGACAGGGTCCGTCGACGGCGTGCTCTGCCGGCTCGCGCTCATGCTCGTCCCCGACCGGGCGCGGGCGGTCGGCGAGGTGCGGCGCGTGCTCCGTGCGGAAGGCCGAGCGGCGTTCGCGGTGTGGGCGGCGGCGGAGGAGAACCCGTGGGCGACCGCGCTCTGGGACGCACTCGAGGAGGAGGCCGTCGCGCCCCAGACGCCGGCCGGCGGGCCCGGCATGTTCGCGCTCGCGGACCCCGCGGCGATCCGGCGGCTGCTCGCCGGAGCCGGGCTCGAGGCGACCGCGATCGAGCAGATCGCAGTCGAGTGGGCCTTCGCCGGCTTCGCCGAATACTGGCGCTCCCAGACGACGCTGAACGGGGGCCTCGCCAGGCTCCTGCCGGTGCTCGCGCCGGAGCGGCAGGAGCGGATCGCCGACGTCGTGCGCGTTGCCGTCGAGCGCTTCCGGACTGCGGACGGCTACCGAGCACGGGGCATGGTGCTGGGCGTCCTCGCCGTGCCCGCCGCAGGGTAGAGTCTGCCGCCGTGCCGATCCACCTGCGCGCCCAGCCCGGCGACTACGCGCCCGCGGTGCTCCTCCCGGGCGATCCGCTACGGGCCGAGCGGATCGCGCGCGAGTTCCTCGACGGCGCCCGCCAGGTGAACGGCGAGCGCGGGCTCCTCGGGTACACCGGGACGCACGATGGCCGGCCGGTGTCCGTGCAGGCGACGGGGATGGGCTGCCCGAGCGCGGCGATCGTCATCGAGGAGCTGATCCAGCTCGGCGCGACGCGCCTCATCCGGGTGGGCACCTGCGGGGGGCTCAGCCCGAACCTGGCGATGGGCGACGTCGTCGTCGCGGTGAGCGCCGTCCCCGCCGACCAGACCGCCCTTCGCTACACCGGCGGGGAGGCACACGCCCCGACGGCCGACTTCGGCGTCACGCACGGCATCATCCACGCGGCGAAGGGGATGGAGATCCGCCCCCACGTCGGGGCGGTCGCGAGCTCCGACACCTTCTACGACCCGGATCCCGAACGGCACCGCCGCTGGGCCGCGCGCGGCGTCCTCGCCGTCGAGATGGAGGCGGCCGTCCTCTTCACGATCGCGGGCCTGCGCGGCGTCGAGGCGGCCTGCGTCCTCGCCGTGTCCGATCTCGTCGGCGGCGAGGAGTTCGTCCGCATCTCCGACGCCGACCTGGCCGCGGCCGTCGAGCGGATGACTCGGCTGGCGCTCGCCGCCGCCGTCGGGTAGCCGTGCCAGCGGTCATGGTCGTGAACCCGGCCTCGGACAACGGCCGGACCGGCAAGCGCTGGCACGAGATCGCCCGCCGCGCGGCCGCGGCCGGCCTTGCGGCCGACGTGCGCCTCACCGAGGCGCCGGGCCACGCCACCGAGCTCGTCCGGGCGGCCCTGCGCGAGGGCGCCGACCTGATCGTCGCGGTCGGGGGCGACGGGACGGTGTCGGAGGCGGCAAACGGCTTCTACGACGGCGACGGCGCCGTCGCCCCCGGCGCGGAGCTGGCCGTCGTCTGCCGCGGCTCGGGCTGCGACTTCATCCGCACGTTCGGGATTGGAAAGCGGCTCGACCGGGCGCTCGCCGTCGCCGCCGGCCCGGCCAGCCGCACGATCGACCTCGGCCGCGTCCGCTACACGGGCGCTGACGGACGGCCGGCGGAGCGGCTCTTCTGCAACATCGCCAGCGCGGGGCTGACCGGCGTGGCAGCGGCGCGGGTGAACCGTTCCGGGAAGCCGCTCGGGGCCACCGTCGCGTTCGCGTGGGGCGCGGTCGCGACCTTCATCAGCTACCGCAACAGCCGCTTCCGCGTGCGCATCGACGACCGCCGGCTCGAGCGCGTCTGCAACAACGTGATCGTCGCCAACTGCCGGTATTTCGCCGGCGGCATGCGGATCCTGCCCATGGCCGACCCCGGCGACGGGCTCCTCGACGTGCTCGTCTGGGGCGACGTCGGCAAGGCCGACCTCGCCCGCAACCTCCACCGCCTCTACCGAGGCACGCACATCGGCCATCCCAAGGCCGAGATCAGCCGCGCGCGGCGCGTGACCGTCGAGCCCGTCGCCCCACTCCCGATCGAGGCGGACGGCGAGACGCCCGGCCTCACGCCCGCGACGTTCGAGGTCGTGCCTGCGGCGCTGCGCCTACGCGTTCCCGGCTGACAGGACCGGGCTTACGCGTCGTCCGCGGCGGGCTTCTTCGCGCGCGACCGCGGAGCAGGCTTCTCGGGCAGCCGCTTGGCCAGGTCGTTGACCGCCGCCTCGATGCGGTCGATCGACGCCTGGAGCCGGGCGATGTCGTCGCGGGTGGCGACCGGCAGCTGCGAGATCGCCGCCTGCTGCGCGCGCTGGCGCACTGCGGACGCGCGCTCGCGGGTGGCGTTCACCACCGAGCTCTGCGACATCTCCTGCTGCACCCGAGCGACCGTCTCCTCGGTGGCCTCGGTGATGCGATCGATGATGCTCTTGCGATCATCCATACGTTGCCAGGGTATCAGCCGCGTCGGACGGTTTTCCAGTAGGCGGTTGGTCGATAACTCCCGTGATGCCCTGGGCGGCTGGGAACCAAGCAGCGCAAGGACGCAGGGAGGCCGAATACTGGATGAACGTATTTGGCCGACCGAGAGCTGTCAAAGCGATGCTTTGACAGCGTTCAGGAGGGGTCTGCTATCCAGCAGACCCCTCCTGCGCGATGCGCCGGTTCCCAGCCGCAGCCCGCCACCCGCCGCCAACCCACCACAGTCCGACGTCCAGGCGCGCGGGAGTTATCGATCAATCGTCTAACGTGGGCGCGTGATCCCGGCCGGCGCCCGCCGCACCCGCGTCCAGCTGCGGGTGCGATTCAGCGAGACGGACGCGATGGGCGTCGCCAACAACGCGGCATACCTGGCCTGGTTCGAGGTCGGCCGTGTCGAGCACCTGCGCGCCCTCGGCCACAGCTACGCGGAGGTGCACGCGGGCGGCATGGACATGGTCGTCGTCGAGGCCCGGATCGAATACGTGCGGGCGCTGCAGTTCGACGACGAGTTCGCGGTCGAGTGCGCCTGCACCGGCGTCCGCGGCGCGAGCTTCGAGTTCGGCTATGAGCTGCGCCGGGGCGACGAGGTCGTGTGCCGCGGCTCCACCCGGCACGCGTGCCTCGACCGGGCGCGGATGCGGCCGGTGCGCGTGCCGGACTGGCTGCTGGCGGCGGTGGGCGCTACCGCTCCCAGCTGACGCCGCCGTCGGCCGAGCGCAGGAGCGTCCGGCCGGCGGCGGCGAACGCGACCAGGTAGTTGCGAATGTCGAGCGCCACGGCGGACACGCCGCCGACCGTGGCGACGCGGCGGAAGCTCCGCCCGCGGTCGGTCGAGAGCAGAAGCCCACGGGCGTCGGCGACCAGGAGCCGGTCCTGATCGTCGGTAGTCGTGGCCACCGCCGTCGCCTGGCCCGCTGCGGGCAGACGGCGGAAGCTCGCGCCGAAGTCGGCTGACCGCCAGAGCCCGGCAGCGCCGCAGGCGACGTAGACCACGTCCGGGTGCAGCGGATCGCCGCGCACCGCCGAGAGGGCCCGGCAGCCGCCGGGAAGGCCGGCGGCGCGCAGGCGCGCCCATCGGCGCGCGTTTCGCACGGAGAGCCACAACCGCCCTGAGGCGTCGAGGCCGTACAGGCGGTCGGTGCGGTAGTAGGGGGAGGCGACGGCGACGATGGGGACGGCGGCCGGGCGGCGCTGGAGCGCGCTCGCGCCGAACCCGCCGATGCCGAGCCGCGGTCCCGCCACGGCGACGACCTTCGTCTCGAGGAACGCGACCCCGGTGGCGCCGTTACCGCGGCCCACAGTCCGCCACGAGTAGCCGCCGTCGGGCGACCGCAGGACCCGTCCGCCGGAGGCCGCCCAGATCGTGCCGGCATAGTCCGGCGCCACGGCCAGCGAGCGCGCCGTCACAGGTATCGGCACGGGCACGTCGGCGGCGTGGCCGCACCCGGTCGCGCCGGCCACCACCGCCAGAATGGCGCGCCGACATTTTCGCTCAACCGTTCTCGGCATTCGCCGAAAATGATAGTGGACGGTCGTCGACCCCTGCCCCGACCTGGCCGGCCGCCCGTTACCTCATGCCCAGAGACCCGTCGACCGTTGACCGCCTCCGCGGCCTCCTCGAGGTCACCTGGCTTGTGCGCGCGGAGACCGACCCCGCGGCGCTCCTCGACGCCATCGCCACGTCGATCGCCACCTCGCTCGGGTTCCAGACGGTCGTGATCAACCTCTATCGTCCGGCCTGGAACGACTTCGAGGTGACCACCGTCCACGGCTCCGAGAAGGCGCGCGAGACGCTGCTCGGCGACACCCTGGAGTGGAACGCGTGGGCGCCGCTCCTCGACCAGCGCTTCCGGCGCTGCGGGGCGTATCTGATCCCACACGGCGCGTTCGACTGGGAGTCGGACATCGGCCGCCGCTACGTGCCCGAGTGGGCGCCGAGCCCCGACCCGGGCGCCTGGCACCCCGACGACGAGCTCTTCGTGCCGATGCTGCACTCCGACGGCCACCTGCTCGGCATCCTCTCGGTGGGCGAGCCGTTCTCGGGGCGGCGGCCGAACGACGAGGAGCTCGAGGTGCTGGTCGCACTCGCCGAGCACCTCGCCCTGGCGCTGCAGCGCTTCCAGGAGGCGGCCGCGGCGGAACGCCACCGGACGGCGCTCCGCGAGCTCCTGCTCGTGTCGTCCCGCCTCACCGAGACCCCGTCCGTGAACGCGATCCTGCAGGCGACATGCGACGGGATCGCGCACGCGCTCGGGTTCAGGAAGGTGTGCATCGACCTTCCCGACCGGGCGACGGGAATCTTCACGCCCCGGGCGGCCGTCGGCTGGACGCTCGAGGACATGCGCCAGAACGCACCGCTTTCGATGTGGGAGCTGGCGCCGGTTCTCGACCCGCCGTTCGAGATCGCCGGCTGCTACCTCCTCACCCGGGAGCAGGCGGCGGCACGGCTTCCGGCGGGGCACCGGGCGTACCAGTCGGTCATGAACGGGCGCGGCCCGTGGGCTTGGGACCGGCACTGGCTCGTCGTGCCGCTGCTTGACCGCGGCGGCCACGTGATGGGGATCATCTGGGCCGACGATCCGGAGGACCGGCTTCTGCCCTCGACGCAGCTTCTCCAGGCGCTGCGCGTCTTCGCAAACCAGGCGACGGCGGCGCTCGACTCGGCCGGGCGGTTCGAGGAGGTGCGGTTCCTCGCCGAGCACGATCCCCTGACCCGCCTCCTCAACCGGCGGGCGTTCTCCGAGCGGCTGCGGCTCGAGGCCACCCGGGCCGAGCGCTACGGCCGGCCGTTCACGCTCGTCGTCCTCGACGTCGACGGCTTCAAATCCGTGAACGACCGCCACGGGCACCTGGCGGGGGACGCCGCCCTGCAGCAGGTCGGAACGGTGCTGGGAGCGGGGCTGCGCGTCGCCGACACCGCCTACCGCATCGGCGGCGACGAGTTCGCCCTGCTCCTGCCCGAGACGTCGACCGACGAGGCCCGGGCGGTGATCGAGCGCATCGCCGCCGACCTGCGGCGGTCCGGCGCCGAGCATGGGGCGGCGCTGTCGGCCAGCTACGGGGCGGTCGTGTGCGAGGACGCCGGCGTCAACCCCGATCGCCTGCTGCGCGAGGCCGATGGCGCCATGTACGCGGCCAAGCGGTCCGGGACCCGCATCCAGTTCGTGGCATGAGGCGAACCACCTGAACATGCCCGACCGCGACCCCACGGCCCTTCCCCGCCTGCGCGGGTTCCTCGACGTCACCCGCGTCGTGCGCTCCGAGGAGGAGCTCGGCGGGCTGCTCGCCTCGATCGCGCGGGCGATCTCGGAGTCGCTCGGCTTCGCGACCGTGGCCGTGCACCTGTACCGGCCGGCCTGGGACGACTTCGAGGTGACGACGGTGCACGGGAGCCGGGATGCGGAGCGGCGACTGCTGGGCGACACCCGCGACCGCGGCGTGTGGGAGCCGCTGCTCGACGACCGCTACCTCCGCGGCGGCGCGTACCTCGTCCCCCACGGCGAGGTCGACTGGGAGCGGCATGCCCCCGGCTCGTACGTGCCCCCGGTCACGGCGGCCGACGGCGCCGGCGCGTGGCATCCGCTCGACGCGCTCTTCGTACCGCTGCGGCACGCCGACGGCCATCTGATCGGCATCCTGAGCGTCGACGAGCCGGAATCAAGGCGCGTGCCGAGCGGCGAGGAGCTCGAGATCCTCGTCGCGATGGCGGACCACGCCGCGATCGCCGTGCAGGCCGCCCAAGAGGCGGAGCAGGCCGCCCGTCACCGAGCGGCGCTCGAGCAGCTCCTGCAGGTGTCGTCGCGCCTCACCGAGACCTTCGCCATCGACGAGATCCTCCAGGCGGTCTGCGACGGTATCTCGACGGCGCTCGGGTTCGAGAACGTGTGCATCCAACTTCCGGAACCGGACACCGCGAGCTTCCGGACGCGGGCGGCCCACGGCTGGGCCGTGAGCGATCCGGCGGTGAGCACACCGATGCCGCGGGCCCAGCTGGAGCGGTTCCTCGAGCCGCGCTTCGAGGTGGAAGGCTGCTACCTGCTCGACCACGAGAGCGGCGTCGAGCTGGTCGCCCCCGAGCATCACACCTACGCGTCCCGGCTCACCGGCCACGGGCCGTTCGCGTGGCGTCACAACTGGCTGGTCGTCCCCCTCTGGGGCCGTACCGGCGAGGTGATGGGAGCGATCTGGGCGGACGACCCCACCGACCGGCTGCTGCCGTCCGAGCGCAAGCTGCAGGCGCTGCGGGTATTCGCGAACCAGGCGACAACGGCCCTCGACACCGCCGCCCAGTACGAGGAGATGCAGTTCCTGGCCGAGCACGACCCGCTCACACGCCTCCTGAACCGGCGCGCGTTCAACGAGCGCCTCGAACAGGAGGTGGCGCGCTCGGTCCGCTACGGGCACCCGATGGCGCTCGTCCTGTGCGACCTGAACGGGTTCAAGGCCTTGAACGACCGCAACGGGCACGCCGCCGGCGACGAGGCGCTCGAGACGGTGGGACGCGTCCTCACCGCCGAGCTGCGGACGGCGGACGCGGCGTTCCGGGTCGGCGGGGACGAGTTCGCGCTCATCCTGCCCGAGACCGGAGACGCCGAGGCCCGGGCCGCCGTCGAGCGCGTCTCGGCCGCGATGACGACCGCGTTCGCCGCGGGCCGGAGCGGCCTGGCCGCCGGCTTCGGCGTCGCAGTCTGCCCCCGGGACGGCACCGAGCCGCACCCGCTCTTCCGCGCCGCCGACCGGGCGATGTACGCGTCCAAGCCGCGCGTGCCCCGCGCCGGCTGACGGATCCCGCGCCCACCCGCCCACGTTAGGATCCCCGCCGACGACCGGGAGGCAGCGAGGAGGACCGTGGATCTCGATCTCTCAGACGAGCAGCGCGCCGTCCAGGAGACTGTGCGCGAGTTCGTCGACCGCCGCATCCTGCCCGTGGCGCAGGAGAACGACATCAACCACCACCTCGACATGGGCATCATCGAGGGCATGGCCGAGCTCGGCCTCCTGGGCGCGCCGATCCCGGCCGAGTACGGCGGCGGCGGGCTCGACTTCGTCTCCGAGGCGCTGATCTGCGAGGAGATCGAGCGCGGCGAGTCAGCGTTTCGCACCCTGATCTCGGTCCATGTCGGCCTGAACTCGCTCTCGCTCCTGCGCTTCGGCACCGAGGAGCAGAAGCAGCGCTTCCTCGTGCCAATGGCGAAGGGCGAGAAGCTCGGCTGCTTCGGCCTCACCGAGCCGGCAGCCGGCTCGGACGTCGCCGCGATGCTGACGACGGCGATTCGCCAGTCCGACGGCACGTATCTCCTGAACGGGCAGAAGAACTGGATCTCGTACGCGACCGAGGCTGACTACGCCCTGGTCTTCGCCAAGACCGACCCCGACGCCGGCCATCGCGGCATCACGGCGTTCGTAGTCGAGCGCGCGTGGGACGGCGTCGAGGCGCGCCGGATCCCGAACAAGCTCGGGATCTGGGCCGGGTCGACGGGCGAGCTCTTCTTCTCGAACGTGCAGGTGCCTGCCGAGAACCGCGTCGGCGAGGAGGGCGAGGGCTTCAGGGTGTCGATGCACTCGCTCGACCAGGGGCGGTTCACGGTCGCGGCCGGGGCCGTCGGCGTCATCCGGGGCTGCCTCGAGGCGTCCGTCAAATACGCGAACGAGCGGCAGACGTTCGGCAAGCCGATCGGCAAGCACCAGTTCGTGCAGGACATGATCGCCGAGATGGTGCTCGGCTACGAGACCTCGCGGCTGCTGGTCATGCAGGCGGCCCACGCCAAGAACACCGGCGCCCGCAACACCCGCGAGACGTCGCTCGCCAAGTGGCACGCGACGGAGAGCGCGTTCAAGGCGGCCCACCTCGCGATCCAGGTGCACGGTGCCTACGGATACTCCGCCGAGTACCCGGTCGAGCGCTACTTCCGAAACGCGCGCGCCCCGATCATCTACGAGGGGACGACCCAGATCCACAAGTTGATGCAGGCAGAGCACGCCCTGGGATACCGCAAGCTGAATGGCTGACGACACCGCCCAGGCGTCCCTGGTCGAGCTGGAGGACGGCGCGGTCCTGAACGTGGTCGAGCTCGGGCCGGGCTCCGGATACCCGCTCATGCTCCTCCACGGCGGGCCCGGCCTCGACCATCACGAGTTTCGGCCCTGGCTCGACCCGCTGGCGGGAATGGGCTTCCGCCTCCTCTACGTCGACGAGCGCGGCCAGGGCAAGTCGCCGCGAGTCGATCCCTCCGAGCTCTCGATCAAGGTCTTCTCGCACGACATCGACCGGCTGGCGCGAGCGCTCGACCTGGGCGCGTTCGCCGTGCTCGGCCACTCGTTCGGCGCGTTCATCGCCCTCTCCCACGCCCTCGAACGCGGGTCAGCGAACCAGTACGTCATCTCCGCGGGCGTGGCGTCCGCGTCGGCGCTCATGGCCGACATCGAGCGCGAGATCGACACCTTCGAGCCGGCCTACCTGCGCGAGCAGATCAAGCGCTCCTGGGACGAGGAGCCGAGCCTGCGCACGGTCGAGCAGGCGCGGGAGCTGTCGGCGGCGCAGATGCCCTTCCACTTCTGGGAGATGGGCGACGCCTACAGCCGCTACATGCAGTCCGACGACACCGTCTACGCGCCCGAGGTGCTGGCCCACTTCGCCGCCAACGGGTACGGCAATTTCGAGTGGCTCGACCACCTGCGCTGGATCTCGCGGCCGATGCTCGTCATCTGCGGCCGCTACGACCGCGCCTGCACGCTCCCTCGTTCCGAGGAGATCCACCGCGAGGTGGAGGGGTCGGAGCTGGTGGTGATCGAGAAGGCCGCGCACATGACGTTCGTCGAGCAGCCCAAGCCGTATATGGATGCGGTGCGGGGCTGGTTCATCCGGCAGGGCGCGATCCCCGATCCGAACGCGCCGCCGCCCGAGGAGTAGCGGCTGCAAAAACGGGGGCAGGCACCGTTTTTGCAGGGATCCGAATGCGGAAGATCGTCCTCATGATGTCCGTGTCGCTCGACGGCTTCTTCGAAGGGCCGAACCGCGAGCTCGACTGGCACCTGGTCGACGAGGAGCTCCACCGGCACTTCAACGACGAGCTCGCCGCGATGAGCGCGTTCCTGGACGGGCGGGTGACCTACGAGCTGATGGCCTCGTTCTGGCCGGCCGCCGACTCGGACCCCGCGACCACGCCGGCGATGGTCGAGTTCGCCCGGATCTGGCGGGACATGCCCAAGGTGGTCTACTCGCGGACGCTGGAGCGGGCCGACTGGAACACGACCATCGCACGGGAGGTCGTCCCCGACGAGGTCATGGAGATGAAGGCCCAGCCCGGCGGAGACATGGCGCTCGGCGGCGCCGACCTCGCCGCGACCTTCATGCGCCACGACCTGATCGACGAGTACCGCATCTACATCCACCCCGTCGTGCTCGGTCGGGGGAGGCCGCTCTTCCCGACGTCAGATGTGCGGGTCGACCTCGACCTGGCCGAGACCCGCACGTTCGGGAACGGCGTCGTCCTGCTCCGCTACGAACGGCGGCGCGGGTGACCGTCAGCGGCGCCGGACGCGGCCGGCGCGCACGGATTTCTGGAAGACGCCGAGGATGACCTCGGGCAGGCTCGTTCCTGTCGCGCTTACCTCCTGCGCGCCCCGCACCGCGACGGCGCGTGTGCCGCCGCGCTGGATCCGCACCTGCCAGCCGGCGAGGTGCATGAGTGAGAGCAGGAGCAGCCCACTTCCGGGCGCGTAGGAGGTCACGTTTTCCATACCGACCAGTATCGCCACCACTGGTTAGGGTTACGTGTGAGCCGGCTGAGGATTCCCGTACGCATCCGGCCGCCGGTGCCGGAGGGCGGGCAGGCGCTCGCGGATCCCGGCCTGGGCGTCCAGGTCGAGGTCGGCGACGATGACGCCGTCGCCCTCGGGGGCCTGCGCGAGCACGGTTCCCCACGGGTCGATGATCATGGAGTGCCCGTAGCTCGGCTTGTCGAGCCCGCCCGGCAGCCCGTGCTGCCCGGTGGCGAGGACGAACGCCTGGTTCTCGATGGCCCGCGCCCGCAGGAGCACTTCCCAGTGGGCCATTCCCGTGACGAGCGTGAAGTTGGACGGCACCGTGAGGACGAGCGCGCCGCGGTCGGTGGCGAGCGCGCGATAGAGCTCCGGAAAGCGCAGGTCGTAGCAGACCGTGAGGCCGAAGACGATGCTGTCGAGCTCCACCGTGGCCGGCTCCGAGCCCGCCGCGGTGCCGTCGGACTCGCGGTAGCTGAACCCGCCGACGTCCACGTCGAAGAGGTGGATCTTGGAATAGGCGGCGACGCGCTCGCCCGTGCGGTCGAACGCGATCGAGACGTTGTAGACGCCGTCGTCCTCGCCGAGCACCGCGATCGACCCGCCGATCAGGTTGATGGCGTGCTCGCGCGCCCACGCCGCCATCGCGTCCACCGTCTCGCCGCCGTCGAGCCGCTCTGCGAGCGGACGCAACCGCGGGCCGTCGATCCACGCGTTCCACTTCTCCGGCAAGAGCACGACGTCGGCGCCGCGCCCGGCGGCCTCTGCCACGAGCGGCGCCATCAGCGCCACGTTCTCGGACTTGTCAGGCCGGGCCTGGAACTGGATGCACGCCGCGCGGAGCGAGCTCATGCGCGAAAGCCTACCCGCGGCCGTCCCGGCTCGTCCTCCTCGAGCCACACGGCGAACGCGATCGAGCAGGCCGTGAACAGGATGGCCGCCTGCTCGATCGCCATGGCGATGCCGCCGATCTGCTGGTCCTCGAGCGGCGAGATCCCCCACAGCCTGGGCGCGCGCTCGTAGTAGGGGTAGAGCGGATGGGAGAGGGCGAGGCCCAGTGAGACCGGCGCCGCGGCGATGAACGCGCCGAAGAGGAAGAGCAGCCGCGCCTGGGCCCGCATCCTGCCGGGGGAGAGGACGGCCCACCAGAAGACGACGCCGGAGGTCAGGAACGCCAGGTGCTCGAGCCCCAGCGCCCAGCGGTGCGTGACGGCGTAGCCGTAGACCGTTGGGACGTGGAGGACGTACCACGCGGCCAGCCACAGGAGGAGCGCGGCCGGCGGCGAGGTTAGTGCCCGCACCCACCGTCGCTGCTCGGCGGCCGCCAGCATCGCCGGCGTGAGGCCGAGGACGAGGAGCGGCGGCGCCCAGTCGGCCAGGATCACGTTCTGGAGCAGGTGGAAGCTGAGGAGCGAGCTGATCGCGATGTGCTCGAGCGGCGAGAGCAGGGCGATCGCGATCAGGATGAGGCCGGCGGCGAACGCAGCCCGCCGGAGCCGCGGTGTCGGCGATCCCCGCCGGGCGAAGATGCGCACAGCCACCGCGTAGTCGACCGCCGCGACGGCGATCGCGGCGGCCCATTCGGGGTCGGCCTGAACCTGCCAGGGGTCGACGGCCGCCACCGATCAGGCCGCCGGCGAGAGCGGTGCCATCGTGAGGCCGAACCCCGACAGCTGCTCCCAGTAGAGCTCGGCGCGCTCGCGCTCCCCGGTCCAGACGACCGCCTTGCCGGTGGTGTGGATGCGGTTCGCCATCTCCATGCCCCGGTCGAAGCTGACGCCCGGAAGCGTCCTCGCGAGCGCGAACGCGACGCCGTCGAACGTGTTGTGGTTGTCGTTCTTCACGATGACGAGCCAGGGCCGGCCGCCGCCGGTTCCCGGGCCGGCGTCGCGCTGCTTGGGCTTCGTCCGGGGCGGCGCCACAGTGGTGGCCATGGCCCGAATTGTGCAATTCCGGGGTCAGGCACGCAATTGCAGGGTCAGGCACGCAATTGCAGGGTCAGGGCTCGGTCTGGCACCGCAATTCCGTGCCTGACCCCGGAATTGCGTGCAGACTCGTGGTCAGACCCCCTGCTTGCCCCAACCCCCGCCGCCCGGTGTGCGGATCTCGAGCACGTCGCCGGCGCGAAGGTCGAGGCTGCACTTCGCCGGCAGGCGGCGGCCGTTCAGGAGGTTCTGCCCGGGCGCCCCGTCGTCGCCGCCGGCGGCGCCGCGCGGGCCGTGACGGCGGCGCTCGGTCATGAGGCCGAGGCGGCAGTCCTCGAGTGCGCGGTAGACCCTGACGACCCCGTCGCCGCCGCGGTGCCGTCCCGCCCCGCCCGTCCGTGAGCGCAGGGCGTAGCGCTCGATCACGAGGGGATACTCCCGCTCGAGCGCCTCGATCGGCGTGTTCAGCGTGTTGGACATGGCCACGTGGACTGCGCTCGGACCCGGCCCGGCGGGGCTCGCGCCCTGGCCGCCGCCGATCGTCTCGTAGTAGGTGAACGCGGGTGTCCCGAACGTGATGTTGTTCATCGTCCCCTGGCCGTGCGCGGGCAGGTCGGCGGCGCCGCCGAGCGCAGACATGACGACGTCGACGATCCGGCTCGACGTCTCGGTGTTCCCCGCCACGACGGCGGCCGGTGGGCGCGCGTTCACGAGGCTGCCCTCGGGCGCGGACACCTCGACCGGCACGTAGGCGCCGCCCGAGGCGGGGATGTCCGGGTCGCAGGCCGCGCGGACGCAGAAGTAGACGGCCGACCTGGTGACGGCGATCGGACAGTTCACGTTCCCCGGCTGCTGCGGCGCCGTCCCCGCGAAGTCCGCGACGAGCGCGTCGCCCGCGATCGTCACGCGCACCCGGATCGGGACGTCGAGGGAATGGATCCCGTCGCCCTCCACCACGTCCTCCGCCTCGTACGAGCCGTCCGGGAGCCGGGCGAGCGCCGTCCGGATCCGCCGCTCGCTGTAGCCGTGGAGCTCGTCCATCCCGCCCATGAGCGTCCTCCGTCCGAACCGCCCGGCCACCTGGCGCAGGCGATCGGCGCCGACTGCCATGCACGCCTCCTGGGCGCGTAGGTCGGCGAGCCGCTCGGCCGGCTTGCGCATGTTGGCGACGAGCAGCCGGCGCACATCGGCAGTCAGGGGAAGGGGCGGGATGACCACGCCCTCCTGGAGCAGCTCGGTCGCGCCGGCCGGCATCGAGGCCGGCTGCATGCCACCGACGTCGGCGTGATGGGCCCGCGAGCAGACGATCCCAAGCCTGTCGACGAGCATGACGAGCGTGATGTCGGGGAGGTGCGTGCCGCCTGTGTACGGATCGTTCACGACCCACACCTGGCCGGGCCGCGGCCGGCGCGCCCGCACGGCCGCGACGGCGTCGGGCATCGCCCCGAGGTGGACGGGCATGTGCTCGGCCTGGGCGATCATGCGCCCGTCGGGGTCGAACACCGCGGTCGAGCAGTCGCGCCGTTCCTTGATGTTCGCGGAATGGGCGGAGCGGACGAGCGCGGCGCCCATCTCCTCGGCGACGCCGCGGAGCGCCGCGGCCAGCACCTGCAGACCGGCCGGGTCGATCATCGTGTGACCCTCCACGAGCCGTCCCCCCGCCGCCTCGCCGACCATCCCGGCGCCACCCAGAGCGTCGCCCCCTCGAGCCACACCGACGCGGGGCCGTGGACGGGACCGAGCGTGTCGACGCGGGGGAGCTCGAGGGGCGGCCCGGCAGTCGCGGTCGACACACGCATGCTCGTCACCTCGATCTCCGCGTCGGCGTCGTCGAAGCCGAATCGATCCCGGTGACGGGCGTGGAAGCGGCGGGCGAGCGTCGCCCGCGGCTCGAGCGCGACCGTGAGCTCGTGCGACTGGCCGCGATAGCGCATCTCGCACGCCGCCTCGCCGCGAACGCGTCCCGGCCGCCACCCCTCGAGCGGCCGCATCACGCTCCGTACGGTGTCAAGCCGGCGCTCGCCCGCCGCGATTCCGAGCGCCGAGAGCACGCCGCCTGCGGCCGGGACGACGACGGCGCGCATGCCGAGGAGGTCAGCCACCTCGCATGCGTGGAGCGGGCCCGCGCCGCCGAACGCGACCAGATCCAGTTCGCGGGGGTCGTGACCCTGCTCGACGCTGACGACCCGGATCGCGCGCGCCATCTCCTCGTTCGCGACCGCGATGATCCCCTCGGCCGCCGCCCGCAGCGAGCGGAACGGATCCGCGATCGCGCGCACCGCCTCGCGCGCAGCCCGGCGGTCGATCCGGAGCTCGCCCGCCAGCGGCACCTTCGGATCGATCCGGCCCAGGACGACGTTGGCGTCGGTCACGGTCGGCCGCGTCCCTCCGCGGCCGTAGCAGGCCGGCCCGGGATCGGCGCCCGCGCTCACCGGCCCCACCCGAAGCGCGCCGCCCTCGTCCAGGAACGCGATCGAGCCGCCGCCCGCGCCGACGGTGTGGATGTCGATCTGCGGCAGGCGGATGGGAAGGCCGGCCACGGACCGCTGGGCCGAGCGCCCGGCGGCGCCGTCACGGATCAGGCACACGTCCGTCGACGTCCCGCCCATGTCGAAGCTCACCGCGTCGCCGGTGCCGCCCGCGAGGACGGCCGCGACGCCGCCGGCGGGGCCCGAGAGGAGGAGGCGGGCGGGATGCGCCGCCGCCTCGTCGAGTGAGCAGACGCCGCCACTCGACTGCATGATCTCAGGCTCCGGCACGCCGCTCTCGCCTGCTGCCGCCGCCAGCCGGCGCAGGTAGCGGCCGGCGACGGGGCCGAGGTAGGCGTCGGCCACCGCGGTCGAGGCGCGCTCGTACTCGCGGAACTCCGGCGCGATCTCGATCGACGCCACGACGTGGGCGTCCGGCAGCCCCCGCCGGATCGCGTCTGCGACCTCGACCTCGTGGCACGGATCCGCGTAGGAGTGAAGCAGGCATACGGCCGCCGCCTCGACCCCGGCGCGGCGCAGCCGCCGCACCGCCCGCTCGACGGATGCCTGGTCGAGCGGGCCGAGGACGCCCTCCGGGCCGAGGCGCTCGTCGACCTCGGCGGTCACCTCGGCGAGCGGCGCCGGCGGCGCGACCTCGAGCCGGTACAGGTGGGGTCGCGCCTGCCGGCCCAGCGCCAGGAGGTCGCCGAACCCCTGGGTCGCCACGAACGCAGTGCGGGCTCCGCGCCGCTCGAGAAGCGCGTTGGTCGCGACGGTGGTGCCGTGCCCGAGCCGCGAGACCGCTCGGGCCTCGACGCCGGCCCGGTCGAGCGCCTGAGCGACGCCCCGGACGACGCCCTCGGACTGGTCGCGCGGCGTCGTCGCCACCTTGGCCGTCACGAGCCTGCCGTCAGCGATCAGCGCGACGTCCGTGAACGTGCCGCCCACGTCGACGCCCACGATCGCGCTCATCGCGCAAGAATATGCTGCCGTGATGGACGTGCCCCGGCACCGCTCCAGCGAGCCCACGCCGGCCGAGCGCGGATACGCGCTGGGCGCCGCCGAGCGCGAGCGGATCGGCATGGTCGCCGGGGTCTACGACCGCCTCTTCGCGGTCACGTCCGGCCTTGGGCCCGCCGACGTCCGCCGGCTCGGCGGGCAGGCGCTCGAGCGGATCGCCGCCTGGTCGCCGGACCTGGCCGCCGAGATCGATGGCATCGCCGCGGGAAGCGGCCTCCAAATCGAAGCCGTGGCGGCGCTGAACGCGCGCACCGAGCTGCTCGCCGCCGCGGCCGGCGAGTGCTCCACGATCGCGTGCCTGGGGACGGCGACGTCGTCGGGGCACGCGTTGGGCGTCCAGACCTGGGACTGGCACGAGGAGCTGGCCGGCGGCTGGCTCGTCTGGACGATCGAGCATGCCGACGGACGGCGCACGGAGACGCTCACGGAGGCCGGCATCGTGGGCAAGATCGGCATGAACGACCGCGGTGTCGGCGTGCTCCTGAACATCCTCGGGCATCGCGACGACGGGCCGCCGCTCGGCGTCCCGGTGCACGCGCTCTGCCGCCGCATCCTCGACGAGGCCGATGGCGCGGTCCAGGCGCTGCAGATCCTGGCCGCCGCCGAGATGAGCGCGTCCAGCGCAGTGACCGTTGTCGCCGACGACGAGGACGGCGGCGTGGCCTGCGCCGTCGAACTCTCCCCCACCGGCCCCGGCTTCGTCACGCCGGACGAGCGCGGCATCCTCGTGCATACGAACCACTTCCTCGCCGAGCCAGGCCGCGCCGGCGACACGGGTGTCCGCACGGGCCCTGACTCCGTCCTCCGGCTCGACCTTGCACGGCGCCGCGTTGCGGGCATCGATGCGGGCGCGATCGACGCGGACGTAGTGCTGGACGCGATGGCGTCGCACCGAGCGAACCCGGGGGCGATCTGCTGCCACCCCGCCGCCGGCGCGGTCTTCGGCGACCGGTGGACGACACTCGCAACCGTCGTGCTCGAACCGGCGCTCCGCGAGATGCGTGTCCTGCGCGGCGGACCGTGTCAGACGGAGGCGGCCTCGACGACCGCGGCCGCCGCCAGGCAGTAGTCCTCCCGCCACGGGAGGGCGGCGAGCTGGATCCCGACGGGGAGGCCGAGGGCGTCGCGACCGCAGGGGACGCTGATGGCCGGCCAGCCCAAAAGGTTGTAGATCCACGTCAGCCCACACATCGCCGAGGTCACGTCGAACGCCTCCCGGCCGGCGAACGGCACCTGCTCGACGCCGATCGGCGGCGGCGAGATCGCCTGCGCCGGCGTGGCGACGACGTCGATCCCGGCCGTGGTCAGCTTCTCGTGCATCC
>DASQXS010000045.1:0-6303 GCA_035639615.1 Gaiellales bacterium | reverse complement strand
GCCGAGGAGACCGCGTCCCCCCGGGTCTCGCTCGGCCCACACGCACCCTTTCGAGACGACGACGAACATCGCGTCCCGCGCCAGCCAGTCGCGACTCGTCCCGCCGGTGTGGTGGACGTAGGCGAGCCCCGCGCTCAGCGGGTTGGCGGCGTCGTCCACGTACGTGGCCGGCGACGATCCGGTCAGGCGACCGCCGCCGCAGAGCCGCTGACCGCGTGCGAGATCGACTCTTCTACGGGCCGTAGCGGTGGTGGATGGCGAGGAGGTTGCCGTCGGGATCCTCGAAGAAGGCCTGGTGGCAGGAGCCGGAGTCGACGATGTCTCCTTTGAACCGGACCCCGCGCGCCTCCAGCTCGGCGCGCGCCGCCGGGACGTCGTCGACTCGCAGCTCGATGGGATGGTTGTTGGCCCGGAACTCGACCCCGAAGGCGTCGGACTGCATGACGGCGAGCGTCAGGTTGCCGGTCTCGAACTCCCCGGCCGGCATCTGCCCCCACCGCTTCGAGAACGGCAGCCCCAGAACGTTGCCGTAGAATTCCGCCGCGACGTCGTAGTTCCGGGTCGGGACGGTGACGAAGTCAGTACCCGTGATGATCGGGGCTCTCGCGGTCATGGAGACCTCCTCGCCTGCTGGATCACCTACTCGCACGGACGGCCGCCGCAGAGCGGATGAACGCGTAGTCCCGCGCGGCGCCGACGAGGTCGACGAACGGCCGCAGGAAGCGGTCGTCCCCGCGCCACATCAGCTCGTTGTGCCACTGCACCCCCGCCGCATAGCCGCGGCCGTCCGTCCGCTCGAGCGTTTCGATGACGCCGTCGCGCGCGCGGACGGTCGGGACGAGGCGGGGCCCCAGCTCGGCGACGCACTGGTGGTGGAACGAGTTCACCCGGGCGGGGCCGCCCGCGAACCACCCCTCGGCGGCCGAGCCGGGCCTGACCTCGACGTCGTGCCAGTGGTCGCCGGGCGGGTGCATGGCCAGCTCGACCCAGGGCTGGCGGTGCGGCAGCGCCTCCGGATGCATCGTCTCCACGTCCTGGGTCAGCGTCCCGCCGTCGGCCACCGCCAGGACCTGGATCCCGCGGCAGATCCCGAACACCGGCATGCCCCGGTCGAGGGCGCGCCGCGTGATCTCGATCTCGAACGCGTCCTGGTCGGGCCGAAACGGCTTCGTCAGCGGATGCCGCTCGTGCCCGTAGCGGCTGGGGTCGACGTCGGCGCCGCCGCACAGCTGCACGCCGTCGACCATCCCGAGGAGATCGTCGATCCGGTCGACCGGCGTCGACCGGGGGAGCACGATCGCCGTGGCCCCGAGCTGCTCAAGCGGCTCGCGCAGCCCCGGCTCGACCTCGCGCAGCATCGGATCCTCGATCTCGATCGTGTACCCGATCACGGGCCGGCGGCGCATGGTGTATTCATAGAGGCTCCCGATCCCCGAAGCGAGGTCCCACGTGGCACTAGCGACGCGCGAGCAGTTCATCCGGCCCGACGGCAAGGACAAGGTCACCGGCCTCGGCCGCTACACCGCCGACATGACCATGACCGGGATGCTGCACGCCCGGTTCCGGTACGCCGATCACGCCCACGCGCGGATCCGGTCGATCGACACCAGCCGGGCCAGGGCGCTTCCCGGGGTCTTCTGCGTCCTCACCCAGGCCGACGTGCCGGACGTCCGCTACGGCGCCTACGTCGAGGACCGGACGCTCTTCGCGAAGGACAAGGTGCGCTACGAGGGCGAGCTCGTCGCCGGCGTCGCCGCCGTCACACCCGAGATCGCCCAGGAGGCGGTCGAGCTGATCGACGTGGAGTACGACCCGCTGCCGGTCGTGACCGACGTCGAGGCGGCGCTCGAGCCGGGCGCGCCACTCGTGCACGAGGGCTGGGCCGACTACTCGGCCTCGGAGCATATGGTCAGGGAGCGCAACGACTGCTCCCGGTCGACGATCGTGAAGGGCGACGTCGAGGCGGCCCTCCGCGAGGCCGACGTCGTGGTGAAGGAGCGCTACGTCGCCGACATGTCCCACGCCGTCCCGATCGAGCCGCACGCCGCGATCGCGCAGTGGCAGGGGGACAAGGTGACGGTGTGGTCGTCGACGCAGGTGCCGTACATCGCCCGGTCCGGGGTGGCGACGACGCTCCAGCTGCCCGAGAGCCACGTCCGCATCGTGGTCCCGCACCTCGGCGGCGGCTTTGGCGGCAAGTGCGAGTTCCACTACGAGGCCCAGGTGGCGGCGCTCGCGCGCGCGACCGGACGGCCGGTGAAGCTCGTCTTCTCGCGGGCCGAGGAGTTCCGGGCGCCGGACCATCGCCGCGAGGGTCAGGTGATCGAGCTCGAGACCGGCGTCATGCGCGACGGGACGCTGGTGGCACGCCGCGGCCGGCTCATCCTCGACAACGGCGCCTACGGCGCGGACGCCCCGTTCTTCCCCCAGCTCGCAGCGATGCACGCCGTCGGCCCCTACCGGATCCCGAACGTCGCGATGGACGCCTCGCTGGCCTACACGAACACGACCCCGTCCGGCTCGGTGCGCGCGCCGACCGCGCCGCAGGCGTGCTGGGCGCTCGAGCAGCACATGGACTCGGTCGCGGCGGCGATCGGGATGGACCCGGTCGAGCTGCGGCGCAGGAACCTCCTCAAGGAGGGCGACGAGACCGCCACCGGCCAGGTCCTCGAGCCGGTCGGCGCGGCCGAGACGCTCGAGCGAGCCGTGGAGCTGATCGGCTACGGCCGCGACCTGCCCGAGGACGAGGCCATCGGCGTCGCGTGCGGCTGGTGGCCGTCGTTCGGCGGGCCCTCCGGTGCGTACGTCAAGCTGAACGGTGACGGCTCCGGCACGATCATCACCGGCGCGCAGGAGTGCGGCACCGGCGCGGTGATGGCGCTGCCGCTCCTGGTCGCGGAGGAGCTGGGGATGCGGCCAGACGACTTCTCGATCCTCTACCAGGACACCGACGCGGGCCCGTGGGACGCGGGCGCGTCCGGGTCGCAGACGACGTTCAACAACGGCCGCGCCGTCATCGCGGCGGCCCGGGAGGTGCGCGAGCAGCTGCTCGACCTGGCGGCCGAGGAGCTCGAGGCCAACCGCGACGACCTCGAGCTCGTGGACGGCGAGGCGCGGGTAAAGGGGTCGCCGACCAAGGCCGTGCCGATCCCGGACCTGGCCGAGAAGGCCCAGGGCGACCGGCTGCTCCTCGGCAAGGGGTCGGGATCGCCGCCGCCGACGCCGGATGTCGACGCCTCGACCTGCACCGGCCGGCTGGGGATGGAGACCTTCGCGGCCCCGAGCTTCATCACCCACGCCGCCCGCGTGCGGGTCGACCGCGACACGGGCGTCTGCCGCGTGCTGGAGGTGGCCGCGGCGCACGATTGCGGCGTCATCCTGAACACGATCGGCGCCGAGGGCCAGGTCGAGGGCGGCGTGGTGATGGGTATCGGCATGGCGACGCTGGAGGGCTCGATCGTCGGTGAGGACGGCCGCCAGCAGAACCCGCACCTGCTCGACTACAAGCTCCAGACCGCCGCCGACGCGCCCCCGATCTCGATCGCGTTCGTCGACGCGCCCAGCCCGTACGGCGGGCCGAAGGGCTCGAAGGGCGTCGGCGAGCCGCCGTGCGTCCCGACGCCGGGCGCGATCGCGAACGCCATCGCCAAGGTGACGGGCGCACGCGTCCACCGCCTGCCGATGACGCCGGAGCGGGTCTGGGAGGCGGCGCACGCGGAGCCGGGCTCGTGAGCGGGGCCTACTTCGCCGCTGCCAGCGTGGAAGAGGCGGTCGCTCTCCTCGGCGAGCACGACGGCGCGGCGCTCGTCGCCGGCGGGACCGACCTCGTGGTCGGCACCCGGCAGGGGAAGCGGACGCTGCCGCAGACGCTCGTCGCGATCCATGCCGTGCCGGGGCTCGACGGCATCGGCGAGGAGGACGGCGCGCTTGCGATCGGCGCCCTCGCGACCCACGACGCGCTCGAGCGCTCCGAGGTCGTGCGCGGGCGCTGGACGGCGCTGGCCGACGCCTGCGCGATCGTCGGCTCGCCCGCAACCCGCCACGTCGGCACGCTCGGCGGGAACCTCGCCAACGCCTCCCCAGCCGTGGAGACGGGCGCGCCGCTCGTCGTCTTCGGCGCGGAGGTCGAGCTGCGGTCGGCCTCCGGGTCGCGCACGGTGCCGGTCGAGGAGCTCTGGACCGGCCCCGGCCGGACCACCGCCGAGCCCGGCGAGATGATCACGGGCGTTCGCGTGCCCGCCCCGGCTGAGGGGTCGGCGAGCGCCTACGTCCGGCTCGAGTACCGCCGGTCGATGGAGATCGCCGTGGTTGGGGCGGCCGCGCTCGTGACGCTCGCCGGCGACGGCACGGTGGCGGACGCCCGCGTCGCTCTGACGGCGGTCGCGCCGACGATCGTCCGCTCCCCGGCGGCCGAGGCGGCGCTCCGGGGCCGTGAGCCGACGGCGGAGGCGATCGCGGCGGCGGCGGGCGCCGTGCACGACGCCGCGACCCCGATCTCGGACGTGCGCGGCTCCGACCGCTACCGGCGGGCGATGATCGAGGTGATCGCCGGCCGGGCCCTGACCGTGGCTGTTCGCCGGGCGCGCGGCGAGGCGGTGCCGGTCCCAGCGACGCTGACCGTGGGAGGGACACGATGACCTACGCCTGCACGCTCACCGTGAACGGCGTCCCCTACCCGCTCGAGCTCGACGCGGGCAGGACGCTCCTCACGGTCCTTCGGATCGAGCTCGGCCTGACGGGCGCGAAGGAGGGCTGCGACGACTCCGAGTGCGGCGCCTGCATGGTGCTCGTCGACGGCCGGCCGGTGAACGCCTGCTCGTACCTGGCCCTCCAGGCCGACGGGCGCGAGATCACGACGGTCGAGGGGCTCGCGAGCGGCGCAGAGCTGCACCCCCTCCAGCGTGCCTTTCTCGACGAGGGCGGCGTTCAGTGCGGCTACTGCACGCCGGGGATGCTGATCTCGGCCGAGGCGCTGCTGCGCCGAAACCCGCGCCCGAGCGAGGACGACGTGCGCATGGCGCTGGGAGGGAACCTCTGCCGCTGCACTGGTTACCAGAAGATCGCCAAGGCCGTGCTCTCGGTGGCGGGCGATGCTGCATGAGATGAGCCTGGCTCATTTCATGCAGTAAGCGCCGACTGCTCACGCGAGAGCCGGTAGAGGACGTGGCGGCTGAGGCGGTGGCCGGGCGGCAGGGCCGGGTGGTCGAAGTCGTCCGCCGGGTCGTGGGTCATGCCGATCCGCTCCATCACGCGACGCGAGCGCACGTTGAGCGGCGAGGTGAACGAGACGATCTCGTCGAGCCCGGCCCGGTTGAACCCGAACGCCACGGCCGCACGTGCCCCCTCCGTCGCGAACCCGCGCCCCCACGCCGCCGTCGCCAGCCGCCATCCCACCTCGACGCACGGCGTGAACGCTGCCTCGAACCGGGGGACGGCGAGCCCGACGAAGCCGATGAAGTCGGCCTCGCCCGGCACCTCGACCGCCCAGAGGCCAAAGCCGTGCTCACGGAAGCCCTGCTCGATCCGGTCGACGAAGGCATCGCTGTCCGCGGCGGTCATCGGCGCCGGGAAGTGCTCCATCACGACCGGGTCGGCGTTCATCGCCGCGAACGGCGCC
The DNA here is from genome assembly GCA_035639615.1 of Gaiellales bacterium. Lineage (GTDB taxonomy): Bacteria > Actinomycetota > Thermoleophilia > Gaiellales > JAICJC01 > JAICJC01. The sequence goes on along the minus strand of DASQXS010000045.1, from coordinate 686 downwards.
CGGTCCGACTCCCTCCAGCCCCGCAGGAGCAGGCGGTCGGTGCGAAGCTCGGGCGCCGGCATCAGCCGTCCTCGCCGGCTTCGCCGTAGCGCCAGAACGCCGGGAACGCCGCCAGCACCGGCAGGATCCCGACCAGGCAGAGCACGCCGCCCGACACGACCGAGAAGCGCGTCCCGGCGGCGGCCGCGACGGTGCCGGACTCGACGTCGCCGAGGCGGGGCCCGCCGGCGACGACGAGCGTGAAGATGGCCGACATCCGCCCGCGCATGCGGTCGGGGCTCGCCGCCTGGACGATCGTCGAGCGGCAGACCGCGCTCACGCTGTCCGCGGCGCCTGCGACCGCCAGGCACGCCGCGCCGATCCAGATGCTCGACGTCAACCCCACGAACGCGATCCCCACCGCCCACACCGCCACCGCGAAGACGACGATCCGCCCAAGGCGGCGGGCGCGCCGCATCCATCCCGTCGAGAACGCGGCCGCGACGGCGCCGGCCGAGACCGCGGCGTACAGGAACCCGACCCCGCGCGGGCCGGCATGGTAGACGGTGAGCGAGAGCGCCGGGAAGAGCGCCCGCGGCATGCCGAACGTCATCGCCAGGATGTCGATGGCGAAGCTCCCCATCAGCTCGCCGCTTCGCCAGGCGAACCGCACGCCGGAGCGGAGTGCGGCGAGGAACGGCTCGTGC
>DASQXS010000044.1:0-2560 GCA_035639615.1 Gaiellales bacterium | reverse complement strand
CCGGGCACCATCAACCGCCGCGCCGTCGACCGCATCCTCGCCGACGCCGGCGTCGAGCCGGCCGGCCGGCTCGAGGCGTCGAGCCTCGAGGCGGTGAAGCGGTGCGTCGAGGCAGGGCTCGGGATCGCCGTCGTCCCCGAGATCGGGGTCGGCCGCGAGCTCGAGCTGGGCGTCCTCCGGGAACTCCCGATGCGGCGGCCCGTCCTCGAGTACGCCTTCCGGCTCGCCTGGAGGCGGGGCGAGGCGATGCTCCCCGCCGTCGAGCTCCTGCTGGAGGAGCTGCGGGCCGGAAAAGCGGGTGACGCGCTCCCGCGCGCCACCCGCCGGAAGTCGGTTACGCAGCGACGCGCTGGCGCAGGCCGCCGCCGAGATACACGCGGCGGCTGACGCGGACGGCCTCGTCGATGCGCCGCCTGAGCGTGACGGCGTTCATCGGCTCGTCCGGCTGCACCATCACCGCGGGCACCGAGTCGAGCTCGTCGCACGCGGCCAGGGCGACGGTGAGGAGGGCGACGTCGCGCTCGTCGAGGCCGGCGTCGAAGACGAGCACCTCGGGGTGTATGGTGTTGACGAGCTGGAGCGCCTCCTCGACGTCGCGGGCGACGACGACGTGGTAGTGGTCGGCCACGGCGCGGCGGACCATCGTGAGGGTCACGGGGTCGCGGTCGACGACCATGACGGTGGCGCGGGCGCCGAGCGAGGAGATCCGGCCGAGCGGGCCGGGCTCGGCGGCGTCACCGGCGGCGGGCGCCTCGCGTGCGAATCGGTGGGTCAGGCCGTACATAGGTTCGGATTCCTCCTGGAGCGGGGGACGGGGAGCTGGGCCTCGGCCGTCCGTGGGTCTGGCCGGAGTAGTCGGCCGCTCACATTTCCTTCATGAAACCCTTACGGGTGAATTGCACCTCCCGGCGCGGGCGGCCTCGATAGGGTGCAGGCGTGCGCCTCGACCGCATCTACACGCGCGCCGGAGACGCCGGCGAGACGTCGCTCGGCGACGGCGCGCGGGTGTCCAAGAACGCCCCTCGGATCTGGGCCTACGGCACCGTCGACGAGACCGGCGCGGCCGTCGGCGCGGCCATCGCCGCGGGCCTGCCGGACGACGTCGCCGGCCTTCTCCGCCGCATCCAGAACGACCTCTTCGACGTCGGCGCCGACCTCTCGGTGCCGCTCGACACGACCCGCGGGAAGGGCAAGAGCCGGCTTCGTATCGGCGAGGAGCACATCCGGGCGCTCGAGGCGGCCTGCGACGAGCACGCCGCCGCCCTCGAGCCGCTCACGAGCTTCGTCCTTTCCGGCGGCACGCCGGCGGCGGCCACGCTTCATGTGGCGCGGACGACCTGCCGCCGGGCCGAGCGGTGCACGGTCGCGCTCGCCGAGGCCGAGGACGTGAACCCGCACGCGCTCGCCTATCTGAACCGGCTCTCGGACCTCCTGTTCATCCTCGCGCGGGCCGCCAACGACGGCGGCCGGGCCGACGTCCTGTGGGAGCCGGGGGCGTCCATCGCCGGCGGCGGCGAGTTATAGCGCTTGGTATCATACCAGTCGCTATATTCCACTCGTGAGCGGCGAGAACCCGTTCCGCTACGGCGAGGTGGTCACCGGGGCCGCGTTCGCCGACCGTGAAGACGAGCTAGCCGAGCTTCGAAGCGACGTCGAGGGCGGCCAGAACGTCGTCATGATCGCGCCCCGGCGGACCGGTAAGAGCTCGCTCATGCGGGCCTGCGTGGACGAGCTGCGCGACCGGGGCGTGCTCGTCGCCGAATGCGACCTCTTCGCCGCGCCGGACAAGGGCCGGCTCGTCGAGCAGCTGACGACGGCGCTCTACCGCGGCCTGCTCTCGCCGTTCGAGCGGGCCGGGCGGCGCTCGCTCGACTTCCTGCGCCGGATGCCGATCGCGCCGGTCGCGACTGTCGATCCGGAGGACGGGAGCCTCTCGTTCACGCTGCCGCAGACGCTCCGCCGCGGCGACATCGACGTCACGCTCGAGCGGCTGCTGCGCCTGCCCGGCGAGGTGGCGCAGGAGCGCGGCCGGCGGGTTGCGCTCGTCCTGGACGAGTTCCAGGAGGTGACCCGCATCGACCGCGACCTGCCCCGGCTCATGCGGGCGGTGTTCCAGCGCCAGCCCGACGTCGCCCACGTCTACCTCGGGAGCCACCGGCACATGCTGCGGCGGCTCTTCACGGAGCGGAACGAGCCGCTCTTCCGCAGCGCCAAGGTGGTCGAGCTGGGGCCGATCCCCGCGCCGCTCTTCGCCCCGTTCATCGCCGAGCGGTTCGCGGCCAGCGGCCGCCGTATCGCGCCGGAGGCGGTCGACCGGGTGCTCGAGATCACCGCGGGCCAGCCGTACGACACCCAGGAGCTGTGCCGGTTCCTGTGGGCGCTTGCGGGCGACCGGACGGCGAGCACCGAGTTGGTCGACGCCGCGTTCGCCGAGGCGGTGCTCGCGGAGTCGGCTCGCTGCGCCACCATCTGGGAGGGGCTCTCGCCGTACCAACGGCTGGTGCTCATGGCGGTGGCGGTCGAGTCCGGCCGCATCTACTCGGAGGAGTACCGCCACCGC
>DASQXS010000043.1:0-3007 GCA_035639615.1 Gaiellales bacterium | reverse complement strand
CGGCGCCACCGGAGAGCCCGCCCGCGGCCGGCCGCTCCCGCGGGCGACGCTCCTGCTCCCGGCCGGCCTCCTGGCCGTGAGCCTCCTCCTCGGCGTCGCCCCGGGGATCGAGGACGCCGCCACACGCGCCGGAGCGCTTCTCGCCGACCGGCCTGCCTATGCAGATGCGGTGCTCGAGGGCCGCACGCCGCCCGCGGCGGAGATGAGCGCTCCCGCCGCCTCCACCCGCGATCTCGTGCTGGGCGCCGCGTCGGCTGTGACGGCCGTCGCCCTCGCCGCCGTCCTCGCCCGCCGCCGCGCGGCCCGCCGGCCCGAGCTCGTGAAGCGGCTCCACACCGACCACGTCGGCGACCAGGTCGCGTGGATGCTCGTCGGCGTCGCCGTCCTCACCGCCCTCCTGGCGGCGGCCGCAGCGGCCTGAGGGTGTTTGCCCCGGTTTCGGCGCGGGAATCTCGCTGTTCGATGAGGCGGACGCACGAGCAGTCGACAGGAGAGCTCGTCGAGGCCTTCTCCAAGCAGGCGGCCGAGCTGGCCCGGAAGGAGGCGCGGCTGGCCGGGGCCGAGCTGCGCCGGAAGGCGCGCTGGGCCGCGATCGGTGCGTCGATCGCGAGCGGCGCCGTCGGCTTCGCCACGCTCGCGGCGGGGAGCCTCACCGCGGCGCTCGTCGTCGGGTGTGCGTACGCAGCCGTCGCCGGATTCCTCGCCGTCGTCGGACGCGGGGCACTCCACGAGATCGACGGCCCCCTGCCGGCGCGCACGCTCGAAACCCTGCGGGAGGACGCGGCGTGGCTCACGACACGTCCGAGCTCGAGCGGGAGATAGCGGAGAGCCGCGCCGAGCTGGCGGCAACCGCCGACCAGCTCGCCGCTCGCCTGCGGCGGGCGGCGCTGGTGCGCACAGGCACCGTGCTCGCGGTCGGGCTCGGCGCGATCGCAGCCGTGATGCTCACCCGGCGGGTGATCCGAGGATGAGCAGGAAGGGCCGGGTCGTCGTGGTCACCGGCGCGTCAGGCGGCGTGGGTCGCGCGACCGCGGTCGCGTTCGCGCGCCGAGGCGACCGGGTCGGGCTGATCGCCCGCGGCCGGGCCGGGCTTGCCGGAGCGGCCGCCGAGGTCGAGTCCGCAGGCGGCGTCCCCGCCGTTCTCGTCGCCGACGTCGCCGATGCGGCGGCCGTGGATGCGGCGGCGCAGGAGGTCGAGGAGCGCCTGGGGCCGATCGACGTGTGGGTGAACAACGCCACGGCCACGGTGTTCGCCCCATTCGCGCTCATCTCCGACGGCGAGTACCGCAGGTCGACGGAGGTCAGCTACCTCGGGACGGTGTACGGGACGATGGCGGCCCTCCGGCGGATGCTTCCGCGTGGCCGGGGCACCATCGTCCAGGTCGGCTCGGCACTGGCATATCGGGGCATCCCCCTTCAGGCGCCCTACTGCGGTGCCAAGCACGCCATCCAGGGCTTCACGGAGTCGCTGCGGTGCGAGCTCCTGCACGACGGCAGCCGGGTGCACGTCACGATGGTGCAGCTGCCCGCGCTCAACACCCCGCAGTTCGACTGGAGCTGCAACCGCATGCCGCGCAAGCCGCAGCCGGTTCCCCCGATGTTCCAGCCCGAGGTGGCCGCGAAGGCGATCGAGTGGGCCTCCCGTCACCGGCGCAAGGAGGTGCGCGTCGGCGTCCCGACGGTGAAAGCCATCGTCGCCGACAAGCTGGCGTCGGCCTTGGCCGACCGGTATCTCGGCAGGACCGGATACCGGTCGCAGCTGACCGACGAGCCGGCGGATTCCGATCCGCGCGGGAACCTCTTCCGGCCGGCCGACGACGGCCGCGACCACGGGGCGCACGGCCGGTTCGACGGCGCGGCCCGAGGCCGCAGCCTCCAGCTCTGGGCGGCAACGCACCGCGGGCTCATCGCAGCCGCGGCGGCCGGCGCATCGTGCGGCGTGGTCGCGGCCGCACGGCGTCGCTGACGCTCATGCGAGGAGGGCGGCTGTGGCCGCGGCCACGGCCAGCGCAGCGACCGGGACCCATGTCCTGCCGTAGCCGGCCCGGAGCCCGCACTCGCCGTCCGGGTCGCCCAGCCCAATCAGGAGCATCGTCGCCACGGATCCTCTCCGTGCCGCAAGCGCGCCGACGGCGAGCCCGATCACGCCGGCGGCCGCCGGCAGGCCGTGCGCGCCCGCGGCGCCGAGCGCCGCTGCTGCCGGGAGGTTGTTGACGAGGGCCGCCGCCGCGGTGGCCGCGACGGCGACGGCGACGAGCGCGCTCGGCGACCGCGCCGAGGCGATGCTGCGACCGATGAGCCCGGCCGCCGGCGTGACGAGCGCCGCTCCCGCTCCCACCCAGAGGACGATCTTGCCCGGCACCCGCACCGGAGCCGGGCGGCCGCGCCGACCAAGGGCTGCGGCGACAGCGGCGGCCGCTACGCATGCGGGCCACCACGGCGTCATTCCGGCCCACACGGCGAGCACGCTCAGCCCGGCCGCCACGCCCAGCCCGGCCGCCACGACCGCCTCGCCGGGGCCGGCGGCGCCGGGCGGCGGCGGCGTCTTCAGCGGGCGGCGCAGTGCCGCGCGCTCGCCGATCGCGATCGCCGAGAGGGCGATAAGGCTCGCCGCGATGCCGGCAGGCGCCATGATGCGGAGGTAGGCGGCCGGGCCCTCGCGGCCGCCCGCCATGAGTGCCAGGTTCGCCGGGTTGCCCTGGGGGACGATGGCCGAGGCGGCGTTGCACACGGCGATCGACGCCATGAGCGAGAGCCGGAGCGAGAACCCGGAGACGCGCTCGAGCCGCCGTGCCACCGGGACCATGATGACCGCAGCCCCGTCGAGCGAGACGGTGGCCGTAAGCCCGGCCCCGAGGGCCGCGACGAGCACGAACGCAGCCCACCCGCGTCCTCGCGCCAGCCGGGCGATCGTCACCGCCGCCCGCTCCGCGGCGCCGCTTCGCTCCGTGGCGCCGGCGAGATAGATGACTGCTGCCAGAAAGGCCGCGAGCGGCACGGCCGTCCG
>DASQXS010000042.1:0-12361 GCA_035639615.1 Gaiellales bacterium | reverse complement strand
GTAGCGGTTGTCGAAGAAGTGCTTGGTGTTCGCCTCGTTCACCGCCACGATCGGGAATCCGAGCGCGCCGGCCTTCTCCATCGCCCGCAGCCGGATCACCCCCGTCGTCGTCTCCTCCGTGCCGGCAAGGACGTCGCCGAGCATGTCCGGATGGTCCTTGTGTAGGGTCGAAACGACGTCGCAGCCGTCGTCCATCGTGAGGTGCGGCCGGTGATCGACGGCCGCCTCGATGTGGGCGTAGTAGAGCTCGTTCGACTCGCCGTGCACGGCGTGCACCGAGATGCCGTACTCGGCGACGAGCGCCGCCGCAACCTCGTCTTGGGTCGAGAGCGGATTGGACGCGCACAGGAGCACGTCGGCACCGCCCGCCTTGAGCGTCCGCATGAGGTTGGCGGTCTCCGACGTGACGTGCAGGCAGGCGGAGACACGCAGGCCGGCCAGCGGCCGCTCGGCCGCGAACCGCTCCCTGATGGCGGCCAGCACCGGCATCTGCCGGTCGGCCCACTCGACGCGCAGCACGCCGTCGGGCGCCATCCCGGCATCGCGGACGTCTGAGGGAAGCGTGGTGCTCATCGGCGCCACTATACCCGTGGGCGGAAGGGCGGCCTACGCGCGGAGCGGGCGAATCGGGGAACGCATCCGTCGCACGAGGGCGCTCAGGCCGACAAGCCCGCCGCCGCAGAGCATCACCGCGACCACCCATCCGACGCTCTGCCCGACCGGAATGGCGAGCACGAACAGCCAGGCCGCCGCCCCGAGCGCGCCCACCCACATGAGTTGGGGCATGTCGAGGGTGGCGGCGGCGAGGAGGGTCGCCGCCACGACGACGGTCAGTGCGGCATGCCACGGCCCGATCGAGTCGCTCCACGAGTGCGCCACCCCGACGAGCGAGGCGAGGAGGCCGAGGATCGCCGCCGCCCGCAGGGCGTTCGCCGCCGCCTCCCGGCTTCGGTGCAAGAGGGCGACGCCGGTCACGACAGCGACCGCCGCCTGCGCAGCGAGAAGCCACGGCGCAGTGGAACCGGAGAGGACACCGCTCAGGTCGGATGCGAAGGTCGTGAACGCCACGAGCGAGGCGGAGAGCCCCCACGCCGTGAGCCGCACGGCGCGCACGAGCGCGTGCATGACGAGGACGACAGCGGTAGCGGTGAGGCCGGCGGCCATCCCGTAGCCGTCGCCACCGTCGACCGCCGCACCCGACGCGAGGTATGCCAGCCCGAGCGCGACATACCCGACCATCCCCGACAGCTCGACTTCCCAGCGTGCGCGGCCGCGCCGGTGGAGCTGGACGGTCGTGGCCAGCACCAGTGCCGGAAAACCGAAGGGTGTGACCGCCTGTACGGCGGTCGGGTACGAGTCGAATCCGATTCCGTACAGCGAGGCCGCAGCGAACAGGAGGAGAATCGCGCCGGCCGCGCGCAGGAGGCCCGCCACATCGGGACGGTCCCGCCGGTCGGTGCGGGCGAGGAGGCGGCGCAGCTCGCCGGGATCGAGCGTTCCCTGCTCGAGCGCGGCCCGTACATCCTCCACCAGCGGGTCGTATTGCATCTACGCTATAAATAGCGTAGATGCGCTAATCTGTCAAGGCGTTCTTGAGAGCGGTAATCGCGTCCACCGGCGTCGGGTCGACGCCGCGAGCCAGGGCCGCGTGATAGCTCACCCAGTCGCCCGTGGCGACAAGGCTGAACGCCCGCGCGGTCCGCGTCGGGCCGCGCCCCTCAACCTGGACGACGTCGGCGGCCTGGCCGCCCACCAGGTCGAGCGTCACGTCGATGCGGCGGCGGATCTCCGGCGCCTCGTCCGGGTCGCGCAGCGCCACGATGGCGAACCCGCGCCCGTTCGCCCCCTCCCAGCCGACGATCTCGTTGTGGCCGAGCTCGGGGAAGGCGTGGCTGAACGCGTGCATCTTCGCGTTCTCGTTGAATTGGGTCTTCCACCGGTAGGCGACAGCGCCCAGCGGTCCGGCCCCGTATACGAGCGGCAGCGTTCGCGCCAGGCGCTCGCCGAGCTGTGCGGCTGCCCCGCGGTCGCACGCCTCGACGCCGAGGGCGCATTCGCCGGCGATCCCTTCCGGCGCGAGGCCGCAGGCGCCGAACGCGCCCGCCATCGCCCCGAAGAGGTAGCCGAGCGCGGCCCGCGGCTGCATGTCGCCGCCCGGCACGCACGCGCACGGGAGGCTCAGCTCGCCGGCGAGCTCGACCAGTTCCCCGCCGGAGGCCACCGCGAGGATCGCCGCTCCCTGTGCGTGCGCCTGGCGCGCGCAGGCCAGCGTCTCGGCGGTGTTTCCGGAGTAGCTCACGCAGACGACGAGCGTCCCGGGCCCGGCCCATCCCGGGATGCCGAACGAGCGCACCCGGGTGATCGGCACCGGGCAGTCCCCCGCGACGATCGTCCGCAGGAGCTCGCCGCCCATCGCCGATCCGCCCATGCCGGCGATCACGACCGCAGCCGGAAGCGCGAGGTGAGCGCCGGCTTCGGCGCCGATCGCCTCGCCGGCGCGCAGCTGGTCGGCCATGCCCGCGATGTCCGCGCCCATGCCCGACGGGTCTGCCGGCACGATCACCACACCGGTTTTCCAGTTTCATCCACCACTTGATTCTCCATCGTCTTGCCCGCCGCGACAACCGCTCCCGGAAGGAGCACCGAACGGCGCACGCGGGCGTCGGCTCCGACGGCCGAGCCGGGCCCGACGACGGACTCAACGATGCGGGCGGACGGATCGATGCGGGCGGTCGGATCGACGAGGCCGCCGTCGGGCATGCGCTCGAGGTTAGCGGCGAGGAAGCTCTCCGGTGTGCCGATATCAAGCCAGAGGCCCTCGTCCGCGAGCGCGTGCAGGCCCTTGCCGACCAGCAGGGGGAAGACCTCGTACTCGACCGACACGGGCTTCCCCGGCGGGATGAGCCCGAGGACGTCGGGCTCGACGACGTACGTCCCCGCGTTGATCGTGCGCACCGGCGTCGAGCCCGGCGCGGGCTTCTCGATGAACGCCGTTACGGCGCCCGACTCGTCGGTGGCGACAACGCCGTAGCGGCTGGGATCGGCGACCGGGTGGAGGGCGATCGTCATGCGGGCGCCGCGGTCACGGTGGAAGGCGACGAGCGCAGTCAGGTCGAGGTCGGTCAGGACGTCGCCATTACAGGCTACGAACGTCTCGCCGATCTCGCGGGCGGCGTATGCGATCGCGCCGCCGGTACCGAGCGGCTCCGGCTCGACGACGTACTCCAGCTCGGAGCCGAAGTGCGACCGGATCGCGTCGGGCTTGTAGCCGCACGCGAGCACGATCCGGTCGATGCCGTGGGAGCGCAGGTGCTCGACCTGGTGCTCGAGGAACGGCCGGTTGGCGATCGGCAGCATCGGCTTCGGCGTGGCGTACGTGAGCGGCCGAAGGCGGGTACCCTCGCCGCCCACCAGGACGACCGCGATCACGGGACGGCGTCGGCCCGCTCTGCCGCGACGCGGAGGATGTCGGCCGGATCGCTCGGCCGGCCGACCGACTCGTAGGCAAACCCGGCGGCGCGTGCCTGCTCCGGGTCGAGCAGATTTCGTCCGTCCACGATGAGCGGCGCTGCCATAGCCTCGCGCACTACACGGGAGGCGAGGTGCCGAAACTCGCCCCACTCCGTCACGATCACCGCGGCGTCCGCCCCCGTCACCGCCTCGATCAGCGACCCTGCGAGCTCCACTCCGTCCCCGAGCGCGGCCCGCGCGTTCCCGGCGGCAACGGGGTCGTAACCGACGACGCTCGCCCCTTCGGCGCGGAGGCGGGCAGCGAGGACGATGCTCGACGCCTCGCGCATGTCGTCCGTGTTGGCCTTGAACGCGAGGCCGAGGAGGGCGACGCGGCGGCCGCGAAGCGAGCCGAGGTGCTTCTCGAGCTTGCCGACGACGCGCCGCTTCTGAAGGTCGTTCACCTCGATGACGGAGGTGAGGAGCTGGAAGTGGTAGCCCGAGTTGCCGGCGAGCTGCTTCAGGGCGTGGACGTCTTTTGGGAAGCAACTGCCGCCGTACCCGATCCCCGGCCGCAGAAAGTGCGGCCCGATCCGCTCGTCGAGGCCCATGCCGGTAGCGACCACCGAGACGTCGGCCCCGACCTCCTCGCACACGTTGGCGATCTCGTTGATGAAGGAGATCTTGGTGGCGAGGAAGGCATTCGAGGCGTACTTGATCATCTCGGCACTGGCGACGTCCGTCCGCACGACGGGCGCGTCGAGGTCGGCGTAGAGCGCTGCGACGGCGTCGGCGTCCGCCTGGGCGAACGCGCCGATCACGATCCGGTCCGGCTCCATGAAGTCCGCGACCGCCCGGCCTTCGCGGAGGAACTCGGGGTTCGAGACGTACCCGACGTGGTCGAGGCCGCGGGTGTCGAGCTCTGCCCGGATCCGGCCCCCGGTGCCGACCGGCACCGTGCTCTTCATCACGAGGACGAAGCGCTGACCGCGATCGGGCAGGTCGTCGACCACGCGATGCACCCTCGAGAGGTCGGCGTCGCCTGACTGCATCGGAGGCGTGTCGACGCAGACGAACGCGACGCGGCACCGCTCGAGCACGTCCTCGAGCGTCCCGGTGAAGGTGAGCCGGGCCCGGTTCCGCGTGAGCAGGGCGTCGACGCCGGGCTCGTAGATCGGCACCCGGCCGGCGAGAAGCGCCTCGATTCGCTCCGGGTTGATGTCGTAGCAGACGACGTCGTGGCCGAGGTCGGCGAAGCAGGTCGCCGTGACGAGGCCCACGTAGCCCACGCCGACCACGCCGACGGCGGAACCGTTCCCGCGAGCGGCGGTCATCTGGTCGGCTTGAGCGAGCGGGCGATCGCGATCATCTCCTGGTTGGTGAGCTCGTCGAGGAGCGTGTTCGTGACCCAGTACGCGGTGCCGTGCTCGATGAAGCCGATCAGGTGGATGTGCGAGCCGTTGAAGAAGAACCGGTAGCTGCGGCCGTCCAGGTTCCGGGTCGCCTGGGGATTCTGGAGGATCGGAGCCTCCGTGAATCGGGTCTCCTCGATCCCCCAGTAGCCGCCGACCGTCGTGGTGAGCTGGAACTCGGCGTACATCGACGCCCAGTTGTGGCCGTTGTACGGGATGGTGTACGTGCGCACCGGCCCCGGGCTCAGCTGCTCGAGGACCGAGTTGGCCTGCGTCACCGTCGGGTAGAGGCCGTAGAAGTGCCGCATATTCTTCTGATCCGCGGCGGCGCGGAAGTCGTTCAGGTATACCTGGCTGTCGGGCGTGATCGTCGGCGGGTAGGCGGAGCTCGTGTGCCTGTGCGGCGGCTTGATCTTGAGCTTCCCGGAGAAGTCGGTGCCCAGGACGACGACGACGCTCCCCGAGCTGCCGCTCAGGACCGACGGCAGCGGCCCGACCTGGCCCTTGCCCATGATCTTGGCGACATCACCTGCGGCCTTCTGGAAGCCGGGCTGGAAGTAGACCCAGGTCTGGGAATAGCTCTGCGTGTCGGCGTTCCCGGATGAGGCCGGGTAGCCGAAGTCACCGAGGGCGCTGGCGGTCGCCGCCGCCTCGCCGGTCTTGGTCGTGCCGTTCAGCACGGATACGGGCACGGAGGACGGCGGCACTTTCGGCGTGAAGCCGTGCTTCTTCTTCTTTGCCGGCTTCTTCTCGGACGGCAGCTGTCCCCCGGGCTGGAGGATCTTCTGCGGGTGCAGGAACTGGTGGACGGCCGTCTTGATGGAGGTTGACGAGTCGGGCTCGACGATGGATGCGCCGCCCGGCCCGATGGTCGAGTGGGCGGCGAGCTTGACCGAGATGATGTGGCCGCGGGCCTGGTATGCGGCGGTGGCGTACTTGAGCAGCGTGCTCAAGCCCGGGGTGCCGCCGGCCGCCGCAATGTGGAGGTTGCCCGAGACGTCGTCGATCACGTTCCTGATCGCGCTGAAATCGGTGACAGAGATCCCGTGGAACCGGGTGGACGCCTTCTGCTCGAATGCGCGCAGGAAGAGCTGCTGACGGGCGTTGCGGTAGAAGTCGGAGTCGGTGTGGCGGTAGCGCGCAAAGGCGAGCGCATCGGTGCCGTGGAGGAGCTGGTAGCCCGGCTGGAGATTGATGGCCGAGTACGAGTCGATGGAGCCCGGCACCACGCCGGCGTTCGAGTGGTAGTAGCGCTGGTCGACGTTCAGATAGACGCCGCCGAGGTCGTTGACGAGGGCGATGAAGCCGTGGAAGTCGACGTTGATCTCGTAGTTGATGGGCAACCCGGTGAGGCTCTTGACCGTTTCGACCGAAAGCTTGTCGTGGCCGTACGTGTACGCGTCGTTGATCTTGTCCATCCCGACGCCCGGGATGTTGACGTAGAGGTCGCGCGGAAGCGAAAGCAGTGAGATCAGGTTGGTCTTGGGGTCGATCCTCACGAGCATGAGGGTGTCGGACCGGGCCGGCGCGGAGCCGTCTGTGTAGCGGTGATCGGACCCGATGACGAGCGCCACGACGGGAGCGTCCGCCACCGGCAGCTTCGGGACGAGCACCTTCTCGGCTTGCTCCTGAAACGGGCTCACGCTAGTGATCTGGCTGTAATTGCCGTACAGCCAGTACCCGACGACCGCCGCCACCGTCACAAGGACGAGGAGCAGCGATCCGGTCGTCCACAACGCCACCCGCACCCACCGCCGGCGTCGCCGATTCGGCGGCTTGCCGCCGCCGTAAATCGTCATCTTCGGCTTCGGCGGGATCGGCGGCGGTGCTCCGCCGCCGCCGTCCGTCGGCGTCGTGGGCGGGGTCTGAGTTGCCATCGGCTCCTTACACGCGCGCCCGCGACGGCGGGCTCGCGAGAGTATAGACCTGGGGTTCGACCCCAGCGGGCGCACTCCTCATCGGCCTCTCATCGACGGTAGCGTGCCGCGCGTGCGCTCCCTGTGGCAGATCGAGGCCGAGGCGCCCGTCTTCGCCAGGCTCGACGGCGACGCGTCGGCAGACGTGGTGGTCGTCGGCGCCGGCGTGACCGGGCTTGCCTGCGCCCGCCGTCTGCAAGCGGACGGGAGGTCGGTCGTGGTGGTCGACGGTCGCGAGGTCGCCGGCGGGGCGAGCGGCCGAAACGGCGGCTTCGCGTCGACCGGGAGCGAGGTGCGGTTCTCCGAGGCCGTGGAGCGGCTGGGACGGGACGGTGCGACCAGGCTCCACCGGGCGACGGAGGGGGCGTTCGCCGAGATGTGCACGCTCGCCGAGGAACTGGGCATCGCGGAGGCCGTGGCTCCGACCGGCGGCTTGGGGCTTGCCGCGGCCGGAGAGGAAGCGGACGCCGCCCGGGCGGACGTCGTGGCGATGCAGGAGTGCGGCATCGACTGCCGGCTCGCCCCGGACATGATCCCCGAATGGATGCGGCCGTGGTACGAGACGGCGGTACACATGCCCGGCGACGGGGCCCTCCAGCCCGCCCGCTGGGTGCGGGCGCTGGCCGGTCTCGCGGCGTCGGACGGAGTCACCATCGTCGAACATGCCCCGGTGCGTGAGGTTCGAAGCGTCGGCGGCGGCTGGGAAGCGTCCACGCCGGCGGGAACGATCACCGCGGACGCGGTCGTCGTCGCCTGCGACGGGCTGATCTCGAGCCTCGTGCCGGAGCTCGACGGGATCACGCTCCCCGTGCGGGGGCAGATGCTCGCCACCGCCGCGGCCGAGCCGGTGCTGGCGATGCCGACGTGGTCCGAGGCGGGCTGGACGTACTACCGCCAGCTCGGCGACGGCCGGATCGTGATCGGCGGCGCCCGCAGGACTTCGCTCGACGACGAGTTCACGGACGTGGAGGCGGTGACGGCGGTGGTGCAGGACGAGGTCGAGCGGTTCGTGCACGAGCGGCTCGGCGTCACGGCCCCTGTAACCCATCGCTGGGCCGGGATCATGGGCTTCTCGGCCGACATGCTGCCCGTGGTGGGCGAGGTCCCGGGACGTCCGCGCCTCTTCGTGAGCGGCGGCTACAGCGGCGTCGGGAACGTGCAGGGCTACCTCTGCGGCCAGATCGCGGCCGACCTCGTCATGGGCCGCCCCCACCCCTCGGCCGCGCCCTACGCCCTCTCACGGTTCGCTGCATAAACGGAGTCAGACTCCTTTGATTCACTGGAGGACTGGAACAGACTCCTGACGGTTTGCAGCGGAACCGCGACACGACGGTCGGTACGCTCGAAGGATGTCCTACCGCGCCCGCATCCAGTACGCCGGCGCCATCGTGCACGTAACGGCTCGGGGGTGCGAGTTCGGCTCTGACAGGGATCGCGATGTCTTCATTGCGACCCTCTCAGCCACGTGTGCCGCCATGGGATGGCGGTGCCTCGCCTTCTGCCTGATGGCCAACCACTACCACCTGCTCCTGATCGTGTCCGAGCCCAACCTCTCCGAGGGGATGCAGCTCCTGAACGGCACGTACGCCAAGCGGTTCAACGCGGCACACGATCGGAAAGGACATGTGTTCGAGAGCCGTTTCCGCTCAACTCATGTCAGGACGGATCGCCACCTTCGGTGCTCGCTCCGGTACATCGTGCTGAACCCTGTCGGCGCCGGGCTCACGTCGACCCCCGCTGATTGGCCCTGGTCGAGCTACGCGGCAACCTCGGGGCTGGCCGCAGCTCCACCGTGGCTCGATGTCGACGCCGTGCTCGGCCTCTTCGGCACCGATCCGGACGACGCGCGAGCGGAGTACCGGCGGTTCGTATGCGCGCGACTCACCCTGGCGACGGCGGACGGACTCGTTCCGCTGACGGAGATCATCGATGGAGCACCGGAGTCAGTCCTCGAGGCGCGCCGAGACCATCGCTACACCCAGCGGCAGATCGCGGATCATCTGGGCGTCAGCCAAGCGACCGTCTCGCGGCTCCTTCGCGGTCATGGTGAATCAGAGGAGTCTGACTCCGTTTATGCAGCCGGGGCGGTCCAGGGCTCGGGGTCAGGCTCGGTCTCGTCCTGGAACCAGGGGTAGGCGTCGGTGATCAGCAGCACGAGGTAGGCGGTGACGCGGGAGTTGTACCGCTGCGGCAGTTCCATCACCTCGAACATGCCCTCCGGCAGGCGCCCGATGAAGAGGATCACCCACCAGGCGAAGAAGGCCATCACGGCCTCGAGCAGGGTCAGCAGGTAGAGCAGGATGTACGCCGGGATCGACAGGAAGTACCGGAAGAACGTGGTGAGCCGCGACAGCCGCTCCGGGTAGTCGGCGTCGACCTGCACCGGGTAGCCATCCGTGACCGAGCCCGCGCCGAACGGCGGGAACCGGCCTGTCAGGAGGCTGGCGTAGCAGCGCACGCGCACGTTGTAGCGAAGGAAGCCGACCTGGAAGTTGAACATCCCGCGGGGCAGGCGCCCGATGAAGAGGATGACGAACCAGGAGATGATCGTGACGACGATGCTGGCGATGCCGTAGAAGAAGAGCACGATGCCGTGCGGGATCAGAAGGAAGATCCGGAAGAAGGTGGCGAGCCGCGACTGCTTCGGCACGTGCTCGATGCGGGTGTGGATCGGGTAGGCCATCGCCGCACGCTAGCGGCCGGCGCCGACGTCAGCCGTTGGCGGTCTTGACGAGGGCCTCCGCGAAGGCCGCCTCGCGGCGGGCGGCGTAGACGTCGCCGTCGCCGCCCTCGGCCCGCTCGAGCGCCGAGGTCGCCGCATCCAGCCGCCGGGCCGCCTCGGCCGCGTCGATCGCCTCGGCGTCCACCGCCTCCCCGACCAGGACGACGGCCCGGTTCTTGCGCACCTGGATGTAGCCGTCGTCGGTCGCGAACCGGCGCACACCGCCCTGCTCGTCGGTGATCCGGGTCTCGCCGGGTGCGAGCAGGGAGATGAGCGGCGCATGGTTGGCCAGGATCCCCAGCTCCCCGGCCGCGCCCGGCACCACGAGCCGCTCGGCATCGCCCGAGAAGGCGACTCCCTCGGGCGTGATCAGTTCCACCGGGTACGGCGGGTGCTCCGCCATCGGCTACGCGGCCGCCTTCAGCTTCTCGGCCGCCTCGACCGCCTCCTCGATCGGCCCGACGAGGTAGAAGGCCTGCTCCGGCAGCTCGTCGTGCTTTCCGTCGAGCACCTCCTGGAAGCTCCGGATCGTGTCCTCGAGCTTCACGTACTTGCCCGGCGTCCCCGTGAACGGCTCGGCTACGTGGAACGGCTGGCTCAGGAAGCGCTCGATCTTGCGCGCCCGCTGGACGATCACCTTGTCGTCGTCGGACAGCTCATCCATGCCCAGGATGGCGATGATGTCCTGCAGGTCCTTGTACCGCTGCAGCACCTCCTGCACCCGGGTTGCCGTGCGGTAGTGGTCGTCGCCGACCGAACCGGGCTGGAGGATGTTCGAGCGCGAGTCGAGCGGGTCGACCGCCGGGTAGATGCCCTTCTCCGAGATCGCCCGCGAGAGCACCGTCGTCGCATCGAGATGGGCGAACGAGGCCGCCGGCGCCGGGTCGGTGAGGTCGTCGGCGGGCACGTAGATTGCCTGCACCGACGTGATCGAGCCCTTGGACGTCGATGTGATCCGCTCCTGGAGCTGACCCATCTCGGTGGCGAGCGTCGGCTGGTAGCCGACCGCGCTCGGCATCCGGCCGAGGAGGGCCGAGACCTCCGAGCCCGCCTGCACGAAGCGGAAGATGTTGTCGATGAAGAGCAGCACGTCCTGGCCCTGCTCGTCGCGGAAGTACTCCGCCATCGTGAGGCCGGAGAGCCCGACCCGCAGCCGCGCGCCGGGCGGCTCGTTCATCTGCCCGTACACGAGCGCCGTCTTCTCGATCACGCCCGACTCGCTCATCTCGAGCCAGAGGTCGTTGCCCTCGCGGCTGCGCTCGCCCACGCCGGCGAAGACGCTTCGGCCGCCGTGCACCTGGGCGATGTTGTTGATCAGCTCGAGGATCAGCACCGTCTTTCCGACGCCGGCCCCGCCGAAGAGGCCGACCTTGCCGCCCTTGACGTACGGCGCCAGAAGGTCGACGACCTTGATGCCCGTCTCGAAGATCTCGGTCGTCGGGCTCAGGTTCTCGAACTCGGGTGGCTCGCGGTGGATCGGCCACCGCTCGCCCTCCTCGATCGGGTCGCCCTTGTCGACCGGCTCGCCGAGCACGTTGAAGATGCGGCCGAGCGTCCGCTCGCCGACCGGCACCGTGATCGGGCTCCCGGTGTCGACGACGTCCAGCCCGCGCGCGAGGCCGTCGGTCGCGTCCATCGCGATCGCGCGGACGCGGCCGTCGCCTAGGTGCTGCTGCACCTCGGCCACCAGCCGGCCCCCGTCGGGCAGTGAGATCTCGAGCGCGTTGTAGATCGAGGGCAGCTCGCCCGAGAAGCTGGCGTCGATCACGACGCCCTTGATCTCGACGATCCTGCCGACGTTCGCGGACTGGCCGTTCTGATCGGACAATGTGACTCCTTGTGCGGCGGGCAGGGGGACGGAATTCGGCTCCGGAAGCCGGATCGTATCACCCGGACGAGAGCCCCGGCCGGGACTTCGTTACACCGGGGAGGCGCAGCCGCGGGAGCCTCGGAGCGCGCCCGCGGGGCGGCAGCTCGGCCTCGAGCCGGGCCTGCTCCAGGGACGCCGCCACCCGGGCGGCGTGGTCGAGGTGTCAGACGCGCGAGGACACGGGCGAGATGAACGGCATCACCCCGTAGTGTACGGCGGGGCCCGGTCCTTTTACGCGGCCTGAGCTACAGGAGCCGGCTGTTGGGCCATCGCGGCTGGTGGTGCGGCTGCCGCTCGCTGTGCAGGAGGAGCGCGTCCCACCCGAGCGAGCGCTGGGCGAGGAGCTGCGGCCTCGGCGCGGGCGCCGTGTGCTCGGAGCGCGATCCGGCGGCGAGCACGCCGAGCCCGCAGGCCGCGGCGAGCGCCGAGGCGACGAGGGCGCCGCGGCGGAGCCGGCCCGGCCTGCGCGCGCGCCGCACCTGCGGCATGGCGGCGGGCGCCTCGTGCTCGGCCGTCCGCAGCGCGTCGGTCACGACGGCGATGTCGCGCTGGAAGCGGGCGCAGTCGGCGCAGCGGCGTAGGTGCGCCGCGAGCGCGGATCGCTCCAGCTCGGAGAGCTCGACGTCGAGCGCGAGCGATGCCAGGGCCCGCGCGCTCTCGCAATCGTGTCTCGACAGCATCGCCACGGTCTTCCTATCGACGTCCGACCTGCCGAAACGTTAGCCGCACTTCGCGGCCCCGGAGAACTGCGGTCTCAGAGGAGCCGGTCGCGGGGGTCGACGAGGACGCCGATCGCGATCATGAGGAGGCCGAGGAAGACGAAGACGGCCGAGGCGGAGAGGCTGTCCTTGAGGTCGTCCGCGGTTGCCCAGCGGGCCGTGCCGCCGCCGGCGGCGAGCGATCCCAGGAAGCTGGCCGGCGGGCCCTCGCCCGTCGTGCGCACCGGCGGGCGGACGCCGAAGAAGAAGCCGACGACGACCAGGATGCAGCC
>DASQXS010000041.1:0-16880 GCA_035639615.1 Gaiellales bacterium | reverse complement strand
CTCGAACCCGCGCAGCGCGCCGGCAAAGGCCTCGCCGGTCGCGCCACCGCCGATGATGAGTACGTCCCGGGCCATCGGGGCAGTGTATGGGCAGACCACGCGGCCGCCGCGCGAACGTCGCAGTTGGTCACGCGAAAGGAGGAGCCGTGTCCGCCGCACATCAATCCACCGCTGGATCGATCGTCGCCCAGGAGAAGGCGAAGCTCCAGAAGGCGCTTCGCCGGGTTGACCTCGTCCTCTTCGCCGCCTGCGCGATCATCGCCATCGACACCCTCGCCTTCACCGCCTCTGCCGGCGGGCAGGCGATCACATGGCTGGTGCTGTCGTTCTTCCTCTTCCTCATCCCGTACGGGCTCCTGGTCTCGGAGCTGGGGACGACGTTCCCCGCCGAAGGCGGCCCGTACGAGTGGGCGCGGATGGCGTTCGGGCGCCTGCCCGGCTCGATCACAGCCATCCTGTACTGGATCTCGAACCCGATCTGGATCGGAGGCACCCTGACCGGGACCGCGATCGCCGCCCTGAACACGTTCCTGCTCGGCTCGGCTATGAGCGAGGGCTGGGAGATCGTCTTCGGCCTCGGCTTCACCTGGGCCGTCGTCGGAACGGCGATCATCGCCCTGCGCTTCGGCAAGTGGGTGCCGAACGTCGGCCTCTTCCTGAAGGCGGGGCTGATCGTCTTCTTCGCCGGCCTCGCGATCGCCTACCTGATCGACAGAGGCCACACCGGAACCGTCGGCGCCGGCGACCTGAAGCCCACCATCTCGGGCTTCCTGCTCGTGATCGGCGTCATCATGTTCAACTGGCTCGGGTTCGAGCTCGCCAACGGCGCCTCCGAGGAGATGGATGACCCGCAGCGCGACGTGCCCAACATGATCGTCGGCTCCGGACTCGTCTCCGCCGGCCTCTACGCCATGCTGCTCATCATGATGATGCTCGTCATCCCCGAGTCCGGCCTCACCAACGTCGCCGGCTTCACCGACGCCTATCAGCAGGTCGCGGTCGAGCTGGGCGGGGCGGCGACCGCGATTGGAGACGTCGTCGCCATCGTCATCGTGCTGACGCTGTGGGTGAGCGGGTCGACATGGCTCATGGGAGCAGACCGGGTGCAGGCGATCGCCGCCCTCGACGGCGCGGCGCCGGCCTGGATGGGTCGGTTCAGCGGCAAGCTCGGCACCCCGATCGCGATGAACATCATGTCGGGGATCATGTCCTCGCTCTTCGTGATCTTCGTGTTCCACTTCTCGAGCGGGACGCTCGCGAACTTCTTCGCCGTCATGATCGCGCTCGTGATCTCGACCACGGCGATGGCCTACTTCTTCATCTTCCCGGCGCTCCCGGTGCTCAGGAAGAAGTATCCAGACGTGCACAGGCCATATCGCGTGCCCGGCGGCATGCTCGGCTGCTACATCTGCGCCGCCCTGACCGAGTTCTTTACGGTCGTGACGGCGATCTCGCTGCTCTGGCCAGGGCTGATCGACCAGATCTTCGGCCAGAGCTACTCGATTTACGACAGCTGGGGCGTCTCGAGGCTCTTCTTCGAGACCGTCACCCTGGGGACGTTCGCCGTCATCATCGTCTTCGGCCTGATCTTCTGGTACATCGGCAGGATCGAGCGGGCGCGCGGCGTTTCGGGCGAAGAGGAAGTCGTCTTCGGGGCGGCCGCCTCGGGCGACTGACGGCCGTCCGGCCGGCGCCAGCGCGTCGATGAATTTCGCCTCATCGGGCGGTCTCCTCTGCACAACCGCACACCGCAGAGGAGTCCCTCCCGATGACGCATACAACCGACCGAAACCGATGGATCGCCCTCTACGTCCTATGCGTAGGGATGCTGATGATCGTCCTCGACGCCACCGTCGTGAACGTGGCGCTTCCCTCCATCCAGCGCGACCTCGGCTTCTCGCAGTCGAGCCTCGCCTGGGTCGTGAACGCCTACCTGATCGCCTTCGGCGGCCTGCTCCTCCTGGCCGGCCGGCTCGGCGACCTGCTCGGCCGCAAGCGGATCTTCATGGCCGGCCTCGGCGTCTTCACCACCGCCTCGCTCCTCTGCGGCGTCGCGCAGAGCCAGGAGCTGCTCGTGGCCGCCCGCTTCGTCCAGGGTGTCGGCGGGGCGATGACGTCGGCCGTCATCCTCGGCATGATCGTGACGATGTTCCCGGAGCCCGGCGACCAGGCCCGGGCGATCGGCGTCTACGGCTTCGTCGCCTCGGCCGGCGGCTCCGTCGGCCTCCTGGCCGGCGGCGTCCTCACCCAGTCGATCAACTGGCACTGGATCTTCTTCGTCAACATCCCGATCGGGATCGCCACCGCCGTCCTGGCATCGCGGCTGCTCGAGCCCGACCAGGGCATCGGCTTCGCCGGCGGCGCCGACGTCCCCGGCGCGGTCCTGGTCACGAGCTCGCTCATGCTCGCCGTCTACACCATCGTGAAGCCGGCCGCCGAGCTGGGGTGGGGCGCCGCCCGCACCCTCGAGCTCGGCGCCGGCGCGCTCGCACTCCTCGCCCTCTTCGTCCTGCGCGAGGCGCGGGCCCAGAACCCCCTCATCCCGCTTCGGATCTTCCGCTCCCGCAACGTCACCGGCGCCAACGCCATCCAGGCGCTGACCGTCGCGGGCATGTTCGGGATGTTCTTCCTGGGCGCCCTCTACATGCAGCGCGTGCTCGGCTACGACGCGCTCCAGATCGGGCTCGCGTTCCTGCCGGCGACGCTCGTCATGGGCGTGCTCTCGCTCCGCTACGCCGGCCCGCTCATCATGCGCTACGGCGCCCGGATGACGCTCATCCCCGGCCTCGTCCTGATCGCCGCGGGCCTGGCCCTCTTCGCGCTGGCCCCGGTGGACGGCGTCTACGTCGAGCACATCCTGCCCGTGATGGTGCTGATCGCCCTCGGGATCGGCGTCTCCTTCCCAGCGCTGATGACGCTGTCGATGTCGGGCGCCACGCCTGAGGACGCCGGCCTCGCCTCCGGGCTCGTGAACACCACCGTCCAGGTCGGCGGCGCGCTCGGGCTGGCGGTGCTCGCCACCCTGTCGGCGAGCCGCAGCGATAGCCTGCTCGCGGGCGGGCGAAGCACGGCGTCCGCGCTCACCGGCGGGTACCACCTGGCGTTCCTGATCGGCGCGATCCTGGTCGCCGCCGCCATCGCCGTCGCCGCGAGCGTGCTCCAGGGCGCGCGCCATGCCGAGCCCGAGGCCGGGTTCCGGGAGCCGGCCTACTCCGAGGCCGGCTGATTGGCGCCGGCGAGCGCCGCGTAGGCGAGCTGCTCGATCAGAAGGCCGGCCTCGCGCGAGGCATCCCGCGCGAGGTCGGCCGCGCGCTTGGCGAGTGCGGCCGCGAGCGCCGGGAGCGCGGCCAGCTCGGCCGCAGCCTCGAGCGCCCGCGCCTCGGCGTCCCCCGCCACCTCGGTGACGAGGCCCAGCTCGGCCGCCGCGGCGGCGGGCAGGCGGCGGCGAAGGAGGATCAGCTCCTTGGCTCGCGCCGGGCCGACGGCCTGAACCAGCCGGACGGTGCCGCCCGAGCTGGGGATGATCCCGATCTCGACCTCGGGGAAGCCGAAGGTCGCCCCCGGCTCGGCGATCCGGAAGTCGCACGCCAGGGCCAGCTCGAGCCCGCCGCCGAGACACCATCCCCGGACGGCGGCGACGGTCGGCTGCGCGAGCGCCGCCACCCGCTCGTAGACGCCGCCGGTGTCGCGGTAGTAGGCGAGGGCCTCGGCGGCGCCGATCTGCTTCATCTCCGTCACGTCGGCGCCGGCCGAGAAGGCCTTCTCGCCGCCCGCCACCACGATCGCGCCGGCCTCGCGCACGCGCGGGTCGTCGAGCGCGTCGCCGAGGTCGCGCTCGAGCGCGGTCGAGAGCGCGTTCAGCTTCTCCTCGCGCCGGAGGCGCACGACCGCCACTCGGTCGCGCTGGGACACCTCGACCAGGCTCACCCGGCCACCTCCTCGAGCTCGCGGACGACCCGGTCGAGCTCGGCCGCCATCGGGCCGGCGTCGCGGGCGAGGTAGGCATCGGCGAGGGCGCGGTAGTACCAGAGCTGGCCCTCGCGGCCGGAGCCGAAGACGCGCCAGAGCTCGTCGCCGCGGATGCGGAGGTCGTAGAGGATCATGCGAGCGTTGTAGAGCTTGTCGGCGAGCGAGACGCGCATCTCGTCCGGCGCGGCGGTGGGGATGCGGGCGATGTAGGCGCGCTTTCGCTCCCACCACTCCGGCTTGGGCCGCACGTAGGCGTCGGTGCACGCGTCGACGATCCGGGCGACGGTGTCGCCGAAGCGCGCGCGCACGTCGGCGACGGTGGCGTCGGTGTCCTCGACCAGGTCGTGGAGCACCGCCGCGACCGCCTCGTCCTCGGAGCCGCCGTCGTTCAGGACGAGCGACGCGACGCCCAGGAGGTGGGCGTGGTACGGAACCTCGGTCCCCTTCTTGCGCTGGTTCCCGTGGGCGTCGATCGCCCATGCGAGCGCCTCGGCGAGCCGGCTCAGACGCCCACCCCAACGTGGTCGAAGAACCACAGGCTCGACGTCAGCCACAGGCCGAGGAGGATGGCGAAGAGCGTCCCGCCGGCGAGCGGGAGCGCCCAGCCGGGGAAGCGGTCGCCGCCTCGCACGATCAGCACCTTGGCGACCACGGCGCCGTAGACCACCGACCCGAGGAGCGAGTGCACCTGCACCCTGGTCGTGTAGTCGCCGTAGCCGAGCAGGAAGATGCAGTGGTAGGCGACGGGCAGCGTGACGAGGATCGCGAGCCGGCCCGACCAGCGGTGCACGGCCGCGACGATCGGGCTCGCCGGCAGGCGCAGGCGCCCGTAGATGTGGGCGGCGGTGAGCACCTGGAAGCACGCCAGCGCGACGGCCGCGGTGGCGAGCCACACCTTGAAGTGGATCGGGTCGGAGAAGAAGAGCTTCAGGTAGCTCGGCGGATAGAGGCCCGGCGCGAGCGTGTTGTGCTTGGCGACGACGCCGACCGTGAGCGAGACGAGCGCGAAGAGGACGAGCGCCGCGGCGAGCCAGAGGCGGTGTCGGGGGTGGCGGGCGTCCGGCGCGGTCGTCATCGCGCGCGATCATACGCTGCGCATTCGGGTGTCCGTGGGTGCCGGCCCGGCCTCATCCTCGCTTCATCCCGGGGTGGTAGCGTGGACGGCCGTGAACATGTGCCAACGCTGGACGCTGCGCGTGTGGCGGTGGGTGGCGGCCGGCGGCGTCGCGGCGTGGGCGATGATCCTCGTCCCGCCCGTGCCCGCGTATGCCGGGAACGTCTATGCCCACATCGAGCGGGCGGACTGGAGCCCGAAGGTCCACGGCATCCCGGAGCGCGTGTATGTCCCCAACAGCGAATCGGGCACCGTGACCGAGATCGATCCGCACACGTTCCGGATCATCCGCACGTTCGAAACCGGGTATTATGACCAGCACGTCACCCCGGGCTGGAGCCTCCGCCGGCTCTACGTCGACGACACGCACGCCAACGCGCTCACGGAGATTGACGTGCGCACCGGGCTGCCGACCCGCCGGATCGCGACGCCGTCGCCCTACAACCTCTACTTCACCCCCGACGGAAGGACGGCGATCGTCGTCGCCGAGGAGCTGCAGCGGCTCGACTTCTACGGCAGGCGGACGTGGAAGCTGCGCGGGAGCGTGTCCATCCCGTCCCCCGGGCCCGACCACCTCGACTTCTCCGCCTCCGGCCGGTCGTTCCTGATCAGCTGCGAGTACAGCGGCGTCGTCTACCGCGTCAACGTCGCCCAGCGCAGGATCACCGGTCGGGTGGCCGTCGGCGGCCTCCCGATCGACGTCAAGCTGGGACCGCAGGGTCATCTCTACTACGTCGCGAATCAGGGCCTCGGCGGAGTCAGCGTCATCTCGGCGGGCACGCTGCGGGTTATCCACTTCATCCCCACCGGGGCCGGCGCCCACGGCATGGCGATCGGCCGCTCCGGCCGGCGGCTCTACGTCAGCAACCGACTCGCAGGCTCGATCTCGGCGATCAGCTTCCGTACCGGCCGCGTAGTCAAGACCTGGGACGTCGGCGGCAGTCCGGACATGCTCCAGGTCTCGCCCGACGGCGGCCGCCTGTGGGCGTCGAATCGCTTCGACAACACCGTCTCCGTGATCAACACCCGCACCGGCGGGGTCGTGGCCCGCATCCCCGTCGGCGCCAGCCCGCACGGGTTGGCGTTCTTCCCCCAGCCCGGCCGCTACAGCCTGGGCCACAACGGCGTGTACCGCTAGATGTGGGACGAGGTGGCTCCAGCACCTTCGAGCCAGAGCGCTTAAAGCTTGTAGATCGTCTCCAGCGCGTCAGCAACGCAGAAGGTCGGCAGTTGTGAGTGCGAAGCACCAACCGCAACATCGACCACGATGACTTTCTGACCGGCCGAGGAGAACACTCCCAGCGTCCACGTTTTGTGCCGATGGGCGGCCAGTCGCATCACACGTAATCCGGAGCGACCCAACCGCACACCTGAATGACGTCCCCGACACCGTCAGCCGTCCGACGGCATGGGCGATTCCTCCGAGGAGACCAGCGGTCAGCTATATTGCCGACCATCGGTCAGCTACGAGCCCGATCTGCCTCCGACAAGGCCGCCCGCCGCGACCAGATCCTGGCGGCGGCCGCGGCCATCGCCGCCGGGACACCGTTCGACGAGCTGGCGATGGCGGACGTCGCCGCCCGCGCCGGCCTGGCGAAGGGCACCGTGTTCCAGTACTTCGCGACGAAGGACGACCTCGCAGCCGCCCTGCGCGACCGCCACCTCGCCCGCTGGCACGACGACGTGGAGCGCCGGCTCGCCCGCGCTGCCGCCCCGCTCGCACCGGCGATCGCCGCCCGCCTCCTGACCGAGTCGCTCGCGGGCCGCGGCGACCTGCTCCGCCTCACGCCCCGCACGCCGGCGCCGAACCCCGTGCCGGCTCCCACGCTCGCGGCCCTCGACCGCGCCGTGCCGTACGCCGACGCCGCCCGCCTCATCCGCGTCGCCCTCGCCGCCGCCGCGGGCCTGCGCGCCACGCTGCCCGACCCGACCGACCTCCCCGCCGAGCTCAACCACGCCCTGCACATGCATCTCGCCGGCCTGCGCGCCGCCGGCCTGCGCGGCCCGCGGCCCCTTATCGACTAGCCTCACGGGCCGTCATGGGCACGCGAGCGTGCCAGCGGGGGCAACCCGGGTGCGGAGCGGGCGTATGAGCCCTGATGAGGATGGGCGCCGCCGTGTCGTCATCGAAGGCCTGGCGCCGCAGGTCGACTGCGGCCGCTTCCCGGTGAAGCGGGTCGTCGGCGACGCCGTCGAGGTGCGCGCCGACGTGTTCGCCGACGGCCACGACATCGTCGCGGCCGTCGTCCGGTACCGGTACGAGCGCGAGCGGCGCTGGCGGGAGGCGCGTATGCGCCCCCTCGGAAACGACCGTTTCGCCGGGACGTTCCCGGTCGACCGTCTCGGGTCCTACCGATACGGCGTCACGGGCTGGGTCGACCGCTTCGCCACGTGGCGCGAGCAGCTCGAGCGGCGGGTTACAGCAGGCCAGGACGTGCGCACCGAGCTCGAGGGGGGCGCGCTCCTGGTCGACGCGGCGGCTGCGGCCGCGCCAGCCGAGGCCGCGGCCGACCTCGCCGCCCTCCGCGACCGCATGCGGGCCCCCGACCTCGAGCAGGCCGTCGCGGCGGCGCTCGACCAGACGCTCGCCGAGCTCATGCGCGAGCACGACCCCCGCCCGCATGCGGTCGACTCGACGGACACGGTCACGATCCGGGTCGAGCCGGCGCTGGCCCGCACGGGCGCCTGGTACGAGCTCTTCCCCCGCTCGCTCGGCGACAGCGGCCGCCACGGAACGCTGCGCGACGTCGAGGCGGCCCTGCCGCGGATCGCCGGGATGGGCTTCGACATCGTCTACCTGCCGCCGATCCACCCGATCGGCCGGACGAAGCGGAAGGGACCGAACAACATGCCCGGCTCCGGGCCGGGCGACCACGGCAGCCCGTGGGCGATCGGCGCGGCCGAGGGCGGCCACACGGCCGTCCACCCCGACCTCGGCACCGTCGCCGACGTCCGCCGGCTCGCCGAGGCGTGCGCCGAGAAGGGCATGGCGCTGGCGCTCGATATCGCGTTCCAGTGCTCGCCCGACCACCCCTGGGTGAGCGAGCACCCGGAGTGGTTCCGGCACCGCCCGGACGGCTCGATCCGCTACGCCGAGAACCCGCCCAAGCGGTACGAGGACATCTATCCGCTCGACTTCGAATGCGACGCCTGGGAGGCGCTCTGGGAAGAGCTGCTGGGCGTCGTCCGCTTCTGGATCGAGCAGGGCGTAGGCGTCTTCAGGGTGGACAACCCGCACACGAAGCCCTTCCGGTTCTGGGAGTGGCTGATCGCCCAGGTGAAGCGCGACCGCCCCGACGTCCTCTTCCTGGCCGAGGCCTTCACCCGCCCGCGGGTGATGGAGCGGCTGGCGAAGCTCGGCTTCAGCCAGTCCTACACGTACTTCGCCTGGCGCCACACCAAGTACGAGCTCGAGGACTACCTGCGCGAGCTCGTCCATACCGGCGTCGCCGAGTACTTCCGGCCGAACTTCTGGCCGAACACGCCCGACATCCTGACCGAGGCCATGCAGTCCGGCGGCCGGCCCACGTTCTCCGCCCGGCTCGTGCTGGCGGCGACCCTGAGCGCGAGCTACGGCATCTACGGGCCCGCGTTCGAGCTCGTCGAGCGGCGCGGCCTTCGGCCCGGGAGCGAGGAGTACCTCGACTCGGAGAAGTACCAGCTGCGAAGCTGGCACCTGGACGATCCCCACTCGCTCCAGCCGCTCGTCACGGCGGTGAACGCCGCCCGCCATGCCCACCCCGCCCTGCAGGCGAACGAGCGGCTCTGGTTCCACGGGATCGGAAACGATGCGCTCCTCGCCTACACCAAGCACACCGCCGACCTGGCCGACGTCGTCCTCGTCGTCGTGAGCCTCGACCCGCACTACATCCAGTCCGGCTGGGTCGACCTGCCGCTCCCCGAGCTCGGCATCGACCCCGACCACCCCTACCAGGTGCACGACCTGCTCGACGGAGAGACCTACGTGTGGCAGGGGCCGCGCAACTACGTCGAGCTCGACCCGAACCGGACCCCCGCTCACCTGTTCCACGTCCGCCGCCGCCTGCGCAGCGAGCAGGACTTCGAGTACTTCGCATGAGCATGGCTGTCCGCACACCCGAGGCCGCCGACTCCGCGCGCTGGTACGAGGACGCGGTCATCTACGAGGTGCACGTGCGCGCGTTCGCCGACTCCGACGGCGACGGCATCGGCGACTTCCGCGGCCTCACCCAGCGGCTCGACTACCTGGAAGACCTGGGCGTCACCGCGGTCTGGCTCCTTCCCTTCTACCCGTCGCCGCTTCGGGACGACGGCTACGACATCGCCGCCTACCGGGAGGTGCACCCGGACTACGGCACGATGCGAGACTTCCGCGCGTTCCTGCGCGCGGCTCACGGGCGCGGCCTCAGGGTGATAACCGAGCTCGTCCTGAACCACACCTCGGACATGCACGTCTGGTTCCAGCGCGCCCGCCGCGCCCGGCCGGGGAGCCGGGCCCGGGACTTCTACGTCTGGAGCGACGCGCCCGACCGGTACGCCGACGCGCGCATCATCTTCAGCGACTTCGAGAGCTCGAACTGGTCCTGGGACGCGAGCGCCGGCGCCTACTACTGGCACCGGTTCTACTCCCACCAGCCCGATCTGAACTGGGAGAACCGGGAGGTGCGGCGGGCCATGTTCGCGGTGGTCGACTTCTGGCTCGACATGGGCGTCGACGGGCTCCGACTCGACGCCGTGCCGTACCTGTACGAGCGGGAGGGGACGAACTGCGAGAACCT
This sequence comes from Gaiellales bacterium, assembly GCA_035639615.1. Classification (GTDB taxonomy): domain Bacteria; phylum Actinomycetota; class Thermoleophilia; order Gaiellales; family JAICJC01; genus JAICJC01. Next base: position 7,040 of record DASQXS010000041.1, on the reverse strand, counting down.
GCCGGAGACGCACGAGGTGCTGAAGCGACTGCGCCACCACGTCGACCGCCGGCACCGAAACCGGATGCTTCTCGCCGAGGCGAACCAGTGGCCGGAGGATGCCGTCGCCTATTTCGGCAAGGGCGACGAATGCCATATGGCGTTCCACTTCCCGCTCATGCCGCGCATGTTCATGGCGGTGCGGATGGAGGACCGCTACCCGCTGATCGACATCCTCGCCCAGACGCCCGCGATCCCGGAGGGGTGCCAGTGGGCCATCTTCCTGCGAAACCACGACGAGCTCACGCTCGAGATGGTCACCGACGAGGAGCGCGACTACATGTACCGCACCTACGCCGACGACCCCCAGGCGCGCATCAACCTGGGCATCCGCCGCCGGCTGGCGCCGCTCCTCGGGAACGACCGCCGCGTCATCGAGCTCGTGAACGCGCTCCTCCTGTCGCTGCCCGGGACGCCGGTCATCTACTACGGCGACGAGCTCGGCATGGGCGACAACATCTACCTGGGCGACCGAAACGGCGTCCGCACCCCGATGCAGTGGAGCGCCGACCGCAACGCCGGCTTCAGCCGCGCGAACCCGCAGCAGCTCTACCTGCCGGTGATCAGCGATCCTGAGTACGGCGCGGTGAACGTCGAGGCGCAGCAGGCCAACCCGAACTCGCTGCTCTGGTGGATGAAGCGGATGATCGCCCTTCGCAAGCGCTTCCGCGCCTTCGGCCGCGGGACGCTCGAGTTCCTCTACCCGGAGAACCGCAAGGTGCTTGCCTACCTGCGGGAGCTCGACGGCGAGCGCATCCTCGTCGTCGCCAACCTGTCCCGCCGCGCCCAGTACGTCGAGCTCGACCTGCGCCGCCTGGACGGGCTCGTGCCCGAGGAGCTCCTCGGCCACAGCGTCTTCCCCGCCATTCCCGCCGACTCGCCCTACGCCCTGGCGCTCGGCCCGCACGACTTCTACGTCTTCGCGCTCTCGCCGGCCGAGGAGGAGGCGCCGCCGATCGCCGGCCCGACGCCGGAGATCCGCGTCTCCGGCCGGTGGCCGGCCGTCTTCGAGGGCCGCAGCCGCCGCCAGCTCGACGAGGCAGTGGTGCGCTTCCTGCCGTCGCGGCGCTGGTTCGCCGGAAAGACGCGCCGGATCCGCCGGGCCGCCCTGCAGGAGGCGGTGCGGATCCCCGGGCCGGCCCGGCGCGAGGCCGGCTACCTGTGCCTCGTCCGAGTGGAGTACACCGAGGGCGAGCCGGACACGTACGCCGTGCCGCTGGTGGCGCGGCCCCTAGCCGAGGACAACGGCCGTCCGCCGGACGACGCGGTCGCCGTCGTGCAGACGCAGAACGGCCGCGCGGCGCTCCTCGACGGCGCGGCCGACCCGGTGCTGGCCGCCGCGCTCCTCGACGTGAACCGGCGCGGGCGCCGCATCGCCGGCCGAGCGGGCTCGCTGGGCGTCTCGCGGACGCCGCAGCTGCGCGCGCTCGTGGGCGACGGCGCCGAGCTCGAGCCGGCGCCGCTCGGCGCCGACCAGTCGAACAGCTCGATCGCCTACGGCCAGCGGCTGGTGCTGAAGCTCTTCCGCCGGATCGAGCCGGGGCCGAACCCGGAGGCGGAGCTCACCGGGCTCCTCACCCGGCTCGGCTTCTCGCACGTCTCCCCGGCGGCCGGGACGCTCGAGTACCATCGCCGCCGCGGCGAGCCGGCGACGATCGGGTTCCTCCAGGGGTACGTCCCCAACGAGGGCGACGCCTGGGCCTACACGCTGGACGAGGTGATCCGCTTCCTCGAGCGCGCCCTCGCCAGCGAGGACCCCGTCCACCCCGCCCCGCTCCCGGCCCCGCTCGTCGAGCTCTCGCGCCGGGAGCCGCCGGCCGAGGCCCGCGAGACGATCGGCGCCCACCTCGAGTTCGCCCGCCTCCTCGGCGAGCGGACCGGCCAGATGCACGCTGCGTTGGCGTCGGCTCGGGACGACCCGGCGTTCGCGCCGGAGCCGTTCTCGGCGCTTCAGCAGCGCGCGCTCGCGCAGTCGCTGCGGACGCTCGTCCGGCGCGTCTTCACGGCCGCCCGCCGGCCCGGCGGCGAGATCGCCGAGCTCTCCGGCGTGAAGACGGGCGAGCAGCGCGCGCTCGCCCGGGTCCGGACACTGCTCGACGGGCCGCTCGGCGGCCGCCGGATCCGCACCCACGGCGACTACCACCTCGGCCAGGTGCTGTGGACCGGCCGCGACGTGGTCATCATCGACTTCGAGGGCGAGCCGGCCCGGCCGCTGGGACAGCGGCGGCTGAAGCGCTCGCCGCTCCAGGACGTCGCCGGGATGCTGCGCTCGTTCCACTACGCCGCCTACGCAGCCCTCTTCCGCGAGAGCGGACGCGAGGATGCGGTCGGCGGGCCGCCGGAGGCGTGGATCCTGTACTGGCGCGGCTGGGTGTCGGCGGCGTTTCTGCACGCCTACCGCGAGGCCGTCGCGCCGGCCGGGGTCGTGCCGGACGACGACGCGGAGTTCGGCCGCCTGCTCGACCTCTTCCTGCTCGAGAAGGCGGTCTACGAGCTCGGCTACGAGCTCGACAACCGCCCGGACTGGGTGCTGATCCCGGCCCGCGGGCTCGAGGAGCTCCTGGCCGAGTGAGCGGCCGCGACCGCACGATGTCCGCCCTGGCCCGGGAGGCCGGCGTCCAGCGGAGCTACACCGACATCCGCGGCCGCCGCCGCACCGCGTCGGCGGCAGCGCTCGCCGCCGTCCTCGCCGCCCTCGGCCACGACGTGGGCGCCGACGGCACAGGCGCGGCCGCGGCGCTGCGCGCGCTCCGCGCCGAGCGCGACGGCCGCCTGGCCGAGCCGGTCGCGGTGGCGTGGGGCGGCGCGGCGGCGATCCCCGTCCGAAGCCGCGGCCTGGTCGACTGGACGCTCGCCCTCGAGGGCGGCGGCGAGCGACGGGGACGCGCCGGCACGGACGGAGCCGTGCACCTCTCCGGGCTCCCGCCCGGCTACCACGCCCTGCACGTGGCCGCCGACGGCCGCGAGACCACGGCCCTCGTGATGGCCGCGCCGCGGCAGGCCTACGCCGACGGCGGCCGCTCGTGGGGTGTCTTCCTGCCGCTCTACGCCCTGCCCGGCCCCTTCGGCCCGGGCGACCTCACCGGCCTTCGCCGGCTGGCGGCGTGGACGGCCGGCTACGGCGGCCGGACGGTAGGGTCGACGCCGCTCTTCGCCGCCTTCCTCGACCGGCCGTTCGAGCCGAGCCCGTATGCGCCGGTGAGCCGGCTCTACTGGAACGAGCTCTACGTCGACCCGGAGGCGGTCCCCGAGCTCGAGGCCTCCGATGAAGCCCGCCGCCTGCTCATGGGCGGCCGGCCGCCGACGGGCCCGCTGGTCGACTACGCCGCCGCGATGGCGGCGAAGCGGGCGATCCTCGAGGCGCTGCTCCGGGCGCTCGGCGGCACGCGGCTTCGGGCGTTCGAGCGCCACCTCGACGAGCATCCCGACCTGCGCGCCTACGCCGCCTTCCGGGCGCGGTGCGAGCGCGAGGGGGCCGGCTGGCGGGAGTGGGCGAGCCGCGACGGCGACGAGCCCGGCCCGGCTGACCGCTACCACGCCTACGCTCAGTGGCTCTGCGCCGAGCAGCTGGCCCGGGTCGCCGAGAGCGGCGCCGGCCCCTACCTGGACATGCCGCTCGGCGTGCACCCGTCCGGCTACGACACCTGGCGCTTCGAGAAGGCGTTCGCGGGCGGGGCGTCGGTGGGCGCGCCGCCGGACGACTTCTTCACCGCCGGGCAGAACTGGGGCTTCCCGCCGCTTCATCCCCAGCGGCTGCGCGACCAGGGCCACGCCTACCCGATCGCCTGCGTACGCGAGCTCCTCCGCCACGCCGCCGCGGCCCGGATCGACCACGTCATGGGCATGCACCGCGTCTTCTGGGTGCCGGACGGGTTCGGCGCCTCGGACGGCGTCTACGTCCGCTACCCGGCCGCCGAGCTCTACGCCGTCCTCTGCATCGAGTCGCACCGCTCGGCGACCGTCGTCGTCGGCGAGGACCTCGGCACCGTCCCCGCCGCCGTTCGCCGGGCCATGGCCGCCCACGGACTCCTGCGCACGTTCGTGCTCCAGGCCGAGGCCGACGGGGACGGCGATCCGCTGGCCGATGTGCCGCCGGCGGCGCTCGTGGGCATGAATACCCACGACATGCCGACGTTTGCCGGATTCTGGGAGGAGAACGCTGCGCCGCAGCGGCGCCTCGCGGCCGCCGCTGCCCGGCGCGGCCTGCCCGCCGGGGACGGCCCGCAGGTGCTCTCGGCGTGCCTGGAAGAGCTGGCCCGCTCCGATGCCCGCTGTCTCATGATCAACCTCGAGGACCTGTGGTGGGAGCGCGAGCCGCAGAACGTCCCCGGGACGACGGAGCGGCCGAACTGGCGCCGCCGGGCCCGCTACGGCGTCGAGGAGCTCGACGCCGTCCCCGGCCTCCCCGACCGGCTCCGCCGCATCGCCGCGCTCAGGGAGGAGGGAGCATGACCCGCACCGCCACAACCGCAGACGTGAGCCTGCTCACAGCCGACGATCTCCACCTCTTCAACGAGGGCACCCACCGCGCCCTCGCCGCCAAGCTCGGCGCCCACCCGATTGAGGCGGCCGGGACGGCCGGCACGTACTTCGCGGTGTGGGCGCCTAGCGCGGCCGGCGTCGCCGTCGCCGGCGACTTCAACGGCTGGGACGCGCACCGCAACTCGCTGCGGCCGCGGGACACCTCGGGGATCTGGGAGGGGTTCGTGCCCGAGGCGGGGGCCGGCGCGACGTACAAGTACGCGATCTCCACCGGCCACGGCGACCACATGAAGGCCGACCCCTTCGCCAGGCAGGCCGAGGAGCCGCCGCGCACGGCGTCGGTCATCTGGGACGGCGAGCACCGCTGGGAGGACGGGGAGTGGATGGCGGCCCGCGGCGGCCGAAACGCGCTGGACGCGCCGATCGCGATCTACGAGCTCCACCTGGGCTCGTGGCGCCGCCGTGTCGAGGAGGGGCGCCCCCTCACCTACCTCGAGCTGGCCGAGCAGCTGCCGGGCTACGTGCGCGGGAACGGGTTCACGCACGTCGAGTTCCTGCCGGTGATGGAGCACCCCTTCACCGGCTCGTGGGGCTACCAGACCACCGGCTACTTCGCGCCCACCAGCCGGTACGGCCGGCCGGAGGACCTGATGGCGCTCGTCGACGCCCTCCACAACGAGGGAATCGGGGTGATCTTCGACTGGGTGCCCTCGCACTTCGCCACCGACCCCCACGGCCTCGCGCTCTTCGACGGCACCCACCTCTACGAGCACTCCGACCCCCGCCAGGGCTTCCACCCCGACTGGGGCAGCTACATCTTCAACTACGGCCGAAACGAGGTGCGAAGCTTCCTGCTGTCGAGCGCGCACCACTGGCTCGACGCCTACCATGCCGACGGCCTCCGGGTGGATGCGGTGGCGTCGATGCTCTACCTCGACTACTCCCGCAGCGAGGGCGAGTGGATCCCCAACCAGTACGGCGGCCGGGAGAACCTGGAGGCGATCGAGCTCCTGCGGGCGCTGAACGGCGGCGCGTACGGCGAGCATCCCGACATCCAGACCTACGCCGAGGAGTCGACCGCCTGGCCGATGGTGTCACGGCCCACCTACCTGGGCGGCCTCGGCTTCGGCCTGAAGTGGGACATGGGCTGGATGCACGACACCCTCGCCTACTTCGAGCACGACCCGATCCACCGCCGCCACCACCACCACGAGCTCACGTTCCGCGGCCTCTACGCCTTCACCGAGAACTACGTCCTCCCCCTGTCGCACGACGAGGTCGTCCACGGCAAGCGGTCGCTGCTCTCGAAGATGCCCGGGAACGACTGGCAGCGGCGCGCCAACATGCGCGCGCTCTACGGGTACATGTACGCCGTGCCGGGCAAGAAGCTCCTCTTCATGGGCGCCGAGCTCGGCCAGTGGCAGGAGTGGAACCACGACGTGAGCATCGACTGGCACCTGCTCGACGACCCGGCCCACGAGGGCATCCGCCGCTGGGTGGCGGACCTGAACCGCGTCTATCGCGACCGGCCGGCGCTGCACGAGCTCGACTGCGACCCTGAGGGGTTCGAGTGGGTGCACGCCTCCGACAGCGACTCGAGCGTGCTGGCCTTCCTGCGCCGGTCGCGCGACGGCTCGGACCTCGTGCTCGCGGTCATGAACCTGACCCCCGTGCCCCGGCCGCACTACCGCGTCGGCGCGCCGCGCGCCGGCTTCTGGCGCGAGATCGCAAACAGCGACGCGCTCGACTACGGCGGCAGCGGCGCCGGCAACATGGGCGGCGCCGAGACCGCCGCCGAGCCCGTCCACGGCCGCGAGGACTCGCTCCTCCTGACGCTGCCGCCCCTGTCGTGCCTCCTCCTGGCGCACGGGGACGGAGCGTGATCCCACCGGTTGCGCCGCTGGGAGCGACGCCGCTCCCGGGCGACCGCTGCCGCTTCGACGTCTGGGCGCCGAGCGCCGAGCGGGTGACGCTGCACCTGCTCGACCCGGACGCCACCGCCCGCCTCGAGCCGCTGGGTGACGGGTACTTCGCGGCGAACGTCGAGGGGGTCGCGCCCGGCCGCCGCTACCGCTACCGGCTCGACGACGGCGGCGAGGAGCTGGCCGACCCGGCCTCGGCGCTCCAACCCGAGGGCGTGCACGGGCCCTCGGCGGTCGTCGACCCGGCGTTCCCGTGGACCGACGGGGCCTGGCGCGGCCTTCCGCTCGACCGGCTCGTCCTCTACGAGCTCCACGTCGGCGCCTTCACGCCGGAGGGGACGTTCGACGCGATCGTCCCCCGGCTCGCCGAGCTGGTCGGGCTCGGTGTGACCGCGATCGAGCTGATGCCGGTCGCCCAGTTCTCCGGCACGCGCAACTGGGGCTACGACGGCGTCTTCCCTTACGCGGTGCAGCACTCGTACGGCGGCCCCGACGGGCTGAAACGGCTGGTCGACGCGAGCCACGCCGCCGGCCTCGCCGCCTGCCTGGACGTCGTCCTGAACCACCTCGGGCCCGAGGGCAGCGTGCTCACCCGGT
>DASQXS010000040.1:0-2503 GCA_035639615.1 Gaiellales bacterium | reverse complement strand
TCGCGCTCTCCGGCACCCCAGGCTGGCCCAGCTCGCGCTGCAGACGTTCCGGCAGCGCCCGGGCGAGCGAGGCGGTGGAGAGGAAGACCGAGCGCCCGCCGCCGGGGTGGTCGCGCTCGACCGGCTCGATGCCCGGGGCCGGGTCGACCTCGCCGACACGCCCCGGGGCGACGCCGAAGAGCGCCCCGACCCGGTCGCGGACGTCGACCAGCGCCCCGTCGCCGAACGCCGTTCCGGGCAGGAGCACGGCCCCCAGGAGACGGCCGCCCGCAGCCGCGAACCGCTCGAGCCACTCCAGCGTGGCGAGCTGGATGTGCGCCATCGGAGGGACGACGACGACGCGGTGGCGCTCGTTCCCGAGGAGGAGCTCGCCGGCGGCCGTGTCGGCGCCGGCGAGCACCGACTCGTCGACGTAGTCGAAGTCGTGGTGGGCGCGCAGGAGCAGGTCGGTGAGCGCGTTGAAGTCGTTCTCGATCCGATCGCCGACCGGCGTTCGCACCTGCGGCCGGTAGACGGCGAAGAGGGCGTTGATCGGCCAGATCACGGCCAGCGGCGCCACGTGGCGGCCGCCGCTCAGGAGGTGGCTGAGCCGGCTCACGTAGTCCGAGAAGGCGCCGTAGTAGCGCCACCAGGGGTACTGGTAGAACATCGACGGCGGCCAGTCCCGCTTGCGCGGCCCTTCGAGGGTGTAGTGGAAGCCGTGCGGGTTCAGCAGGTTGACCCCGAGCACGTACTCCCAGTCGGTCACCCATTTCATCCGCTGCATCGTCGCGTCCATGAAGATGCCGCCGAACGACTCGCACAGGAGCCGGTCGCTTCCGAGCTGGTGGGCGGCGGACGACGCGACCTTGATGGCGACGTGCTCGGCGGGGAGGTCGCGCGTCCCCACGATCGGGTACAGGTGGTCGACGCCGACGACGTCGAGATGCTCGTAGTGGCGGAAGAGATTCCCCTCGACCCGGATCATCTGCCGCAGCCACTCCTCGTAGAGCAGGTGCCCCGTGAAGAGGACGCCGTGGTCGCTGCACCAGTCGTGGATCTGCCGGTAGTAGGCGTCCGAGTAGAAGTCCGTGATCGCCGTATAGAAGTCGTGGCGGACGCGGGCGCTGTCCGGAGAGACGTCGAAGAAGAGGTCGGGCAGGCGCCGGCGAAGGTCGTATCCGGTGCGGCGGTAGAAGCGGCGGAACATGTCCTTCGTCCAGGGCACGATCGGGTTCGACTGCGCCGTCAGGAAGTAGTGCATCGCCGGCTCGTCCGTATAGAAGCCCGGCACCTGCTCGGGATCGAGCGGATCGAGCGCCGCGGCGTACGGCTCGTATCCGAGCCGCAGGAACTCGGCGGTCGACTCCGGGTCGAGGGCGTCGATGTAGTACTCGGCCCGCTTCTCGACGATGTACATGAGCGTCCAGTTGCCGGGCGGGATCTCCCACGGGATGACGTTCGTGAACGAGAGGTTCGGCGTCAGGTCGAGCACCTCGCCGTCGCTTCCGATCGCAAACGCGGCCACCGGGGTCGACCGGGCGAAGTCGACGTAGCGGCTGTCGGCGCCGGTCAGGTAGGCGAACCAGGGGCCGCGGACGGTCATCGAGATGCACTCGATGTACCGCTGCGCCAGGTCGGGCCGCTCCCGCAGCACGCGCCCGTCGGCGGTGCCGCTCGGCCAGTTCATCTCGTCGTAGATCCAGGTCTTGAGCCCGAGCGTCTTCGCCTCGTCCGCGGCGAGCCGGATGCGGTGGAGGTAGGTCTCGCCGGCGTAGGCGGTCTCGAGCCCGTACCGGCCGTGAAGGATCACCCCGGGCATGCCCTTGTCGCGGAACTCCTGGAGCTGGGCGCGCATCTGGGCGGGCTCGAGCGCGCCGTTCAGGAACCAGAACGGAAGGATGCCGTACTCGCGCGGCGGGCGCGCGAACCGCTCCGGCGAGAGCGGGATCTGCGGCCAGAGGATCGGGCCGAGCCGGGATGTGGGCGCCGACGCCATCTACCCGCCGTCCACGATCACGGTCGACTTGACGAATCCGTCGGGCCGCTCGTGCGCGACCGCGAACGCGTCGGCCACATCATCGAGCCCGAACCGGTGCGTGACGAGGTCGTCGATCCGGATCCGGCCCTCCGCCAGGAGGCGCATGCCGGCCCGCATGCCCGCCATGATCGTCGCCACCCGCCGGAAGTGCGCGTTTCGGACGTCGAGCGCCTTCCAGTTCCAGCTCGCCAGCGGGACCTCGCGGGTGCCGCCCTGGTGGTAGCCGACGATCACGAGCGTGCCGCTCATCCGGGTCGCGTCACCGACCTCCAGGAGCGGGGCCTGGGCGCCGGTGACCTCGAAGGTCACGTCCGCGCCCAGCTCCTCTGCCGGGTCGACGTCGCCGTGCGTTCCCGCGGGCACGCCCTCGGTCAGCGACCGCACCGCGTCGGCGAGCGATTGGCGGCGGACGTCGACGGTATGGGTGGCGCCCGACCGGCGGGCGCGCTCGAGCGCCTGGGGGAGCGTGTCGGCGGCGATCAG
>DASQXS010000039.1:0-5040 GCA_035639615.1 Gaiellales bacterium | reverse complement strand
CCTCCCGGCCGACGCGCACCTCTTCGACATCGCACCGACGCTGCTCACCGCGCTCGGCATGGATGTCCCCGCCGGGATGCGCGGGCGCGCGCTCCAGGGAGTCGCCGCCGGCGGGGGTTGACTTCCGGCTGACCCGGCCGGATCGTTGACGGCATGGAGGTGGGCGTCCTCGCGACGGTGCTCGTGCTGGCCGTGGTCCAGTCGGTCTTCGGCGTCGGCCTGCTCGTCTTCGGCACGCCCACTCTGCTTCTCATGGGCTACCCGTTCGACCAGGTGCTGGCATATCTGCTCCCGTGCTCGATCGTGGTGAGCGCGCTTCAGGTGCGTGCCGGCGGCGGCCTTCGCCTCGACCCGCTCCGGCGCCGGTTCCTGCTCCTGACGGCGCCGACCGTGCTCGTGGGGACCGTGACCGTGCTGCTCGTGATCGGGAAGGTGGACGTGAAGCCCTTCGTCGGCGCGATGCTCGTGGCGACGGCGCTCCTGCGGCTGGGCGGCGCGCGCGAGCGCTTGTACGCCTTTGTGCGCCGCCGGCTCGATCCGCTGCTGTTGGGCCTCGGCGTCCTGCACGGGCTCACGAACCTCGGCGGCGGCGTCCTGACCGTGATCGTGAGCTCGGTGGAAGAGGACAAGCACCGCACACGAGCCCAGATCGCCTTCTGCTACGGGCTCATGGGCGCCATCCAGGTGACTGTCGTCGCCGCCACGTCGTCCGTCCACTGGACGCCGCTCCTGCCCCTCGCGGCCACGGCCGCATACGCGATGGTGGGGCGGCACGCCTTCGCCGCGCTGCGCGGCCCCGCCTACCAGCACGGCCTCACCGGGCTGATTGCCGCCTACGGCGCAGCGCTCATCCTGACGGCGTGACGGCCGGACTACGGTTTTTGCCTGCATCTGCCGATGACGAGGCCATGAACTGGCGCATCGCTGCATTCCTCGCCATGCTTGCCGGCGTCGTCGTCGGGCCGCAGCTGCCGCGCGAGGTGATCATCGTCGTCCCGCCCGTGCTGATCGCCGGATTCGTCATCGGCTATCTGAGCGCCGTCCGCGACGTGATCGCGGCGGCTCGGCCCGACTCGTAGCGAACGGGTGCCGTGGGGGGCCATGGGTTCCCCACGTCTAATAGACGATGACCGAACGCGCGGCCTCGCCCCGGCGCATGCGCTCGAACGCCGCGTTCACGTCCTCCAGCCCGCACGTCTCGATGAGCGGCTCGAGCCGCAGCCGCCCGGCCCGGTAGAGCGCCACCAGCATCGGGAAGTCGGCGTGGGGCCGGCACGACCCGTACCAGCACCCGCGGATCGCCTTCTCCTCCATCGTGAGGGCGAGCGCCTCGAACCGCGGTCGCGCCGCGGGCGCGGCCATCCCCACCAGGATCGCCTGGCCGCCACGCCCGGGAAGGCCGACGGCGAGGTCGATGGTCGCCTCCAGGCCGACCGCCTCGAAGCTGTGGTCGACCCGCACCGACGCCGCCGCCTCCTCCGGGGAGCACGTCCGGGTGGCGCCGAGCTCGCGCGCCAGCTCGAGCTTCTGCGGGTTCGCATCGACGGCGACGATCTCGGCGGCCGCCGCGATCGCGGCCGCCTGGACGATGTTCAGCCCGACCCCGCCGCAGCCGACGACAGCGACGGTGTCGCCCGGGCGGACACGGGCCGTGTTGACCACGGCGCCGACGGCGGTCATGACCGCGCAGCCCATCAGGGCCATCTCGGTGAGCGGCAGGTCGGAGTCGATCCGGACGGCCGTCTGCGCCGGGACGACCGAGCGCTCGGCGAACGACGAGGTCGTGAAGTGATGGATGCGCTCGCCCCCGCGGTGAAACCGAGTCGTCCCGTCCATCATGAGCCCGGCGTCCGACCAGGCCAGGTTCTCGCAGATGTTGGGCCGGCCGGAGACGCAGAAGCGGCACCGGCCGCAGTGCGGGAGCCAACTCAGGATGACATGGTCGCCGGGCGTGAGGCCGGAGACGCCTGGGCCCACCTCCTCGACCACGCCGGCGCCCTCGTGGCCGAGGATGACCGGCCGAGGAGCGTCGTGGATCCCGTCAACGACGTGCAGGTCGGAGTGGCAGACGCCACTCGCCGCCATCCGCACCGCCACCTCGCCCGGCCCGGGCGGGTCGACCTCCACGTTCTCGACGCGGAGCGGATCACCGATCTCGAACAGGATCGCGGCCCGCACCGGCCTACCGTACCTTGTCGATGACAGCGACATAGCTCGCCCCGTCGCCCAGGGTGCGCGAGACTCGCCACTGCGTGCCGGCGAGCAGCTCAACCAGCTCGTCCCGGGACACCTGGAGCCAGTCGCGCCACGGCGTCGAGAGCTCTCCCTAGCGGACGCGGAACCGCATCTGGCTGGGCATCCGCCCGCGGGCGACGTTCCGGCGCCGGTAGCGGCGATGCACGCGCTCGCCGTGGGCATGCGGGTCGTGCGACTCGGCGACGATGCGGCCGCGCGGCGTGGTCAGCGCCGCCAGGCGGCGCAGGATCAGCCGCGCTTCAGGGTGGATCTCAGCATCCGCGGCGGAGGCGAGACCGCGTTCTCGCCGGCGCGATCGCCGCCCGACTCATGCGGAAGGAGGGGGCCCGTGGGGGAACCACGGGTTCCCCCACGTTAAGACCGCCGCCCCAGCCGACGTCGAGGACGCGGCCGCGGACGAAGCGCATCGCCCGACGCTCCGCATCGTCCTCCCAGGCCCGGAAGGGGGCGAGGAGATAGCGGGACTGGAAGGTCATCAGGTGGCCGTCGTCGCGCTCGACGATCTCGGCCGCAGGGGTGCCCGCCAGCTCGTCGGCGAGGATTGCGCCCCAGACGTCGCCGATCGGCATCGAGGTGATCGTACCGGCCTTGCTCACGTACGATTGCGGTATGCCCAGCCTGTCCGAGCGCCGCCAGACCGTGGGGCGGCTGCGCGAGATCGCCCAGGTTGCGACGCGGCACGGCTTCGGCTTCGTCTTCGAGCGACGCGCGCTCCGGCGCTCGGCGGTGATCGACGACCAGAACCTGCCTGCGCTCGGCCGGCACCTGCGCGAGATGCTGGACGAGCTCGGGCCGTCGTTCGTGAAGTTCGGGCAGCTGCTCTCGACCCGCCCCGACATCGTCCCCGCCGAGATCCTGATTGAGCTGCGCCAGCTCCAGGACGCCGTCACGCCGTTTCCATTCGCCGACGTCGAGCGGACGATCGAGGCGGAGCTGAAGGCGCCGATCGACCGCCTGTTCACGAGCTTCGACCCCGTCCCGGTGGCCGCCGCTTCGATCGGCCAGGTGCACCTGGCGGAACTGCCCAGCCGCCGCAGGGTGGCGGTCAAGGTGCAGCGGCCGGCCGCGCCTCGACAGGTGGAGCGCGACCTGGCGTTGCTCTACCAGGTCGCCCGGATCGTCAAGCGGCGGGTCGACCGGCTGGACTTCATCGACCCGGTGGCCGTGGTCGACGAGTTCGCCCGCTCGATCCGGCGCGAGCTGGACTACCGCATGGAGGCGCGCACCGCCGAGATCTTCCGCCAGAACTTCGCCGAGGACGGCCGCGTGGTGATCCCCAAGGTGTACGGCACCTACTCGGGCGCCCGCGTCCTCACGCTGGAGCGGCTCGACGGGACGCAGCTCGCCGACCTCGATCTCGGGGCCACGTCGATGGACGACCGCCGCCGGCTTGCGATCCTGATCGCCGAGACGTGGCTCGAGATGATCTTCCGCCACGGCCACTTCCACGGCGATCCGCATCCCGCAAACATCTTCGTCCTCGACGAGGGGCGGCTCGGGCTTGTCGACTTCGGGATGACCGGATCGCTCTCGGACGGCGACATGCGCCGCCTGACGCGGCTGCTCCTGGACGCCGTGAACGAGAACGTCGACGCCCTCCCGCGGCGCCTCTACGAGCTCGGCGTCCGCTTCAACCGGGAGCAGGAGGAGGAGCTTCGGATCGAGCTGCGCGAGGTGTACTACCGCTACTACGGGGCGGCGATGGGGCAGATCGACCCGCTCCAAGTGATCCGGGAGGCGTTCGTTCTCATCTCGCGGATGCATCTGCGTCTGCCCACCCGGTTTGCGCTCCTCGACAAGGCGCTCGCCACGCTGGGGTCGGTGGGGACGGAGATCTATCCCGACTTCAACGTGTTCGAGGTGGCCGAGCCCTACGCGGCCGAGCTCGTCGCCCGCCGGTACTCGCCGCGGCGGCTCGCGGAGCGGGGGAGGGAGGAGCTCGAGAGCTACGGCGCCCTCCTGATGGAGCTGCCCTACCAGGTGCACGACACGCTGGAGCAGCTCCGCGACGGTGAGGTCGAGGTGCAGTTCCGCCACCGTGGCCTCGACCTCCTGACGCGCCAGGCCGACGTCGTGGCCAATCGGCTCGTCATCGCCATCGTCGTCGCCGGGATCCTGGTCGGATCGTCACTCATCGGTGTCTCGGCCAACGGCGGCTGGCACCTGTTCGGCATCCACGTCCTCGCCCTCCTCGGCTTCCTCACCGCCACCGCGCTCGGCCTCGTCCTCGTCGCGGCAATCGTCCGTTCAGGCCGGATCTGACGCCCGCCAGAACGCCTCGAGCCGGCGGTTGAACGGCTCACCCAGCGTCTGCGGCTGGTGGGCGGCGCCGGGAAACACGGCCCGCTCCGCTGCGAGGCGCTCGACGAGGATGTCGACCACGGCCGCGAACGCGGCGCCCGCCACGCGTCGCGCCTCCTCCGGCACCATGTCCCAGCCGCCCTGGCAGACCAGCATGGGGATGCGCGCGGCGGCGAGCGCGCCGAGCGGCAGCTCGGCCTCCCACGGCGGCCGCTCGGTCATGGATGCCCGCACCGACCGCCGCGCGGCCGGCGCGAGCCTCGGCGCCGGCCGCGGATCGAGACCCCATGCGCGCAGGAATCGGTCGAGGAACTCCTCCTCGGTCAGGCCCTGGCCGGCTGCGAAGTGGGCGTCGATCCGTTCGATCAGGGTCTCCACCCCCGGGACGCCGCGGGCGATGCCGAACGCCGGCGGCTCGATCACCGCGAGCGAGCGCAGGGCGGCGGGGCGGTTGGCGGCGGCCAGGAGGCACACGATCCCGCC
>DASQXS010000038.1:0-3998 GCA_035639615.1 Gaiellales bacterium | reverse complement strand
GGTTCTACTCGCCGCTACCGGATGATGTGGAAGTTGGTCGGGCCGTTGTCGGGCTCCTTCTCGTTGAAGCGCAAGACAACGCTGCTGCCGACCGGCCGCGCAGTAGCAGTCACTCCTTCCTCGAGGCCGGCCGGTGCGCCGGGAAGAGCACAGGTCACGACCAGCGTGCCGCGGGCGGCCACCTTGCCGCCAACCCGGAACGCGACCCGCACCGTGAGCACCCCGGAGTGTGACTCGCCAAGCTCGCCGATTGCATCCACGACTCCCGAGCCCACTAAGCTGCCCGACGCCCGCTTGAACGACACAAAGTGCTTGACGGTGTAGACCCCCCGCGCGAGCACCGCGCCGTTCTTGTCCCGGTGCACGAATGTGCCCCCTCCGGCCGCCTCCTCTTCGGCCGGCTCGGCCTGACCGGTTCCGGTCAATGTGAGCGTGTCGCCCGTCGCCGATGACGTCGACGTCGCCGCTCCGCCCGCAAGCAGCACACCGCCCTTCGTGAGGTTGATGATGTCCCAGCGGACGACGCTGTGACCCTCCGGCCCGGCGCTCGCCGGTGCGGCGGCTGCCCATGCTGCCGTAGTCACGACCGCAAGTACGGCCACGACGCAGGTGCGACGCATGTTGGACCCCCTTTCCTCGCTCCGCACCTCGGAACGCCGCATCATCTGCCTCAGATGAGAAGCTGTCAAGCCGAGAGCCTAAGATCCCCATTTGCAGGTTTTTTGGAATCTCTGATGGTCATTTTCCTCGTCTCAGCTAATCGCGGATGATCCAGAAGAGCTGCGACGGGCGTTGGGAGAGGTTTCGCCATCCGCGGATGCTGGTGCGATCGGCGAGGAGCGCCTCGCCTTGCCGCAACACCGGACGGCCGGTCGTGAGATGGACCTGCACCAGTCCGGCGATGACAGCGACCAGCTCCGTTCCCTTGTGAGCGACGTTCGGCGTGGCGGAGGCAGCGGGGGCGAGACGGACGAGGTAGGCGCGCAACCCCACTTCGGGGTCGTCCAAGAGGGGCACCGGGGTGCCGGTTGGTGGTGCGGTCGGGTCGTCTCGGCGGCCGAGGCGGTAGCCCGGTGAAACGCGGCCGCGGAGCAGCTCGTCGATCGTGATGTTGAGCCTCGCGGTGAGCGTCAGGAGCGTCTCCAGCGAGAGTCCGCGCTGGCCGCGCTCGGCTTGCGAGATGGCGCTCGGTGACACTTCGGCGAGCTGGGCGAGCTGGGCTTGGCTGAGTTGGCGCTGCATGCGCACCGCCCGCAACGCCGCACCTAGGCGGGCAGCCGCCGGGGCCTCGACAAGTCTTGGCCTTCCGCCCGTCGCCCGGTAGTGGTAGACGCTCCCCTGTACGCCGACCGGGCGGCCTTCAGCCTTGGCGATGCGTAGGCGCCCGTCCCGCACGACCAGCACACACTGGGTGACGTCTTCCACGTCGCGTCGCAGCGCCTCGAAGTGCTCGCCGTGGGAGAGCGACCAGTACGCGATCGCGCCCACCTGCAACAGCAGGGGGCAGCAGCGGGTGAAAAAGCGCCGGGTCATGTCCGCGCCCCAGCGCTCGGCCATGTCATCGAGCGGGTCGAACAGCAGGAGGGTGCGGCCGCGCTGAGCGGCCTGGCGGCGGATTGCGTTCAACAGCGGCCCGGGCTCGACGAGGTCGGTACCGGGGCGCGCGTCGATCACTGCCAACCCTGTGTAGGCAGCCTGGATCGCCTCGGGAGCACGCGAAAGGGACACGTAGGCCGCGTAGTCGTACTGCCCGGCGAGAGCGGCGATGGCACCGTAGAACGGCGCCGCCGTCTCGGCACGATCCGGTTCCCACACCACGTTGTCGCCCCAGTAGAGGCCGTGCAGGGCTTGATCCAGGTCACCGAGGCCGGTGCTCGGCGTGACGCCTGTACTTGCCTCGTCCATCACCGATGCGCCCGCCGGAAGCGTCGCTTTTGCTCGGAGCCGACGCGAACGAATCCCTCGCCCATCCTTGTTGGCTGCATCACGTGCGACCGAGCTTCTCGGCCGCTCCCGCGCGAATCCCGGCGGCCGCTCTCCTATAAAGCATGGCTCACATGCATGACGGAAACATGCACGGTCGCTCTACGGTAGCAGGTGTCGATACCGAAAGGAGTGATCGAAGTGGACACCGTGATTGTGGCCCTCGACGGGCGGGCGTCGGAGCGAGCCCTGCCGGCCGCGCAAGAACTGGCCAAGCAGTTCCTGGCCCGCATCGTCGTCGTCCACGTCAACCAGCTGCTCCCGAGCGGTCTGCGCGGGGGACGATTCCCAGCACACGCTGACGAGGACGAGCGCCAGGCGCACCTCGGCGAGCTCGTCGGGGAGCTTCGGGCTGACGGATTCGACGTCGATCTCGAGGTCTACACCACCAGCCTGAGCCATCCGGCCAGCATCATCGCCGACGCTGCGCGCCGCCACCGTGCGGGAACGATCGTGCTGGCTACGCGAGGACACAGCCCAGTGATGGGTGTCCTGGCATCCAGCGTCACCCAGCGCCTGGTGCATCAGGCGCCCTGCCCGGTGCTGGTCGTCACGCCTCGCACCACCCGCGAGACGTTCCGCGCCGTCGAGCGGCAGGCCGCCGCAGCCGCCGCCTAGCCGGAGCGCGATGGCGTCCCACGCTGCGCCAACGGGGTTGACGCCGGCCAGGCAGGCCTCATCTGCCCTGGGTGGATGGCGGCCGTATCTCGGGTCGGCTCTGCCCTATCTCCTCCCCGCCCCGGCAGCGGTCATCGCGACCGCTGCCGGTGGGTTGGCGCACTCAGCCCTGGCCGCTGTCGCCGCGTCGGCGGTCGGATGCGCCCTCGTCCGGGTCATCATCGAGTCGTTGCGCATCGACCAGGTACGCGAGCGGGCGGACACGTGGATCATCACCCACGCCGGAGAGCCGCCCGCCGATGCCTTCCTCCTGGCGCGCATCCGCGAACTGCTCGCACCGCGCACGCGCACAAGCCTCGCCTCGAGCTTCCGCCGAATCGCCGCCGAGGCCGGCGCCCGTCCGGCTCGGGCCATCTCGCCGGCCCAGATCAACCGACGGCAGATCCGCCCGCACGTCCCCGACCTTGACCGCCTCGCCGACCGACTCTCCGATCTGCGGGAGCCTGTCGCGCCACGCGGCGTCGCGCTCGCCAACCGGTTGGTCACCCACGGCGGCGGCCCGCTCTACAGCCGCCGGCGGGCCGGTGAGCTCCCCACCGTGCTATCGCAGACACTGCACGCACTGGACTCGAGATAGCCCACGGTTCCTCGGTTCTGCTCGTCATCGGGCACGCGGACGATCGCTGAGACCGTCGAGCAACTGGCAGAGACCGCGTTCTCGCCGGAGCGCGACGGCGATCCGGCTCATCCGGAAGCAGGGGACCGTGGGGGAACCATGGGTTCCCCCACGTTAGTAGAAGGCGCAATCGATCCGGCCCGCGTAGATGAAGCCCGTCACGAGGACGACGGCCGTGACCGGGAGCGCCGTCAGCACCGAGACCACGAACCCCCAGATGAGCCGACCGGTCAGCGCGCCGGCCGCGACGACGACGGCCAAGGCGGCTACAAGATCGAGGTACATCGCGTCGGCCGTGACGGTCTGCACGGCGTAGTGCCGGGGGCGGCCCCCCGACTGGCACCAGCCGCCGCGGACGTCCGGAATCGGGTAGGCGGCGATGATCAGGAGTGCGGCGATCAACCCGAGGACTCCGATGACGCCGAGCCACAACCATCCTCTGCCACGTATAGCAGTCACGCTATAAGAATATGGTCCGGCCGATGCGCCGTCAAGGCGGAGGACGCCTGTGGCCCACTTCAGAGCTAGTGATGTGACCGGCAACGTTTGCCGCTCTCGCAGCCTGCTTGAGTAGCAGGCCGCTCGCGAGACCTGTCAAGGCGGGCGCCTTGACAGGCTGGCGGCTGCAAACCGCGTCCGCGATCTGCTGGGTAGCAGATCGCTCCCGAACGTCGCAAGGCAGAGCCTTGCGACTGCTGCGTTGTCCTCGGTCGCACCAATA
>DASQXS010000037.1:0-8293 GCA_035639615.1 Gaiellales bacterium | reverse complement strand
GCCTTGCGACTGCTGCGGTGTCCTCGGTCGCGCCAATACTTCTCCAGTATTGGCCGGTGTGCGCCTGCGTGGATAGCAGGCGCGTCCCGAACCCTGTCAAGCCTGCGGCTTGACAGGTCCTGCGTCCTGGCATCGCTCGGTTTTCGCTCGCCATCGACGCCACCAACGTTGCCGGCCACACCACTAGCGCCTCTCGAGGGGGCGGAATGGCACGACGATCCGGTTGTTTAGGCGGTGCCGATGGCGAAGCCGACCCCGGCGACAAGGGCGCCGCCCAGGGTGACCTGGATCAGCGAGGTGCGCAGCGAGACGTCGAGGAAACGGCGGCGGACGAGCGCGATCGTGACGAGCTCGACGGCCACGACGGCCGTGGCAACGGCCACCGCTCGGTGGACGTCGTGGATCAGGAACGGCAGCGTGTGGAAGCCGCCGCCGAAAGCGGTCGCCGCGCCCGTGATGGCGCCGCGCTGGATCGCCGAGCCGCGCCCGGTGACGCTACCGTCGTCCGAGAGCCCCTCCGAGAGGCCCATGCTGATGCCGGCTCCGAGCGCCGTTGCGAGACCGACCATGAGGGCCGCGTGCGACCCGGCGATGAACGCCGACGCGAAGATGGGCGCCAGCGTCGACACGGTTCCGTCGATCAGCCCGACGAGGGCGGGCTGGATGAACTGGAGGACGAAGGTGTGCTCGTCGCGGCAGAGCCGGTCGATCGCGGTAACCATTTGTCCTGAGTATAGCAAGTGAGTTAGAATAAGGGTCGCCTAAGGAAAACGACCATGACGCCCGAAACCGACATCGCCGCCGTCGACCACGACCTCGCGGAGCGGCTGCGCGCCCGCGGCCAGCGGGTCACGTCGCAACGGCTTGTAATCAACCGGCTCCTGCGCGAGCGGAACGCCCACCTGACGGCCGAGGACGTCCACGAGGCGTGCACCGACCGCCTGCCCGGGACCTCCCTTCCGACCGTCTACGCGACCCTCGACCTCTTCGCCGACCTCGGGATCGTCCGGCGCGTCTACGCCGGCGGAGGCGCCGTGCTCTACGACTCGCGCACCCCCGACCACCACCACATGGTATGCGGGGGGTGCGGGCGCGTCGCCGACCTGGACGCAGCCGTCGATCTCGCCGCCGCGCGGGCGGCCGCCGGCCGGGCCGGCTTCGCCCCGGAGCGCGTGAACCTCATCGTCGAGGGGCTCTGCGCCGACTGCGCCCGCGCGCGTCAGCGCCGGTAGTAGCTCATATCGCCGGCCTCAACGCGTCGAGGTTGGTTGCCCCGGCGCCGGGTGTACCCATGTCCCCCAGAAGGCGCCGGCGTTGGAGTACGCAGGCGCCCCGCCCCATCCCGCAAGGAGGACGATTGCCCCGAGCGCCGGCGTGAGCCGGAGTCGTATACGCCCACCATCGACACCAATCGTAATGCGGCGGTTATGAAGAGCTAAGCCTCCTGCAAGGCCGGCGAACCCTCGGTCAGCTTACTCGCCGGCCCACGGGCGGCCGCCCGTCCAACCGTACCAGCGCTCCGGGGCGATCCAGGCGCTCACGCTACGTCGGTCGCGATTCGCGTACGGTTTCTCGAGATACCGCAGGCTCAGGCGGTCGATGTCCTCGAGGGCGGAATCGTCGCGGACGTCGACCACCCGGCCGATGAGGGTCACCTGGCGGTACGGGTCGTCTCGGCCGATCACGGTGAGCGCGACGTGCGGGTCGCGGCGCATGTGTCCGAGCCGCACGCGCGACTCGTCCATGTTGACGAGGATGCGGCCGTCGTCGAACAGGTACCAGGTGGCGGCTGTGTGCGGCCGGCCCCGGCCGTCCACCGTGCCGATGACGGCGAAGTTCGGGTCGCGCAGGAAGTCGGCGACCGCGGGCGGAATCGGTGTCTCGGTCACGCCCACGCACTACCCAGCCGCGGCCGCCGCTACCCCGGTCGGCCGTCTGCGACCTGCGGCGCGGCCGGCGGGCCGGCGAAGCGCAGGTAGAGCGTCGGCACCAGGAAGAGGTTCAGCAGGGTGGAGGTGGCGAGGCCGCCGAGGATGACGATCGCCATCGGGTACTCGATCTCGGCGCCGGGAATCTCGCCCGACATCACGAGCGGCACGAGCGCGAGCCCGGTCGCGAGCGCGGTCATGAGGATCGGCGCCAGCCGCTCGCGCGAGCCGCGCAGGACGAGCTCCAGCCCGAACGGCTCCTCCTCCTCGCGCTCGAGGTGCTGGTAGTGGTTGATGAGCAGGATGCCGTTTCGGGCCGCGATCCCGAAGACCGTGAGGAAGCCGACGAGCGAGCCGAGCGAGATGACGCCGCCGGCCGCGAACGCCGCCAGGACGCCCCCGACCAGGGCGAGGGGCAGGGTCAGGAACGAGAACGTCGCCACCCGCCAGCTGCCGATGCAGGTCTGGAGGAGCAGGAGGATTCCGAGTGCGGCGGCGGCGCCGAAGGCGAGGAGCCGACCCTGGGCGGCCGCGCGCTCGGCGAACTCCCCCAGCACCTCGGCGTGGTACTCGTGCGGGAACTTGACCGTTGCGAGCCGCTTCTTCACGTCGGCGACGACGGAGCCCAGGTCACGGCCGCGGACGTTCATGCCGACGTCGATCCGGCGTGAGTTGTCCTCGCGGGAGATCCGGTTCGGCGTCGGCTGCACGCTGACGTCGGCGACCTCGGCCATCCGGACGTGGCCGCCCCCGGGCGTGTCGAGCAGGAGGTCGCGGATGCTCTGCACGTCCCGGCGCGCCTTGGGCACGCTCCAGACCATGACGTCGTAGACCTTGCCGTCGACGTGCAGGTCGCTCACCTCGTCGCCGGCGACGATCGTCGCCGCCTCCCGGCGGATGTCGCCGGGCTTCAGCCCGTACTTGGCCGCCTTCTCCAGGTCGGGCTTCACGCGGATGTAGGGAACGTCCACCTGCAGCTCGGTGCGCAGGTCGACGATGCCGGGGATACCTCTGAGCGCCGCATGCACCTGGTGCGCCTTCTCGCGGAGCACCTCGAGGCTCGGGCCGAAGATGCGGACGGTGATGGCCTCGCTCGAGCCGGCCAGGACCTCGTCGATGCGCTCATTCAGGTAGGTGGTCTGCTCCCGGAAAAGGCCCGGGTAGGCGGCGACGGTGCCGCGGATGCGGGCGAGCGTCTTGTCGTAGTCGGCGTGGGGGCTGAGGCTGATCCAGTTCTCGGCGAAGTTGATGCCGTTCACCTCCTCGCCCTGGACGGCGCGGCCGATGTGCGCGCCGAACCCGCGGACGCCGGGGATCGAGCGCAGGTCGCGGCTGGCCCGCTCGACGATCCGGACCACCTCCTGGTGGCCGGTGCCCGGGCGGGTCACCCAGAGCGCCAGGAAGTCGCGCTCCTTGAAGGTGGGGAAGAGGGACTCGCCCAGGTACGGCGTCGCCGCCACGCCGGCCACGAGGGTGGCGGCGGTCGCCGCGAGGACGACCGTCGGCGTGCGCACGACCCGGGCCAGGGCCGCCGTGTAGGCGCGCTGGAGCGCGCGCACGAGCGGCGGCTGGCGCTCGTCGAGCGGCGCCCGACCGAGCAGCAGGAGCGCCAGCGCCGGGGTGACGGTCAGCGCGACGACCATCGATGCCAGCACCGCCAGGCCGTAGGAGCTCACGAGCGGGCGGAAGAACGCGCCCGACACGCTCGTGATGAAGAACACCGGCACGACGGCGAGGACGATGATGAGCGTGGCGTAGACGATCGCGCGCCGCACCTCGAGCGACGCGTCGAGGACGACCGACATCACGGGACGGGGCGCCTCGGACGCACGGTTCTGGCGCAGCCGGCGCACGATGTTCTCGATGTCGATGATGGCGTCGTCGACCACCACCCCGACCGAGATCACGAACCCGGCGAGCACCATCGTGTTGATCGTCGCGCCGGTGGCGTAGAGGACGAGCGCGGCGGCCATCAGCGAGAGCGGGATCGCCGCCAGGCTGATCAGGGCCGCCCGCCACTCGAACAGGAACGCCACCAAGACGACGACGACGAACAGGGTGCCGAGGAGGAGGGCGTCGCTCAGGTTGGAGATCGAGATCTCGATGAACTCGGCGGGGCGGAAGATGTGGTTATCCATGTGGATGCCCGGCAGTCCCGGCCGCATCTCGTCGAGGGCCTGATCGATGCCGCGCGTCACATCGAGCGTGTTCGCCCACGGGAACTTCTCGACCACCATGAGCAGCCCCTGGTGGTCGTTGATGACGGCGTCCCCAAAGAGCGGCTGGTGGCCCCACGTCGGCGTTCCCAGATCGGCCAGCTGGAGCGGCGATCCGTCGGCGCGGTACTTGCCCGAGACGGTCACCTTGCCCAGCTCGGCCGGCGTGAACACGGGCAGGACGTGGTGGATCCCGAGGCGCTGGTTCGGGGTCTCGATGAAGCCGCCGACGCGGTTCTTGGCGGCGTCCGTGTACTTGAGAAGGCCGAAGTCGAGCGCGTCGGAGGTGACCGACATGGCGTGGTCGACCGTGATGCCGTGGGCCCGGAGCTTCTCCGGGTCGAGCTGGTACTGCAGCTGCTGCCAGCGGTCGCCCCAGATGACGACGTTCGCCACGCCGGGGACGGCCATCAACCGCCACCGGATCGTCCAGTAGGCGATCATCGACAGGTCGGTCAGGTTGCAGTGGTCGCAGGTGATCCCGATCTTGAGCGCCCGGCTCGTGGCCGAGAGCGGCTGCAGCGTCCACGGGATGCCGGCGGACGACGGCAGGCTGGGGATCGCCGTCGCGACCCGCTCGTTCACGAGCTGGCGGGCCTCGAGCGGATCGGTCCCGCGCCGGAAGATGAGCGTGATCGCCGACAGACCCGGCACGGTGGCCGAGCGCATCGTGTCGAGCCCGGGAGTGCTGTTCAGCGTCTGCTCCATCGGGATCGTGATCAGCTGCTCTACCTCCTGGGTCGACATCCCCAGACCCTCCGTCTGCACCTCGACGAACGGGGGCGCGAACTCCGGGAAGACGTCGACGGGCATGTTCGAGACCCGGGTCGCGCCAAACGCGACCATGCCCACGGCCACCGCGACGACGATGAAGCGGAAATGCAGGCTCGACCGGACGATCCAGCGCATCATCGGCGGGCCTCCGGGGGCGGCGTCGGCGCGGCGCGGAGGATCACTCGCCCTCGATTGCGAACTCCGTGCCGAGGAGCTCCTCGCCGCCGACGGTGACGACCTCGGTGCCCCGCGGCGGCCCCTTCTCGAGGACGGCCATTCCGCCCTGGAGGGAGGCGACCGCGATCGGCGCCCGCACGAACGTGAGCGGGCCGACCGCCGTGTACGTCCAGGTGCCGCCCTCGACGCCGTAGATCACCGCCGAGTACGGGATCGTCTTCCGCGTCCCGGCGGCGGTCGGCAGGTCGACGCGCACCCGGCTTCCGGGGTGCACGACCTGGGCCGCGCCGTCGAGCCGGTAGGTCAGCGTGCCGCCGGCGGGCGCCTCGCGGACGAGCGGCGCGACCAGCCCGTCCTGTCCGAACACCTCGAGCACCCGCGCCGGCTTCCGCAGGTCCACCTGGGTGAGCTGCGTCGCGGGGAGGGACACGTGTACGAGCAGCGAGCCGGACGGGCCGCCGGGATCCGCGGCGACCCGCCCGCGGACGACGGTATCGCCCTCGACCCGCGACACCGTCACCCGGGCGGTCTCGAGGCCGATCCGTTTGGCGGCGTCCGCAGTGAGGACGACCCGGGAGAGGTCTGAGTCCTCGACTGACTCGACCTTGCCGGGCTCGTTCCCACCCTCCTCGGCGGGCGCCGCGTAGCCGCACGCGCCGGCCATGACCGCGACAAGGGGAAGCAGGACGGCTGTGACGTTACGACGCTGCATCGTGCGCCCTCCGTTGCATCGTGGAACCGTTGAACGACAGGTAGACCGCCGGGATCAGGAACGCGACGACCAGCGTCGATGTGACGAGGCCGCCGACCACGATCACTGCGATCGGATGGGCGATCTCCTGGCCTGCGATCGTGCCGGTGACGATCAGGGGCAGCAGGGCCGCCGCGGTGACGAGGGCGGGGACGATCGTCGCCGCGAGCCGCTCGCGCGAGCCCCTGACGATGAGGCCGATGCCGGGCGGGACGCCGGCGCGCTCGAGCTCCTGGTAGCGGCCGATCAGTCCGATCGTCGCGCGCGCGGCGACCGCCAGCACGGCGAGGAGTGCGGCGAGAGCGCCGAGCGACATCCCGTCCTGGGCGAGGAACGCCGCGAGCACGCCGCCGGAGAGCGAGACGGGGAACGTCAGGAACGCCAGGCCGGCGAGCCGCCAGCTCTGGAACGCGGCCTGCAGCAGGAGGAACATGCCGATCGCGGCGGCGAGGCCGGCGCCGAACATCCGCCGGTGCAGGGTCTGGCCGGCCTGGTACTCGCCCAGCACCTGGGCGCGGTACTCGAGCGGGAAGTGCGTGGCCGCAAGGCGGCGGTTGATCTCGGCGGCGACCGCTCCAGGGTCGCGGCCGCGCACGTCGAGGCCGATGTCGATGCGGCGCGAGACCGCGTCGCGCTTGATCACCGTCGGCGTGGGGGCGATGCGGACGTCGGCGACGTCCTCGAGGCGGACGTGCCCGCCGCTCGGCGTATCGATCATGACGTTTCCGATCCCGTCGAGGCTCGCGCGGCTCTCGGGAGTGCTCCACACCGTCACCTGGAACACCTTCTGCTGCTCGAACAGGCTGCCGACCTCGAGGCCGGCGAGCATCGTCGCCGCGGCCCTGCGCACGTCGCCGGGCTTCAGCCCGTACCGCTTTGCCTTCGCCAGGTCGACCTCGACCTCGATGTTTGGCTGCGTGAGCTGGCGCTCCATGGTGAGGCCGGTCACGCCGTCGATATGCGAGAGCATCGACCGGACGTGCTCGGCCGTCGTCTGCAGCGTCCCGAACGCGGGCCCGAAGACGCGAACCACGATGTCCTTCGACGGGCCGGTGTCGAACCGGCGGACGCGGTCGTCCAGATAGGTGCTCACGCTCTCGGAGATCCCGGGGTACGCGCTCACGGTCCTCTCGACGGCCGACATCGTCGAGCTGTAGTCCGCCGAGGGGTCGACGCTCACCCACAGCTCGGCCGAGTTCACGTCCACCACCTGGTCGCCGAGGACGGCGCGGCCGACGTGCGCGCCGACGTTCGCCACGCCGGGGATGGACCGCAGGTCGCTCGTCACTCGGTCAGTCAGGCGCGACATCTCCGGCTCGGACGTCCCCACCGCGGCCGTCCAGTGGACGACGAGGTCGGGGTCGCGGAAGGACGGGAGCAGCTTCTGGTCGAAGAACGGCGAGGCGGCGAGGGCGAGAACGAGCACGGCCGCCGAAGGGGCGAACGCCGCGACCGGGCGGGCGAGGACGCGCTCGAGCGCCGGGCCGTAGGCGTCGGCGACCCGGCGGACGAGGGGAGCCTCGCGCTGGTCGCCGGCGCGGGCGTAGACGACGTACGCCAGCGCCGGCGTCAGCGTCGTCGCCACCACCGTGGAGGCGAGCACGGCCAGCACGTACGAGAGCACGAGCGGCTCCGACACGGCGTGGGCGACGCCTTCGGCGAAGAGGAACGGCAGGAGCGGGAGGAGGGCGATCAGCGTCGCGTACGCCAGTCCGCGCCGAGCCCCCTCGGCGGCCGCACCGATCACGGTCGCGCGCGGCGTGTCCCGCCCGGTGGCGCTATCGTCCTGCAGGCGCGCCGCGATGGCCTGGGTCGAGGTCACGGCATCGTCGACGAGGACGGCCAGGGCGATGGCGAACCCCGCCACCACCATCAGATTGACCGTGTCGCCGCGGACGTCGAGCACCAGCAGGCCGGCCATCAGCGAGACGGGAACGGCGAGGGCCGCGACCAGCGCTGCCCGCCACTGGAAGAGCAGCGCCGCGAGGGCGGCGACGAGGAGGATCGCCCCGATCACGGCTGCCCTGGTGAGGTTGTCGATCGACTCGTCGATGAACGTGGCGGGGCGGGCGATCGACGTGTCGATGTTGATCCCGGCGAGTCCCGGCCGCAGCTTGGCGAGCGCCTCTTCGACCCCGCGCGTCACCTCGAGGGTGTTCGCGTTCGGGAACTTCTCGACGACGATGAGACTGTCCTCGCCGCCCGTGAGCACGGCGTCGCCGATGAGCGGCTGGTGATCCTCGACGACGTTTGCGACGTCGCTCAGGCGAAGCGGCGCCGCCCCGTCCACGGTCACCTCCGCCAGCTGCGAGGCCTTGGTGATGGGGAAGATGTGGCGCACCTCGAGCCGCTGCTGGGGCGTATCGATCCAGCCGCCCGATCCCGGCGTGGATGCCTGGAGGAAGGTCAGCGGCGACACCCACATGGCGTTGCCGGTCGTCTGCACG
>DASQXS010000036.1:0-2903 GCA_035639615.1 Gaiellales bacterium | reverse complement strand
AGGAGCTCGATCATCGCCTCGACGTCGCGGATGCGGGGCACGTTCTCGAGCGTCACCGGGTCCGACGTCAGGAGGCAGGCCGCCAGGATGGGGAGCGCGGCGTTCTTGTTGCCGGTGGGGCGGACGGTGCCCGAGAGCGGCACCCCTCCCTCGATGACGAAGGTTTCCATCGTGCTGTCCCGGGTCGCGACGGCCATGGCGTGAGGGTAGCGGCATTCGCTGTCGGACTGCCAGGTTCCTGCTCGTGGAGCCGCATCGCGGTAGTAGGCTGCCCGCCCATGCCGGCGAACGATCTCGTGCACGACCGGGAGGCGGCCTGGGCACTCCTCACGGAATGGACGAAGGGCGAGCCGCTCCTGCGCCACTGCATGGCGGTCGAGGCGTCGGTGCGCGCCTACGCCCGCAAGTGGGGCGAGGACGAGGCCGCATGGGGGAACGTGGCCCTCCTCCACGACTTCGACTACGAGCGCCACCCCACGCTCGACCAGCACCCGCAGGACGGCGCCCCGGTGCTGCGGGAGCGCGGGTACCCCGAGTGGTTCGTCCGCGCGATCCTCTCGCACGGGAGCCACACGGGCGTGCCGCGCGAGTCCCGGCTCGAGCACACCCTCTTCGCCTGCGACGAGGTGAGCGGCTTCGTGCACGCCTGCGGCCTCGTCCGCCCCGACGGGATCGCCACCCTCGAGCCGCGGTCGGTGCGGAAGAAGCTGAAGCAGCCGAGCTTCGCCCGCGGCGTCAACCGCGACGAGGTCGTGGAGGGCGCGCAGGAGCTCGGGGTCGACCTCGACGAGCACATCGCGTTCGTGATCGCGGCGCTTCGGCCAATCGCGCCCGAGCTAGGCCTGAAGGGCTAGCCGGCGGCGAGCCCCTCGACGAGTGCGTCGAGGTCGGCGTCGCTCGTCCACGCGCCCACGGACATCCGCAGGTAGGCGGTGCCGGGGATGGTGCGGACGAGGACGGAGCGGGCCGCCAGCGCCTCGACGACCTCCGTCGGATCGCGGCCGGGCGCCTCGAAGGCGATCAGGCCAGTGCCCTCCCCGGCGTGGCCCGCGACCGGGATGCCCGCCGCGGCGAGCCGGTCGTGGGCGGCAGCCGTCCGCTCGCGGGCGAGGGCGAGCCAGGCGGGCCACCCGCCCGGGAGCCCGGCCACCCACTCGACGGCGGCCGCCAACCCGGCCAGCGTCGCCGGATCGATCGTCCCGGCGTCGAACCGGTCGCACCCCGCCCGCAGCGTGCCCACCTCGCCGTCCGTGTAGGTCAGGTAGCTGGGTGTCGCCGGCCGCAGCCGGTCGCGCTGGTCGGGATGCACCCAGAGCGCGCCCGAGCCGTTGGGGCCGAGCAGCCACTTCTGGCCGGAGATCGCGTAGAAGTCGACGCCTGTGGCCCCGACGTTCAGGTCGAGCTGGCCGGCGGACTGGGCGCCGTCGGCGAGCGTCACCGCTCCGGCGGCGCGGGCCGCCGCGGCGATCTCCTCCAGCGGCACCACGCGACCCGTCGTCCAGAGGACGTGCGAGAGCGCCACCATTCGCGTCGCCGGGCCGATCGCGGCCGCGACGTCGTCGGCGGGCACGGCCCTGATCGTGACCCCGTAGCGAACACGCAGCTCGTCCAGCGGCCCGAGGACGCCCGGGTGCTCCTCGGTGGTCGTGACCACCTCGTCGCCCGGGCCGAAGCGAAGGCCGGCCGTGACGAGGCCGACCCCCTGGGTCGTCGACGACGTGAGCGCGACCTCCTCCGGCGGCGCGCCCATCCGCGCCGCAACCGCCGCCCGGGCCCGGTCGCGCGCGGCAAAGAACCGCTCGTACGCCTGCGTGCCCACCCGCGGGTGCCGGAGCGCCGCCTCGACCTCCGCGGTCATCGCCTCGGCCGCGGCCCGCGGAAGCGGGCCGTTCGTCCCCGCGTTCAGGTAGGCGCAGCCGGCGAGCGCGGGGAGCTCGGCGTGGTCAAACAAACGACACCACCGCGTCGACGGGGTCGTGGTCGGAGAGCCGCAGCGGCCGCGACCCGTTCATGTGCAGGTCGCGGCGCTGCGGCAGCCAGCGCGTCGCCGGCCACTCCAGCTGGAGGCCGCGGACGAAGAGGTGGTCGATCGAGGCCTCGCCCGACTCCTCGATCCACCCGCGCCGGACGAGGGCGCGAACGCCCGCCGACTTCGGCCCGGCGTTCAGGTCGCCGCCGAGGAGCATGGGCGCGCCGCGGGCGAACCGCTCGAGCACGAACCCCGCCTTCTCGAGCTGCTCCGGCGCGCCGCCGTGGTCGGCGTGGACGTTCCCGACCACGAGCTCGCGGCCGGCGCGGCGGTGCCGCAGCCGCACGAGCTGGGCGACCCGCGGCTCGCCGCGGAGGCGGCGGCGCTCGTTCAGCTGCACGCGGCGGGCCGAGACGAGCAGAAGGTCGGGACAGTAGAGGAGCGCCTGCCCCTGCCCCTCGAACTGGGTGCGGGCGACGTCGGGGAGAGCACGGCCGATCGCCGCTCCCGCGGCGAGCGGGAGCGGCACGTGCAGGAACGGGACGTGGGCGCCATAGGCATGGGCAAGGGTGACGCCCATCCCCGTGCGTTCGTGCAGGAGGGCGGCAGCCCAGATCGGCACCTCCTGGAGCAGCACGATGTCGGGCGCGTCCTCCACCATGACCGCGCACATCTCCGCGAGGAGCTTTCGCCGCGCGTGGCCGTACACCGCGCTTGGAGGCACGTCGCGGCCGTGGGCGATGTTCCAGGTGCGGATCTGGATGGCGACGCACTCGCTCACGCTCCTGCGATCGTATCGGGAGGGGCATGGCGCCGCCCCGGTAGCATCCGGGTATGAGGCTACCCGGCCGCGCCCGCTTCAACGACGTCATCAAGCGCCAGCTGGCCATGTTCACCGACGAGCACGGCGGGCTCTTGCGGCGCATTGAGCAGG
>DASQXS010000035.1:0-3803 GCA_035639615.1 Gaiellales bacterium | reverse complement strand
CGACCGGCCGCCGCCCGCGACCGACGGCCAGCCGGCCCGCTACCTGACGGCACGGACGCTGGACGGCACCTACAACGACCTCGACGACCCGCTGATGGGCAGCATCGGCAGCCGCTTCGGCCGAAACGTCCCGCTCGATCGCGTCTATCCGGAGCCACCCGAGTCGCTTCTGTCGCCCAATCCGCGCACGGTCAGCCTCGAGCTGTTGACGCGCGACCGGTTCAAGCCCGCGACGACCCTGAACCTCCTCGCCGGCGCCTGGATCCAGTTCGAGGTACATGACTGGTTCAGCCACGGGAAGAACGACCCCGCAGACCCGTGGAAGGTCTCGCTCGCGGACGGCGACCCCTGGCCACAACACCCGATGGAGATCCCGCGCACGAGGCACGACCCGAGCCCCGACGACGACGGACCGCCGACGTTCGTCACGGACGACACGCATTGGTGGGACGGCTCGCAGATCTACGGCCGGGACCCGGCGTTCGCCGACGCCATCCGCTCGGGCGAGCACGGGAAGCTGCGGATCGACCGGAGCGGCCTCGTTCCGGAGGAGATCGAGGCGCACGTCGACCTGAGCGGCGTCGCCGGGAACTTCTGGGTCGGGCTCGCCCTCCTCCACGCGCTGTTCATGCTCGAGCACAACGCGATCTGCGACCGGCTTCACGAGCGGCACCCGGAGCTGGGCGACGACGAGCTCTACGACAAGGCGCGGCTGGTGAACGCGGCGCTGATGGCGAAGATCCACACGGTCGACTGGACGCCGGCGATCATTGCCCACCCCACGACCGTGCTGGCCCTCAGGACCAACTGGTGGGGACTGCTCGGCGAGGGCTTCGACAAGCGGTTCGGACGCCACACGCGGAGCGAGCTGATCCACGGCATCCCCGGCTCGCCGAAGGACTTCCACGGAGTGCCCTATTCGCTGACGGAGGAGTTCGTAGCCGTCTACCGGATGCATCCGCTGATCCCGGACGCGTTCGTCTTCCGCTCCGTCCAGGACGACCGCGTGCTCCAGGAGCGGACGTTCCCGGAGATCGGGGCGCTGCACGTGCGGGAGTGCCTCGAGCAGGTGCCGCTCGCCGACGCGCTCTACTCGTTCGGGATCGCGAACCCGGGCGCGATCACGCTGCACAACTATCCGCGCTTCCTCCAGCGCCTCGAACGGCCGAGCGGGGAGCTGATCGACCTGGCCGCCACGGACATCGTGCGAACGCGGGAGCGCGGCGTCCCGCGCTACAACGAGTTCAGGCGGCTCTTCCACTTGAAGCCGGCCGAGACGTTCGAGGAGTTGACCGACAACCCCCAGTGGGCCGAGGAGATCCGCCGGGTCTACGACGGCGACATCGAGCGCGTCGACCTGATGGTGGGTCTCTTCGCGGAGCCGTTTCCGAAGGGGTTCGGCTTCAGCGACACGGCCTTCCGCGTCTTCATCCTCATGGCCTCGCGGCGGCTGGAAGCGGACCGGTTCTTCACCGACGACTACCGCCCGGAGGTCTATACGCCTACCGGGATTGAGTGGGTCGAGGGGAACGACATGCGGTCGGTGTTGCTCCGCCACTTCCCCGAGCTCGAGCCGTCCCTGCGCGGTGTCGCCAATCCGTTCGCGCCCTGGCAGACGGTGGGCCGATGACCGAGGTCGCCCCGGGCGTCCACAGCCTCGGCCACGGCAAGGGCGGCCACGTTCACGCGTTCATGATCGAGGACGGCGGCGGCGAGCTGACGCTGGTCGACACCCTCTTCGAGAGCGACGGGCGGCTCGTGCTCGAGCAGATCGACCGCCTCGGCCGGAGCCCGGGCGACCTGAAGCGAATCGCGCTCACCCACGGTCACCGTTCACACCTCGGCGGCCTCGCCGCATTGAAGCGTGCGAGCGGCGCGAAGGTCTACGCGCACGAGTGGGAGGCGGACATCGTCGCCGGCGAGCGCCGCGCGCAGCCGATCGGCGTCCTGCCGAAGTCTCTGCGCCTGGTGCCCTTCCAGATCGGCCTCAGGATCGACCGGCCGAAGCACTTCCCCTGTCCCGTGGACGAGGTGCTCGCCGAGGACGATGCCTTCGGCCCGCTCCAGGTGCTGCACGCGGCGGGCCATTCGCCCGGCCACCTCGCGTTCTTCTGGCCCGAGCGCGGGTTTCTCATCGCCGGGGACGCGATCGCAACGTGGCCGAATTTGTGCGCCGGATGGCCGGGCTTCCACCTGAACATGGCGCAGCACCGGGCGACCCTCAAGCGAATGGCCGCGCTCGACGCACGAATCGTCGGCGTCGGCCACGGCGACCCCATCACCAAGGACGCCGCCGATCGCGTCCACGCGCTCTCGCTGAGTTAGTCCGACTGCGGAGCGGTGTGGCAGACGGCCTCGACGTTGTGGCCGTCGGGGTCGATCACGTACGCGCCGTAGTAGTCGGGGTGATAGCGCGGCCGCAGCCCGGGCGCGCCGTTGTCGGTTCCGCCCGCGGCGATCGCCGCCGCGTGGAAGGCGTCGACTGTCCGCCGGTCAGGGGCCGCGAACGCCACGTGGAGCGGCGCCGACGGCTCGCCGGGTCTGACGAAGAAGTCGACGCGGCCCGGCGGGCCCCAGCCGACCCCGCCCTCGAGCTCGACCTCCTCGACCCCGAACGGCGCGAGCGCCCGGCGATAGAAGTCCCGGCTCGCCTCGAGGTCGCGGACCGGGAGCGTGAGGTGGTCGATAAAGACGTCCGCCGCGATGGCCGGACTCTACGCGGGCGGCGGGGCGGTCGACCCGCGCACCACCAGCTCGGTCGGGAGGAGCGCCTGCCGGCGCCGCCGGCCCGGGTCTCGTCCGCGCGCGATGTCCTTGATCAGCCACTCGGCCGCGAGCCGGCCCTTCTCCTCGTGCGGCTGCGCCACGGTGGTCAGCGGCGGGCTCGCCGACGCGGCGGCCGGGCTGTCGTCGAAGCCGACGACGGAGAGTTCCTCCGGCACCGCAACGCCGAGCTCGGCCGCGGCCTGGAGGACGCCGAGAGCGAGTGGATCGGTCATCGCGAGGATCGCGGTCGGAGGGTTGGGCGCGCGCAGGAGCTCGAGCGCGGCGGCCCGCGCGGGCGCTGGCGCGTTGGGCAGCGACATCCGGATCGCACCCTCGTCCCAGGCGGTGCCCAGGCCCTCCCGGTAGCCGGCGAGCCGCTCCTCCGTGATGTCGAAGACGCGCGTTCCGTCGGGATCCGCGGTGGCCGCGAAGCCGAGCACCGCCACGCGCTCGTGGCCGAGCGTGCGCAGGTGCTCGGCCGCGCTTCGCGCTGCAGCGCGATCGTCGATCCCGACGAACGGCGTCTCCGCGCCCCGGGGCTGGTCGACGGTCACCAGCGGCAGCCGGCGCGCGACGGCGGCGTCGACGCGCGGATCGTTTCGCGGCGCCGAGTAGATGATGAAGCCGTCGACCGCGGCCTCGCGCACCGCCGCGGCGGCCGTATCCGGCGAGGGCGAGGTAGGGATCAGCAGCAACCCGGTGCGTGCCTCCTCCATCCCCCAGGCGACCCCGCGCAGGAACGCCGGCGCGGCCGGGTCGGTGAAGGCGTACCCGAGCCGCTCGGTGAAGATCAGCCCGAGCGCTCCCGCACGGCCCGTCCGTAACCGCCGGGCCGCAGGGTCGGGCCCCGCGTAGTCCAGCTCCTCGGCGGCCGCGAGCACCCGTTCCCGCACCTTCGCCGAGACGAGCTCCGGCCGGCCGAATGCCTGCGATGCGCTGCCGACCGACACGCCCGCCCGCTCGGCCACGTCGCGCAGCCTCACCCGACCGGCGGCCATTACAGACAGCTTACGCTCTCTATGAACCGATTCAGCTAT
>DASQXS010000034.1:0-9146 GCA_035639615.1 Gaiellales bacterium | reverse complement strand
TCGCTCGCTGGTTTGCTCGCTACCGAGACGACTAGGGACGCCGGCGGTCGAAGATGTTCGACCGTAAGCGAGACGCGGATGAGTTCGATGCGGCGATAAGCGGCGACGACTCCTCGGTGCACATGCTCCGGCGCGACTTCAGGGTGGTGCAGTGCTCGAACACCTGATCGAGGAGTCGCGCCACGGCTCCAACGTGCCGTTGGCGGACGCCATGTAGACCGCGCGTGCCAAACTTGAAGAGGCTGGTGTGTACTTGGTGAGCGCCACGCCGCCTCCGCCAAGGCGCGCCGACGGGTTAGGTTCGGCTCCAGGAACGGGATATCGGCGAGTGGAGCGTACCGGGATCGAACCGGTGACCCCCAGCTTGCAAAGCTGGTGCTCTCCCAGCTGAGCTAACGCCCCGCGCAGGAGGAGGATACCCGCACGAGCGGCCCATGTCCCGCCGTCGGGCCAGGAGTGCCCGCCCGCCAGGCCGGGTACCTGCACCACATCGCGTCGCCGACGACCCAGCTCCCCAATCCCGCTCTCATCGCCTGGGAGCTATACTCGCACGCCGTGTCGAGGCTGCGCCCACGCCTGCGTCGCGCCCGCTTCGCCGTGGCCTGCGGCGTCCTCGCCGCGATCGTCGCCCAGCTCGTCTACCACGGCGGCCCGCCGGGAGTCGACCTGCCGTCGCATCTCTTCCAGACCTGGCTCTACGCGCACGCGGGCTTCAACCTCTGGAACAACTACTGGTACGCGGGGCGGTACGAGTTCGTCACCTACTCGGTGCTCTACTACCCGCTCGCGTCGGTCGTCGGCCAACAGTCCGCGGCGACGGCGAGCGCGGCCGTCCTCGCCGGTGCCTTCGCCGGCGTCTCGCGGCGGGAGTGGGGCGGCGCGGCGACCGGTCCGAGCCTCGCCTTTGCGGCGACGGCGCCCTTCATCCTCATGGTGGGCGGCCTCTTCCCATTCCTGGCGGGAAGCGCCGCCGGCGGCGCCGCGCTCATGTGCCTCCAGCGCCGTTGGCGGACCGGCTTCGGGATCTCCCTCCTCGCGACGCTCGGCTTCTCGCCGCTCGCCTTCGCCCTCCTGATGGCGGTCCTCGCGGCGGCCCTGCTCGGCCAGCCGCGGCCCGGCGCGGCGCTGCGCCGGAATCGGGCCGCCTTCGCCGCGGTCGTCGCGGTGTTCGTGATCGCAGTGGTCGTGGAGCGGGCGTTCCCGTCCGGCGCCTGGTACCCCTACGATCTGACCGACGCGGCCATCGTCTTCGGCTTCTCGCTGACCGGCCTCTACATCACCGGGTCGAGCCCGCGGGCGCGATCGCTCAGGATGCTGTTCGCTTGCTACCTGGCCCTGAACCTGGTCGCGTTCCTGCTCAAGGGCCCGATCGGCTCGAACTCGAGCCGGCTCTTCGTGATAGCCGGAGCGCCGCTCCTGTGGCTGGCCGCGAACGTGAGCCGTGAACGGTCGCGGCTGGTCGTCCTTCCGGTGCTCGCGGCCGCACTGGCGCTGCAGGTGGGGCCGTTCGTCCGCGACGCCTACTCCTCCTGGGGCGATCCCGCGAGCGACCCGGCCTACTGGCGGCCCGCCGCGCGCTTCCTGGCCGCCCACAACGGCGCCGAACACCGGGTCGAGGTCGTCGCGACCTGGGGCCACTGGGAGGCGTATTACCTCGCCAAACGCGGCATCCCGCTGGCGCGGGGATGGTTCCGGCAAGACGACTTCCCCCAGAACACCGTGCTCTACTCCGACCATCTCACCGGTCCCGCCTACCGGCACTGGCTGCGGTCGCTTGGCGTCCGCTACGTCCTCCTTTCCGACGCGAAGCTCGACTACAGCGCCGTCCGCGAGGCGGCGCTTCTGCGGTCGGGCACCTCCGGGCTCAGGGTCGTCGACCACGATGGCCACTGGACGATCTACGAGCTGCCGCACCCCACGCCGATCGTCTCGCCGCCGCCCGGCGATCGCGGCCTCATCGTCCATCTCGGCCCGGGGCGCGTGGTCTTGTGGACGTCCGCGCCCGGCCGCTACCTGGTTCGGATCCGGTCGAGCCCGTACTGGTCGGCGTCGCCGTCGACGACATGCGTCGGAAGCTCGCCGCGGGGCATGACGACGGTCACCACATCCACCGGCGGATATGTGAAGCTGACGCTCGATCCGGGCCTGGCCGAGGTCGCCGAGACGGTCGGCGGCGCCGCGTCCAGTTGTTAGAGCCCCGGAAGCGGTAGACTTGGCGGTCCGCTCTGAGGACGGAATGGCGAGCACAACCGAATTCACCGCGAGCTGCGCGCTCTGCCGGCGTCATCTGCTGGTAGGCGAGCCGGCGCGCCTCTATCAGGATCCGTCCTCCAAGCGTTTCGCCAAGGTCTGCCCGCTCTGCTACGAGCGCGCCGAGCGGCGCGGCTGGCGGGCCGACGGCCGCCCGATCGTCGCCGTTCACGCCAACCCGCCCTCCGACCAGGCGCTGCGCGAGCGGGAATCGCTCATCGACCGCCTCCGCACCCAGCTCCAGTCGGTCGAGTTCGACCTCGATCAGGTGCGGAGCGCGCTCGCCAAGGCCGAGCAGCAGGCGGCCGAGCTGCGCGGCACGAAGCGGGAGCTGAAGGAGCTCCAGGGCGAGCTCAAGAAGCGCGAGCGGGAGGTGCGCAGCCTCCAGGACGACACGCGCCGCGCCGAGGAACGGGCCGTCCAGGCCGAGGCCGCCCACCGCGCCGAGATCTCGCGCCACCATGCGGTCGCCGCGCAGCTCGACGAGCGCGCGGCCGAGATCGCGCGCGCCGACGCCAAGATGGCGGAGCTCGAGCAGGAGCTCGAGGCCGAGCGGGCCCGCTATACCGAGCTGGCCGAGGCCCGCCGCAAGGAGTCCGACGCCCGCCACGTACGCCGGCTCGCCCTGGAGGCATTCAACCGCTCCGAGCACGCCGACCGCGTGGTTGCGATCTCGCGCAGCCTGGGCGACCCGATCGTGAACGTGGGCCTCGACAGCCTCGAGCTGCCCCGGCCGGTGCGGATCACCGTGGCGTGGGACATCTCCTGGTACGAGTACGTCGTCCGCGTCGACCTGCTGGAGCGCTCGGTGACGGTTGAGGAGGCGGACCGGGGCGACGATCCCAACGACCTCGACCCGCTGAAGCTGCGCCCGAACGGCGTGCTTCGCGCCGACCGCATCGTGCTCACGATGCAGGCCTACGGCGTCGGGTCGGCTCGGTCTGCATAGAACGAGCCAGGCTCATTTCATGCATACGCCGCCGGTGGGCGCTCGTTCAGGCGCACCCACCAGCGGATGGTGAGCAGGCCGAACAGGAAGCCGCCGATGTGGGCGAAGTAGGCGACGCCGCCGGCGGAGCCTCCGACCTGGCCCGAGCCCGCCGCGAGCACCTGGAGGGCAAACCAGCCGACAAGGAAGAGCACGGCCGGAAGCGGGATGAAGAAGAACGGCGGGATGAACGTGATCACCCCAGCTGTCGGATAGAGCAGGAGGTAGCCGCCCAGGACGGCCGCGATCGCCCCCGACGCTCCGATGTTGGGGACGTTGGACGACGGGCCGGCGAGGATCTGAAGCGCCGCCGCGGCCAGGCCGCCCAGGACGTAGAAGAGCAGGAATCGCCTGCGGCCCACCCGGTCTTCCACGTTGTTGCCGAAGATCCACAGGAAGAGCATGTTGCCGAGCAGGTGCGCCCAGCCGCCGTGCATGAACATCGCCGTGAAGAGCGTGGCCGCGACGGGGACGTGATGCACGTGCACGATCGCCGGGGCGCCGTTGGCGAAGGTGCCGACGTCGACGCGGTCGTCCCCGTGCCGGCACCGCGACGTGAGCTCGCACGGGACGAACCCATACTCGGCCGTCACGGCCGTGAACCCGTCCACCGGCACCCGCCCGGCGTTGCTCCGAAGCACCTGCGTCGGCGCGTTCTGCGACCACAGGAAGACGGCGACGTTGACGAGAATGAGCGCAACCGTCAGCACCGGTCGGCGCCGGGTGGGGACGTTGTCGTGGAGCGGGATCATCCGGGCTTGCGCAGCCCCGCGAGCGGGTCGGGATCGGCCGCGCGGGCGGCCGCGATCCGCTCCTCCGCGATCCGGTCGGCGGCGACGGACGTGGCGACGCCGTCCGCGCGGGCGCGGGCGAAGACGGCCCTGAGGTTGTCGCCGATCCGCTCCACGCTCGCCCGTGCGCGGCCGGCATCGTACTCGCCGTCCAGCTCCTCGGCGATGTTGATAACGCCGCCCGCGTTGATGACGAAGTCCGGCGCGTAGAGGATCCGGCGTGCGTGCAGCTCGTCGCCCATCGCCGCGTCCTGGAGCTGGTTGTTGGCGGCGCCGGCGACGATGCGGCAGCGGAGGCCCGCGATCGTGTCCGGCGAGATCGCCGCGCCCAGCGCGCACGGCGCGAAGATCTCGCACTCCGCGGTGTGCACCGTGTCCGGGTCGGCGGCCGTCGCCCCCAGGTCGACGAGGGGCGCGACCCGCTCGGGGTAGATGTCGGCGACCGTCACCCGCGCCCCGGCCTCGATCAGATGTCGGGCGACCGCGGCGCCGACGTGGCCCGCGCCCTGCACGGCGACCCGCACGCCGTCGAAGCCGGGGCCGGCGCCGGCCTCCTCGAGGGCGGCTCGCATCCCCGAGATCACCCCCCAGGCCGTCATCGGCGACGGGTCGCCGGACCCGCCCCGCTCGACGGGCAGGCCGGTGATATGGCGCGTCTCGGTCGCCACGATCTCGGCATCGGCGGTGGTCGTGCCGACGTCCTCTGCCGCCAGGTACCTGCCTCCGAGCGAGTCGACGAACCGCCCCAGCGCGCGGAAGAGCAGGTCGCTCTTGTCGATGCGCGGGTCGCCGATCACGACCGTCTTCCCGCCGCCCAGCGGAAGGCCGGCGGCCGCGTTCTTGTAGGTCATCCCGCGGGCCAGGCGGAGGACGTCGCTGAGCGCGGCCTCATCCGATTCGTACGTCCACATCCGGATCCCGCCGAGCGCCGGGCCGAGCGTCGTGTCGTGGACGGCGATGATCGCCCGCAGCCCCGCCTCGGGCTCATGGCAGATCACGACCTGCTCGTGCTCGTGGAAGAGCCGCAACGCGGCGCGAGTATATCGTCAGGTCTGCGGACCGATCTCCGCCCAGATCTGCGCCCGCTGCGCCAGCCCGACCGGCGATACCAGGCTGAACGTGGCGCCGTGACCGACGCCGGTCGCAAACCGCGTGACCGCCGCGGCGCGGAGGTCCGGCGGGACCAGGTCGGCCGCCGCGGCGACGGTTGCGGGAGCGTCCGAGAGCTGCCAATCCCGCGCCTGCACGTGCGGCGAGAGCTGATGGTCGATGAACGCCTGGGCCGTCACCGGGTGGCGGCTCGTGGCCGGTACCACCCAGCCGTCGATCCACGATTCGAGGCCCCCGCTGGGGAGCACGAACTGGGCGGTCGGCGCCTCGCTCGTAAACGCGGACGCCGACCCCATCGCCAGCACGAGCGCCTCGGGCGTGAACGCGGCCGCGGGGTTGGGCGAGAAGCCGTTGATGTGCGGCCGGGCATTCAGGAGGAGCGCGCGCGCCTGCGCGAGGTCGTCGGGATCGTCGGAGTTGATGTCCGCGCCGATCGCCGCGAGCGCCGCCGCGACGGGCTCGATCGGGCCCGGCAGGAACAGGATCCCCGCGTGTGAGTACCGGGGGAGGAGGGCGTAGAAGTCTGCCCAGGTCGCGGGTGCCTCGGTGACCGTGTCGGCCCGGTAGGCGAACCCGAAGGCGCCGTGACGCGCCGGGGCGGAGTATCGGTTCCCGGGGTCGTAGTCGAGGTCGAGGAACTCGCCGGCGACGTGCGCCAGGTTCGGTAGGAGGCCGTGCTCGAGCGGCAGCAGGAGGTTCTCGGCGACGAGCGCGGCCACATCGTCCTGGCGGGCGAGGACGACGTCGGCCCGGACGGCCGCGACGAGCCGGGCCAGTGCCGGGCCGCCGGGGTGGGTGACGAGGTCGACCTTCGCGTCGCGCGCGGCGGTGAACTCGGCCGCATCCTGGGGCGCGACGCTCCCCGGCGGCGCCGCAGCGACGATCGGACCGCGCAACGGCGCCGGCCGGGCCTCCGGCCGTCCGGGCGTGGTCGCTGCGCCCCCGCCGAGGCATCCGGGCGCAACGAGGCCGAGCCCGGCCGCCGCCAGGAACCGGCGGCGCGTGAGCGGCGCGGGGGCGTGCATCGGGATGAGCGTAGTGCGCGAGCGATGGTTAGGAGGCTGGCGAGGTGGGTAACCAGGCAGTCGCTTCCAGGTGAGGCCGTAGACCAGGCCCACGCGAGACCGGCCGCGGGCGGACGCCGCCCGGCGGCCTTCGACGTTTCGAGGGGTGATTCGCTCTGACACGTACTGCCATCGCCACCGCTGCCGCGGCGTGCATCGCGGCGGCCGTCGCGGCCGAGCCCGCAGCCGCGGACTCCGCTCCGGCGCATCCGACCACGACGGTCGCCACGCACGCCGGCCACCTGAAGTCGCGCATCCGACTCGTCCGGACGCGCGCGCTCGTGCTGGCCTACCGGGCCGCCATGCGGCTTCCCCGCCACGGCCACGCCGAGCGCCGGGCGACGTCGCGCGCCGAGCTCTACGCCATTCTCGACAGGTGGAGCCGCCGTCTCCGCCACTACCAGCGCGCCTATGCCCATCGCCGCCCGATCCTGGACGGGCTGCTGTGCATCCACTCCTACGAGGGGGCGTGGACGTCGGTGTCGGCCACCATCCCGACCTACTACGGCGGCCTGCAGATGGACCTCTCGTTCGAGCAGACCTACGGCGCCGACGTGCTCGCATACCGCGGCGGCGCGAACGCTAACGAGTGGCCGGCGCACGACCAGCTCATGGTCGGCGTGCGGGCGTACAAGGTGCGCGGGTGGACGCCCTGGCCGAACTCGGCTGCGATGTGCGGTCTCCTGTAGTTATCCGAGGCCGAATGCGGCGCCTAGGCCGTGCTCCTCCTGGCCGGGGCCGGCGACGCGGCTTCGGCGGAGGATGACCGCGACGACGATGATGAGGACGACGGTCACGAGCAACATGATCGTGGCGAGTGCGTTCACGGCCGGTGTGATGCCGAAGCGGATCGCGGACCAGAGCACGATCGGCCAGGTCTGGGTGGTCCCGTTGGTGAAGGATGGAAGCACGTAGTCGTCGAACGAGAACGTGAACGAGAGCAGCGCCGCCGCGATGACCGCTGGCATCAGCCGTGGCAGCGTCACCTGACGAAATGTGGAGAACGGGCCCGACCCGAGGTCGTACGCGGCCTCCTCCAGCTTGTCGCCCATCCCGACGAAGCGGGCCCGGATGATCAGCATGGCGAGGGACGCGTTGAACACGATCTGACCGAGAAGGATTGTCGAACTCCCCAGCGGCGGGAAGAGGCTGAAGTTGTTCCGCACCTGCACGAAGAAGATGAGCGACGCCACGGCGATCACGATCTCCGGCACGACAAGCGTCAGGTAGACGAGCACGTCGAACGGCGCCCGCCAGCGCCGCTTCATCCGGGCGAGCGCGAGGGCCGCGCCCAGGCCCAGGATCGTGGCGATGATGGACGCTTCGGCGGCGATGACAAAACTCGTCTTGATCGCGTCGATATAGAGCGAATTCCCCCAGCCCTCCGGAAACCAGCAGGTCGTGAATCCGTTCCAGACTGACACGTTTCCGATCTGATCAGGCGGAAGGGTGCAGTAATTCTTTCCGTGGAAGGTCGCAAGTGACGTCGCAGACGGCTTGTCAAACGCGAAGATGACAACAACCGCGATCGGCAGGTACAGGAATGCGTAGACGATGAACGCCCAGAGCGCGAAACCGCGCTTGGCCGTGAACACGCGCCGCTCACGCACCGAACTGCTCCTCGCGGGTCGCGAACAGGATGTAGACCACGACGAATACCGAGAGCGCCGCCATCAGGGAGATCGAGAGCGCCGATCCGAACGGCCAGTTCTGGGCGGAGCCAAACGTGTCCCCAATGATGTTGCCGACGAACTCGTACTTGCCGCCGCCGAGGATGTTGGGAATGATGTACTCGCCGCACATCGGGATGAACACCAAGAGGCCGCCCGTCACCACGCCGGGAAGCGTCAGTCTCAGGGTGATGTCCTTGAACGCCGTGTACGGCCGAGCGCCGAGGTCGGTCGCTGCCTCGATGAGGGTCCAGTCCATCCGCTCGAGCGAGGCGAAGACAGGCAGCACGAACAGCGGCAGATAGTTGTACACGAGCCCGACCGCCACCGCCTTGCCTGTATAGAGCCAGTTCATGCCCAGGTCCTGGGCCAGGTAACCGTGAGGGTCGAGCAGGATCTTGAGCGCATAGGTGCGGATCAGGAACGACGTCCAGAACGGCACGACAACCAGGAGCAGAGCCAGCATCTTGTAGGTCGAGAGGTACCGCGCCATCCAGTATGCAAGCGGGTAGCCGACCGCAATCGTGAGCAGTGATCCGCCTGCGGCCATGAGCAGTGTTCGCTGGAAGA
Organism: Gaiellales bacterium; assembly: GCA_035639615.1. Taxonomy (GTDB): domain Bacteria; phylum Actinomycetota; class Thermoleophilia; order Gaiellales; family JAICJC01; genus JAICJC01. The sequence goes on along the minus strand of DASQXS010000034.1, from coordinate 703 downwards.
CGTCGATGTAAAGCGAGTCGTTGACCTGGGAAAACTGGCCGAGGTCAAATGTGTACGTGACGCTTCCGAAGCCGCTCTGGAGCGAGACCGAGAACACGGCGAGGATGGCCATCGGCCCTAGGAAGAAGATTCCGTAGTAGAGCAGCGATGGCAGCGTCAGCCAGGCCGGGTAACGGGGCGCGAACGAGCGCCCCCGCTTGGCCGGCTCGGCGGCCGCCGCGACGGCCGCCATGCCCGGATCCCGGCCCGCGACGGCCATCTACGACGCCGCCTTGAACTCCTGGTAGATCTTGGTGCGGTCGTTCACGACCTTGGGGTTCGGGTTCAGGATGTACTGGTAGGCGTCGGTGTACTTGGCGGGGACGTTGAAGATGGGGTCGTTCTTGACGTCGGCGGGCATCTGGTCGAGCGCGGCGGGGATGGGGATCGGATAGCTGTGGTAGTTCATCTCGGTGACGGCGGTGGACGGGACGAGCAGCCAGTTGATCCAGGCGTGGGCGGCGACCGGGTGGGGGGCGTTGGCGGGGACGCACCAGTTGTCGGCCCAGACTTCGGACTTGCCTTCGGGGATGACGGCGGTGATGTCGCCCTGGCTCTTGCGGGCCTTGAGGATGCGGCGGACGTCGCCGTTCCAGCCCTGGCTGAGGATGATCTTCCCGGCCGAGGCGTCGTCGATGTATCCGAACGAGCTGACGGTGGTGAC
>DASQXS010000033.1:0-28281 GCA_035639615.1 Gaiellales bacterium | reverse complement strand
GCGGTCGCGGACGAAGACGTCGGTGATGTCGTTGGCGTCTCCGGCGACCAGGTTTGTCGCGAGGGAGGCGAAGGCGACATAGCGGCCGTCGCCGCTGATGACGGGCGCGCCCAGGCTCTCCGCGTTTGCCTGTGCACCCGCCGGGCCGACGCTGACCCGCCATGTCTTTCGAGTGGAGCGGTCGCGGACGAAGATGTCGAACGCGCGGTTGGTATCGCCGGGGACGAGGTTGGACGCGTCGGAGTGGAAGGCGACGTAGCGGCCGTCGCCGCTGATCGCGGGGCCGTTGCTGCCCGTGCCTGTCGATGACCCGGCGCTCTGCATGCCGCGGCTGGAGATGCTCACCCGCTGGGTGCGACCGGTCTGGCAGTCGTGCACGAACACGTCGGCGAGGCGGTTCGTGTCGCCGCGGACAAGCGTCGAGGCGGGTGAGCTAAAGGCGATGAAGCGGCCGTGGCGGCTGATGGTGGGCTCCTCGCTCTCCCGCTTCCCCTGACGCCCGCGGCTGGAGATGCTGACCCGGCGCGTCCGCCCAGTGACGCGGTCGCGCACGAACACGTCCGCGGCGTCGTTGGTGTCGCTCGCGACCAGGTTCGACGCCGCAGACACGAACGCGACGTAGCGCCCGTCGGCGCTGATCACGGGAGCGCTGCTTGCGCCGTTCCCCTGACGACCGCGGCTGGAGACACTAACCCGTCGCGTCCGGCCGGTCGTCCGGTCGCGCACGAAGATGTCCTGCGCATGGTTCGTGTCGTCGGCGACGAGGTTCGCCGCGTCTGAGCGGAAGACGACGTACCGCCCATCGCCGCTGATGCCCCCGGCGTGGGAGCCGCCGAACGGATCCCGGCCCGGCGCGGCCTGCGCGCCGTCGCCGGAGACGCTCACCCGCGTCGTCCGTCCTGTAACGCGGTCGCGGACGAACGCGTCGGTGCGGTCGTTGGTGTCGTGTGCGACCAGGTTGCGCGCGTCCGAGTTGAAGAGCACGTACCGGCCGTCGGCGCTGACGTCGATGGCGTAGCTGTACAGGTCGCCCTGGGCGCCGCTCGTGGAGACGCTCTCGAGGGTGATCGTCGCGGCGCTCGTCACAACCGCCGGTGCCGGTGAGCCGCTTCTTGCCAGGATGCACCCCAGGCCGACCAGCACCCACGGCACACGCGTCATCATCGGGTTCTCCTCATCGCGCGACAGATTCTGCGCTCCCCATGTAACGCCGCCGCCTACCGGCTCGTAACGATTCCGACGCAACCCGCGCCGCGGCACTACCCCGTTCTGGGGGAAGAGCCCGTCATTTCGGGGATGCCGCCAGCAAGCGGACGGCACGATTCTGGCGCATGGCCGCTACCCCGTCGAGGCTGGAGCTGGCGAGCGCGATCGTTCGCTCAGTCGTCGAGTACGACCCGGAGCGGCTGCATGCGGCGATCGACGCCGTCCTCGCGCGCTACGAGGACCCTGCCGAACGGGAGCTCGTCTTCCAGGCCGCGCTTGCATATCTGGCGGAGCAGCCGGCCCGGTATGCGCTCCTGGCCGGCGCGATTCGCCGGCGCCACCATCCCTAGAGTCTCAGAAGCCGAGCACGAACTTGGCGTCGTCGGACATGCGCTCCGGCGACCAGGGCGGGTCGAACGTCAGCTCGGTGGTCACCTCGTCGACGCCCTCCATGCTGCCCAGGACGTCGCGGATGTCCTGCTCGATCTGGGCGCCTGCGGGGCAGCCCATCGAGGTCAGCGAGAAGGTGACGGCGACCGTGCCGTCGTCGACGCGCACGTCGTAGACGAGACCGAGGTCGACGACGTCCATCCCCAGCTCGGGATCCTCGACGACCCGAAGGGCGTCCCAGATGGCCTCGGCGGTCACGCTCATGCAGGAAGGGTAGATGATTGAATCATCCCGCGGCGCGCGCATCCCAGAGCGCCGCGAACGCCGCCGTGTGCGCCTCGGGCGGCGTGTGCGCGCGCAGCAGGCGCTTGGTCGCCATGACCGCCACCCGGTCGGCGCGGTCGAGCCGCCCCGCCAGGGACTCGGCCCGGCCGAGGAGCTTGTGCGGGCCGACAACATCGTCGACGATGCCGAGCGTCCGCGCCTCCTGCATCGAGAGCAGCTCGCAGGTGGCGAAAAGGCGCAGCGCCACGTTCGCCGGCACGAGCAGCGGGAGGCGAGCGGCCGCGCCCCACGGCGGCGAGTAGCCGAGCTCGTTGTGGATGAACCGGAGCCGCGCGCCGTCGACGCCGATGCGCCAGTCGCAGGCGAGGGCCAGGTCGATGCCGCCGCCGACGGCGTGGCCGTTCATGAGCGCGACCGTGGGGACGTCGACCGCGGCGATCCGGTCGAGCGCGGCCGTCCCCCGCCCCGACACCTCCTCGCCGGAGAGGCCCGCCACGGTGGCCAGATCGGCGCCTGCGGAGAAGATGCGCCCGCCCGCGGCGGTGATCCCGATCAGCCGCACCGCCGGATCCTCGGCCAGCTCCTCGACGAGCCCGGCCAGCTGCTCGAGCGTCTCGAGCGCAAGCGTGTTCTCGGGCGTCCCGCCCCGGAGCGTGAGCAGCGCCAGTCCGCCGCGAATCGACCGGCCTACGGTCGTCGGGCCGGCCGGTCCCCGCTCGCCGACGAGCTGAAGGAGCTCGGCCTTCGTCATCTTCCGGTACCCGTCGATGCCGCGCTCGCGGGCGCGGTCGTGCAGCTCGTAGAGGAGCGGCTCGATCACAGCCGAATCGCCTCGTGGCGGTCGCGGGAGAAGAGATGGATCGAGTCGATGAAGCGGACGCGGTTGCAGCGTGTGCAGAGCACCAGCGAGTGGGTCCGGGCGCCCTCCGCGAAGTAGCGGACGCCGCGCAGCAGGTCTCCGCCCGAGATGCCGGTCGCGGTGACGGTGTGGTCGCCGCGCACGAGGTCGTCGATGCCGAAGATCCCCTCGATGTCCGTCACCCCGTGCTCCGCGGCGGCCACGATCTCGGTGCGGGAGAGCGGCCACAGCTGGCCCTGCACCTCGCCGCCCAGGCAGCGCAGGGCTGCGGCCGCGATCACGCCCTCCATGGCCCCGCCGATGCCGACGGCGAGGTGGTCGTTCGTGCCGCGGATCGCGGAGCTGATCGCCGCCGTGATGTCCCCGTCGTCGATCAGCTTGATGCGGGCGCCGGCCTCGCGTATCTCGGCGATCAGGTCCTCGTGCCGGGCCCGCTGGAGGACGATGGCGGTGACGTCGCCGACGCGCCGGCCGAAGGCGTCGGCGATCGCGACCAGGTTCTCGCCGACGGGACGGCGCAGGTCGATCCGCCCCTTCGCCACCGGGCCGACCGCCATCTTCCGCATGTACATGCGCGGAAGCGGCGTCAGGCCGCCGGGGTCGGCGGCGGCCAGGATGGAGAGCGCCCCCGGGCGGCCGCCGGCGACCGCGGTGCCGTTTCCGACCGGGTCGCACGCCAGATCGACCGGGTCGCCGCCGCCTCCGAGCTCGCCGCCGATCTTGAGCGGGTGGCGATCGTCGTCGCGGCCGATCACGAGCCGGCCGGTGATCGGCATGAGGTCGAGCGCGTCGACCATCGCCTCGGACGCGGCCCGGTCGGCGGCGACCGGGTCGCCGCGGCCGAGGTAGCGCCCGGCGGCGAGCGCGCAGCGCTCCGTCACGGACGCGAGCTCGGTGCACCGGCAGGGCCGCACGCGCTCGCCGCCGGCCCGGGCGGCGGTCATGCCCTCGACATCGACATGCACGCGGTCAGGGTATCGCGGGCTGGCGGGCGGTGGCGCGCTCGAGGATCAGGTCCATGACCGCGATCAGGGCCAGGTCCGGGTCGCCGGCGTCGACCACCGGCCAGCCCATCTGTTCGGCGCGCACGACCAGGTAGTCCTGGATGCGGCGGATCTCGCCGAAGCTGCGCAGATACCGGTCCATCGCCCGGCCCCCGCCGGAGGAGGCGTCGCGGGAGAAGAAGTGAGCCTGATGGGCATCCTCGTCGGCGATCGTGAGCATGATCTGGACGACGACCGCGCCGGCGTGCTGGTCGGCGGCGACGAGCCCGGGGACGAGGTGGACGCCCTCCACCACCGTCGAGAGCCCCTCCATGACGGCACGGTCGATGATCGCGCTCGCCCCCACGGCGACCTGGCCGGCCTGCTGGATGAACCCGTAGAGGGCGCGGTCCTCGATGTCGGGGTCGGGCATCGGGATCTTGAGCCCGCGCGCCGCCTCGAACGAGGAGTAGTGCAGCTCCGGCATGAGCTCGACCGCGAAGAAGGCCCGCATCACCTGGCGCACCGCGTCGGTGGACGTGATGCGGCTGATGCCGAGCCGGTAGGCGATCTCGGTGGCGAGCGTGCTCTTGCCGGTGCCGGTCGCGCCCCCCAGGATCAGGAGCAGCGGCCGGTCGAGGCGGAGCACCTCGTGCCAGCCGTGGTAGCGCGAGACGAGCTGCGGGGACTCCTCCTGCGCGAGCACCTCCTCGACCAGGCCGTGCAGGCGCTCGATCGGGATCTCGTCGGCGCCGAGCTTCGACACCTCGCGCTCGATCCGCATCGCCAGCTGGTAGGCCCGCTCCGGCTCGGCGCCGGCGAGGACGAGCGCCTGGGCCATCCGCCCCTTCGAGAACGGCATCGGCGCGCCGCGGCTCTTGATGCGCGGCTCGCGCGCGGGCGGCGCGGGCTCGAGCGCCGGCTCGCCGGGGCCGCGGCGCAGGAGGCGGCGCCAGTCAGCCATGGGCAGCCACCGCCTCGCCGGCCAGGGCGGCCAGCGCGTCCTCGAGGTCGGGCCCGCCCGTGAGCGACCTCGGCCGGTTGTCGCAGAACACGACCCGGACGCCGCGCGCCGCGGCGGCTTCGGCGACCACGTCGATGGCCGCCGCCTTGATCTCCGTCAGGTAGACCGCCGCCTCGCGCACGTCTGGCCGATCGAGGTCGGCCCGGAGCGCCGCCCGGTCGGACAGCGATCCCACGACCGCCGCCACGTCCGCCCCGTGCTCGCGTTCCAGCTCGGCGGCGAGCGCGGCGTGGACGGCGGGAGGCGCCGTGGTGAAGAGCGCGACGCGCTCGCCCGCCACGGGCTCGGCGGGGGCCGGCCGGAAGACCGTCGGCACCACCGGCAGCCCCGGGCGTACGGCGGCGGCAGCGGCGCGGATGGCATCCACCTGCTCGGGCGCCGCCAGCGGCGGCTCGCACATCGTCACGATGAGCATGTCCGACACGAGTATCCGGTAGGGACCCAGTCCGTCCTGCAACTCATCCGGGGGCCGGGTGGCGGACGTTACCAGCACGGTGCGGTCCCCCGCCACCGGCGGGATGGCCGCGCCCGATCCCTCGAGCAGGATCAGCTCGGGATCGAGCCCGCGGGCGAGCGCCACCGCCTCCTCGACGTTCGACAGGTAGGGGGCCCCAGCGAGGCCGCCGCCGCAGCGGCGGGCGCCGACCGTGGCAACGCCCGCCAGGGCGGCGTCCTCCAGGTAATCGGACGCCGCGTGCTCGCCGGCCCGGGCTCGAGCCAGGAGATCGGCCACCCCGACCCGCTCGGCAGCGCCGTCCACGAGCTGCGGCGCTGGAGGCCCTCCCCGGCCCATCGCCACGACGACGACGCGGCGACGGGCCGCGAGCAGCCGGGCCGCGTACCCCGAGACGGCCGTCTTTCCGATCCGCTTCCCGGTCCCGATGATCGCCAGCGCCGGGAGGCCGGCCGGAAGCCGCGGCGGCGGCCGGAACTCGAAGTCCGCGCCGACGTATTCGAGGCCCGCGGCCAGGGCCGCCGCCGCGAGCCGGAACCTCCCGCGCTCGTCCAGCACCGGCTCGTCGCTCAGATCGATGACCCGGTCGGCGCCGTACCTGCGGGCGAGCTCGACCATGGCGGCGCCGGCGTCGCCGTCGACCCGCTCGAGCGGCACGCCGTACTCCGGGCGGCCGTCCAGCTTCTCCGTGCCCCCGAGTAGGAGCGCCGCCACCACGTCGCTCTCCCCGCTCGCCTGCTCGATGGCCGCCCGCACCACCGGCGGGTAGTGCTCGCCGTCGACCAGTGCGACCGCGCGCGGCATCAGGTCGCGGCCGGGACCGTGTGCTTCTCGTACGCGAAGGTGATTGGCGAGAACCGGATGATCGTCTCCCGGCCGTGGAACGGGTACTTCCGGTAGACGGCCACCTCCTCGGCCGCGATCTCGACGACGTTGTAGCAGGGCCGCGTGTGACCGCGCAGGCGCATCGACGAGACCGTGCCGGCGTTCACCACGAATAGATCCTCGAGCCGCCATGCGTAGGGAACATGCTTGTGCCCTGACAGGACGAGGTTCACGCCCGCCCGCTGCAGCACCTCGAGGGCGTCGCCGGCGTCGTGGACGACGTTTCGCTCCCGGCCCGTGCCAGGTATCGGCAGGAGATGGTGGTGGAGGACGAAAACGCGGAAGTCGGCCGACGGCGAGAACTGCTGCTCGATCCATCCGTACCGGCTCCGGCCGACGACGCCGTGGTCGAGGTCGGGCTCGGACGAGTCGACCGCCACGAACGTGATCCCGCCCTTGTGCAGCACGGTCGAGCGCGGCCCGATCAGCTCCTCGAAGTGCACGTGGCCGACGTTGCGCGAATCGTGGTTCCCGGGGATGGTGATGACGTCGGGGCAGCTCAGGCGCTGCAGGTACTCGCGCGCCTGCCGGTACTCCTGCTTGTAGCCGAAGGTGGTGAGGTCGCCGGAGCAGACGACGACGTCGGGCTGGAGCTCGTTGATCTCCATGATCGCCCGCTGGAGCAGGTTCTCGACGAAGTACGGCGAGCCGCAGTGGAGATCGGACAGGTGCGCGATCACGAACGGTCGGCTCGACACTGGCGCCATGGTATCGCCGTCCGAGCGCCCCGGTACCGTTGGGAGGCGGGATGGATACGACCCAGCGGTTCCAGAACGACGCCGAGCGCGAGTGCGCGCGGATGTTCGACTACCACGGCGTGGCCTGGGAGTACGAGCCGCACACCTTCCCGCTCGAGGTGACGCCCGAAGGCGAGGTGCTCGAGGCGTTCACGCCCGACTTCTACCTGCCCGAGCACGACCTCTACGTCGAGGTGACGACGATGAAGCAGTCGCTCGTCACGAAGAAAAACCGCAAGGTGCGCCGGCTGCGGGAGCTCTACCCGGACGTGCGCGTGCGGGTCCTCTACCGGCGCGACCTGGACGCCCTCGCCGACCGCCACGGCCTCAATCTGACCGCGTGACCGAGTCGACCGGGCACGTGTTCCTGCCGGCCGAGGCGATCGCCGAGCGCGTTTCCGACTTGGCCGCCGCCATGGACCGCGCCCACCGCGGCGAGCCGCTGACGCTGGTGGCCGTGCTCAAGGGAGCGATGATGCTCGCCGTCGACCTGTCCCGCGCGCTCACGATCCCCCACCGCCTCGAGACGCTGCAGCTCTCGCCGTACCGGGGGCCGTCCGGCGGCGACCGCATCCGGCTCGTGAAGGACATCGACCGTCCCGTGCGCGGCGAGCACGTCGTCGTCGTCGAGGACGTCGTCGACACGGGGCTCACCCTGCACAACGTGCTGCGGACGCTCGCCCCGCGCGGGCCGGCGACCCTCGAGGTCTGCGCGCTGCTCGACCGCCCGCACCGGCGGCTGGTGGACGTCGACCTCCGCTACACGGGGTTCACGGCGGCAGACCGCCCCGTGGTCGGCTACGGCCTTGGCTACCGCGACCGGTTCCGCACCCTGCCCGACATCCGCTTCCTGGCGGCGTAATCGCGGGCCAATCTTTGCGCGTTTCCGCGGCTACGATACGGCCATGGCACGCAGACGTACGCTCGACCGGGATCCGGGCCTCCTGGCCCGCATGACGGGGACGGTGTTCCTGCTCGGCCTGATCTACGTCGTCTTCTTCCTCGTCCTCGCCCAGGCGTTCAACTTCGGCCTCGTCCCGATCCTCATCATCGGCGGGGGCCTCCTGCTCGTGCAGTACTGGACGAGCGACAAGATCGCCCTGGCCGCCTCGGGGGCGCGGATCGTGAGCCAGAGCGAGGCACCCGAGCTGCACGCGATCGTGCAGCGGCTGTGCATGACGGCCGGCCTGCCGATGCCGCGGGTGGCGATCGTGCCCACGGACATGCCGAACGCGTTCGCCACCGGTCGCAGCCCCAAGCACGCCGCCGTGGCCGTGACGCAGGGCCTGCTCGACCGGCTTGAGCCGGACGAGCTCGAGGGCGTGATCGCCCACGAGCTGAGCCACGTCGCCCACCGCGACGTCGCCGTGATGACGATCGCCAGCTTCTTCGCCATGGTGGCCGGGTTCATCACCCGGTGGGGCTTCTTCTTCGGCGGCGGGTTCGGCGGCGGCGATGATGACCGCGACTCGGGCAACGCCTTCCTGCTCGTGCTCCTAGTCTCGATCATCGTCTACGCGCTCTCGTTCATCCTCATCCGCACGCTCTCGCGGTACCGCGAGTTCGCCGCCGACCGCGGCGCGGCGATCCTGACGAAGTCGCCGTCGAGCCTGGCCTCCGCCCTCGTCAAGATCTCGGGCGCGATGGGCCGCATCCCGCAGCGCGACATGCGCATGGCCGAGGGCCTGAACCAGTTCTTCATCATCCCCGCCGGGCTCAAGAGCGGCCTCTCGAACCTCGTCTCCGACCACCCGCCGCTCGAGGCCCGCCTCGAGCAGCTGCGCCGGTTGGAGCGCGGGCTCGAAGCGCTCTAGACCCAAGATCGGGTAGATTCCCGGGCCCCATGGGCCTTTTCGACAGCCTCCTGGGCAGGACGAAGGTCGAGAAGCCGACGTTGGAGCGCCTCTTCGCCATCTCCACGGCGCAGGTGACGCTCGACACGGAGCTCGGGCTGGCGCCGTCGCAGAGGGCGGCGATCTGCTTCAAGCCGATGGCGTCGGCCCGCTTCCGCGAGAGCGGCAAGGACATCGAGGACATGGTGAAGATGGCCTTCGCCGACTCCGGCACGAAGATGGAGCGGACCGTGGACCAGTACAAGTACGAGTGGTTCACGCTCACCGACGCCGACTTCGAGGACCTGGTGACGACGATCCACGTCGCCGCCCAGTCGCTCACCGACGACGGGTTCGGCGAGCAGCTCCTGTGCGCGCTCTTCGGGTTCGAGCCGGGCGGCGTCCGGTTCATCTACAACTTCAAGCGCGGCTTCTTCTACCCGTTCGTCCCGGTCGCGCGCGAGAAGCGCGACACGGAGCGAGAGCTCCAGCTGCAGGCGAAGCTCGAGCGCGAGCTGCCGATCGAGCCCGAGCTCGAACGCTGGTATCCGCTATGGGACGCCCCGATCTAGACAAGCAGCTTCGCCCGTATACCGGCGACCCCCGCTGGGTGCAGCGCCGGCTCGCCCGCGAGCGGGCGGCCCGCCAGCGTCGGATCCTGATCCGGTCGATGATCGCCCTCGTGGTGATCGGCGTCGCCGCCGGGGCATGGACGCGGATCGGCGGCATCCCGCATTCACGCGGATCGTCCGGCGAGAAGCCGGCGACGCACGCCGCCCCGCCGCCCAACCTCCCTGACGGCGGGCGCGTGATCCTCCCGCGCACGCGGGTGGTCGCCTTCTACGGCGCCCCGCAGGAGGCGGGCCTGGGAGCACTCGGAGTCGGGACGCCGGCCCAGGCCGGCGCGCGCCTCCTTCGCGTCGCCGCCGGCTACCGCACCAGCCGTCCGGTGCTGCCGGCGATGGAGCTGATCGCGACCGTCGTCCAGGCCTCGCCCGGCGCCAGCGGCCTCTACCGCGCCCGCCAGAGCTCGGCGGTGATCGCGCGCTACCTTGCGGCCGCGCGCCGCATCCACGGCCTGCTCATCCTCGACATCCAGCCGGGCCAGGCGCCGTTCATGTCCGAGGTACGCGCGTACGCCCGCTGGCTCCGCCAGCCCGACGTCGGCATCGCGCTCGACCCCGAGTGGAGCCTGCGGCCGGGACAGGCGCCCGGGACGGTCATCGGGTCGACGACCGCGGCCGTCGTGAACCGGGTCGGCGCCTACATGTCGAGCATCGTGACGGCGAACAACCTGCCCCAGAAGCTCCTCATCGTCCACCGGTTCACGAACGACATGATCGCGAACGCGCGCACCCTCGCGCCCCATCGGGGTGTGGCGCTCGTGGTCAACGTCGACGGCTACGGCGACCGCCTGAACAAGGTCGCGAAGTACGACCTCTTCGCCACCCACCGCCCCGGCCGGTTCAACGGGTTCAAGCTCTTCTACCATGAGGACACCGACCTCATGGGGCCGCGCTCGGTGCTGCGGCTGATCCCGCCGCCCGACGTCATCGTCTACGAGTAGGCCACCGACGCGATCTTCAGGGGTCGGTGACCGTCGTGCTCACGCCGCCCGAGGTGCGGACCGCGAGCTGCGCGCCGCTCGTCGGCCGCGTCTTTCAGCTGGATCGTGCCGCACTGCAGGGACAGGATCTCGCCTGAAGGGATCGGATTGCCGCCGACGAGGACCTGGGTCTGGCCGCAGGCGAAGCCGGTGCCACGGATGGTCAGGCCGGGATCGGCAGCCGGATCGCCCTCGAGGCCGGTGATCGTCGGGACGATCTGCAGCCGGACGGCGCCGTGCCCGGGGACGCGGACGTACCCCTCCGGGTCGGCCCCGGGCCGGGGCAGCCCGGCACCACGATCTGCGTCTCGCCGGCCGTCCCGGCCTGGCCGGCCGTGTCGAGCGCCGTCAGCCGGAGCAACGCCGGACCGTGCGGCAGGCGGCGAACATCGAGCTCGAGCTCGCCGATCGCCTTCGATCCACCCTCGAGAGGCGCCTCGACCGTCGTGCTGCCGACACCGACGGCATGCTCCACGACGCATCGGACGGCAGCCGTCTCGGCCCGCTCGAGGACGAAGGTAACCGGCGCGAGTGCGCGACCCGAAACCTCGGCCCGGACGTTCGAGATGCGGCCTCCCGGCGGCATCGAGGCACGCTCCATGCGACCCGCTCCTTCCTCCTCCCCTGCTCTCGGAGGTCGAAGGACTGACCCGCGGATGCTAACGCCTTGGCCGGGCGGTGCCACCCAGGGGCAGAGTGGTCAGCCGGGAATCGCGCCCTCGCCCGAGAACGCCTCGCGGGCCTCGTCGAGCGTGGTGTCCGTGTGTGGCAGCACGTGGTCGGACGTGACGAGCTCGCCGTCAGGCACGGCCGTGCCGTTCGAGCGGACGTAGCCGATCAGGTCGCTGAACGCCTTCGAGAACGCCGCCTCGTCGCCGGCCGCGACGGCGTCGGCGACGGCGTTGTCGAGCTCGTTCAGGCGCGCCAACTCCGAGTCGTCCAGGCGAAACTGGCCGCTCCCGAGGATGCGGACGACCGTCACTTGGCCTCCTCTCCGGCGGGGGCCGAGTCGGCCGCGTGCGGCCCGCCGCCCCCGGAGCCGAGCTCGGCCGCGGGCGCGCCCTGGCCCAGCTCCGACCGCATCTTCGCGAGCTCGGCGTCGACCTGGTTTCCGGCCGAGAGGGCGGCGATCTGGCGGTCGAGGTCTGACCCGGCGGGCGCCGTCAGGTCGTCGATCGCGCCCGTGTCGACCAGCTCGTTGACCGCGGCGGCGCGGGCCTGCATCTGGTCCGTCTTGTCCTGCGCCCGCTGCAGCGCCAGGCCGACGTCCGACATCTCCTCGCCGAGGCCGGTGGTCGCCTCGCCGATCCGCACCTGCGCCTCGGCCGCGGAGTACTGCGCCTTCACGACCTCCTTCTGGGTGCGGAAGGCCTCGACCTTGGCGGAGAGCCGCCGCTCCTGGTCGACCAGGTTCTGCTGCTGGGTCTCGAGCTGGGAGATCTGCTGGTCGAGGCCCTGCAGCTGGCCCTGGATCAGCGCCTTGCGCTCGAGCGCAGTGCGGGCCAGGTCCTCGCGGTTTCCGGCCAGCGCCTGGCGGGCCTGGCCGTCGAGCTTGACGACGCTCTCCTCGAGCTTCGCCGTCTGCAGCTGAAGCCGCTTCTTGGCCGTGACGACGTCGGCGACGCCGCGCTTGACCTTCTGCAGCATCTCCAGCTGCTGCTGGTAGCTGTAGTCGAGGGTCTCGCCGGGATCCTCGGCCTTGTCGAGCATCTTGTTCGCCTTGACCTTGAAGAGGGTCGTGAATCGCGACATCAGACCGGCCATGAATCCTCCTGGGAACGCGCGGGAAGCGGGCGCTAGGTTAGCTGATCGAGCTCGCGCAGGGCCCTGGCCGCCTCCGCCCGGAGCCGGTCGCGCTCGACCTCGTAGTCCGCCTCGGTCACCTTGCCGGTGCGGAGGTCGTGCTCGAGGTCGCGCAGGCCCTGATAGGCGGCGTCGCGCGCTTCGGCGAGCGCAAGCCGGCGGCGGTCCTCGTCGGACAGGCGCTCCTCCGGCGGCTCGCGCTGCGGCGACACGAACGGCCAGGCGACGAGGAGCACGGCCACGGCGACGAGAGCCGCGGCGGCCAGCACCGCTATCGTCGAGCTCATGCGCCGCTGCGCGCGAGGAGCTCGCCATAGCGGCGAGCGAGCTGGCGGGCCTCCCTGGGATCGGGCCAGAGCGTGATCAGCGCGCCGGCCAGGAAGACGATGCCCGCCAGCCAAACCAGCCCGACGGCCGGGTTGACCAGCACCTTCACCGAGACGCCTCCAGCGAGGTTCGAGTCGACGCTCTGAAGGATCGAGTAGAGGTCGGTGGCCGTGGTGAAGCTGCTTCGGATGTCGACCTCGTTTCCGAACTGGCCGGTGTCGTAACGGCGCTGGCCGGGCTCGAGGACGCCGTCGGGGCGGCCGCCGCGGAGCACCGTCAGCTTGACGTACTCGAACACGTAGTTCGGGCCGCGGCGCTGGAAGAGGCCGTCGTTCCGAAGCGTGTAGCCGTCGATCCGCATCGACTGGCCGCGGGCGAGATGCGCCTCCCGCACGGTCGAGTACGCGCTGGACGCGGTCACGCCGACCACGAGAAGGACGATCGCCAGATGCACGATGTAGCCGCCGTAGCGGCGCCGGTTTCGGTTCACGAGCTCGACCAGCGCACGCGATCGCGACCCGCCCGAGAGGGCCTGCAGCGCGGCCGTGCCGCGGGCGAACTCCATCGCCACCGTGACCGCGACGAAGACGCACAGCGAGAGGGCGGTCAGCCCGGCCGGGCTGGAGCCGAGCCCCCAGAGCCACAGCAGGAGCGCCCCGGCAAGCGCCGAGACGACCGGCCACCGAAACGTGCGGACGAGGCTTTCCGGCGAGGCCCGCCGCCACGCGATCAGCGGGCCGATGCCCGTGAGCGCGAGGAGCGGCAGGCCGAAGACGACCAGGAAGAAGTCGTAGTACGGCGTCGACACGGTTGAGCGGATTCCGCGGACCGCCTCGCTCAGGATCGGAAAGACCACGCCCCACAGGACCGCGAACGCGAGCGCCAGGAGGAGCAGGTTGTTGAAGAGGAAGGTGGCCTCCCGCGAGATCACGGACTCCAGCCGGTGGTCTGCCCGAAGCAGCGGCAGCCGCCACAGGATGAGCCCGGTCGCAAGCGCGATCGTCGCCGTCAGGAACGCGAGCAGGAACGGCCCGACGGGCGACTGGACGAAGGAGTGGACGGACTGGACGACGCCGCTTCGGGTGAGGAAGTCGCCGAACACGCACAGGGCGAACGCAGCGCTCACGAGCACCATGTTCCAGACCTTGAGCATGCCCTTCTTCTCCTGCACCATCACCGAGTGCAGAAACGCCGTCGCCGCGAGCCAGGGCATGAGCGCGGCGTTCTCGACCGGATCCCACGCCCAGTAGCCGCCCCATCCGATCTCGACGTACGCCCAGTGGGCGCCAAGCAGCATCCCTCCCCCCAGGGCCGCCCAGCTGACGAGCGTCCACCGCCGCACCGAGACGAGCCAGCGGGCGTCGGTACGGCCGGTGACGAGCGCCGCCATGGCGAACGCGAACGGCACCGACATCGACACGTATCCGAGGTAGAGCAGCGGCGGGTGTGCCACCATGTACGGGTTCTGAAGCGACGGGTCGAGGCCGAGGCCGTCGGCCTGCACCGGCCCCTGTACGTGCGCGAACGGCGACGAGACGAAGGCCGCGAGCCCGGCGAAGAAGACGCTGATCCCGCCCAGGACGGCCGCCACCCACGGCATCAGCTCGCGGTTGCGGTTGCGGTTCTGGTGCAGGGCGAGCGCCGACGCGGCCATGAGCACCGTGAGCCAGAGAAGCAACGACCCCTCCTCGCTCGCCCAGAGCGAGCTCAGCGTGTAGCCGACCGGCAGCCGCCGGCTCGTGTGGTCGGCGACGACTGCGAGCGAGAAGTCGTGGGTGACGAGGCCGTACTCGAGCGCGGCGACGGCCACGAGGGTCGCCGCGAGCGCGGCCGCGAACGCGTTTCGCACGCTGCGCATCAGCCGGCGGTCGCGCCGGCGCGCAGCGAGGACGCCGGCGGCGGTCGCGTACACCGCGAGCGCGAAGACCAGGAGGAGCGCGACGCGGCCGAGCGTGGTCACGGCAGTTCCGGCCGCATCATCCGCTGCCGCCGGAGGAGTACTTGCTGGGACACTTGGTGAGCAGGGTGTCGGGCTGCCCGACGAAGACGCCGTCCTCGAGCCGGCCGGTGATGATGATGTGCCGCGAGGCCTTGAAGGCGTCGGGCACCGAGCCGCGATAGCTCACGGGCACCGTGAGCGGCGAGCCGTCGTCCTTCAGCACGAACCGCAGCGGGCTGTCCCGGCCGGAGGCGTGAACCACGGTTCCCGTGAGGGTCACCGTCTTGTGGGCGGCGCCGTCGCGGTTCGACTTGAGCTGGGCGACGCTCACGAGCAGCGTGCCCGCGTTCACGAAGCCGTTGTAGACCAGGATCACCGCCAGGAGCGAGGCCACGACCAGGGCGACGACGAGGCGCGGACGGCCGGTCATGCGGTCAGCGTACCATCGCCGTCGCGGGCCTCAGCGCACCGGGAACTCCGCCGATCGCAGCGCTGTCCGAGTGGCAGTGCCAACAACACGGAGGAGCGTCATGAGCGATCTACGCCACCTGGTGAACACCGCCGCCGTGGCCGTCCTGGTCGTCGCCGCCTACGCGGCGATCCACGACGGCGGCGGCGGGCGGGCCCTCGCGAGCGGGGCCGCACGCCGGTCCGGGGCGCTGCAGCCGTTCATGCGCTTCTCGGGACACGGAACCGTCACTCTCCGGCCCGACCAGGCGACGATCACGTTCTCGACCCACGGGCGGGGCACCAGCCTGGCAGCGGCGCAGGCGCGGGCGTCCGCGACGATGCGCGCCCTCATGGCGAAGCTGCGCAGTGACGGCGTCGCCGCCCGCGACCTTCGCACCGAGAACGTCGAGGGCGGGAAGGCCCGGCCCCGCACGGCCACGTTCGTCGCCTCGCAGACCCTCGTGGTCACGGTGCGCGACACCTCCCTCACCGGCAAGCTGCTCGCTGACGGCGCGGCCGAGGGCGCACGCTCCGCCTACGGCCCCTCGTTCTCGATCTCCCACCGCCGAGCCGTCTACGCGGCCGCGGTTCGCGCCGCCGTCGCGGACGCGCGCTCGAAGGCGGCGGCGGCATCCGCGGCGGCCGGCCTGCACCTGACGGGCGTAGTCTCGGTCAACGAGGTGTCCCAGCCGCCGGTGTACTTTGCACAGGCGCTTTCGGCGGAGGGCCGGGCGGTGGCGCCGGTTCCTGTCGCACGCGGAACGCAGCAGGTCAGCGCCAGCGTCACGGTGGTGTTCGCCTACGCCGCGTGACGCGGCGACTCGGTCGCGGGCTCCGGGATGGTGTAACCCAGGTCGAGGCACAGCTGACCCCTGCGCGACTCGCGCAGGGCGTCGGTGTAGCCCTGGCCGTAGGCAGCACGCAGGAACCACCCCAGGAGCTCGGGGTCGAGCCGGTTCGGGTCGATCTCGAAGATCTCGGCCCAGAGGTCGGCCAAGCGCAGGTCGATCGCCATCGCAAGGACGTCACGTCGTCCATCCATACCGCTCATGCTAGGAGGACGGTCGGACGGACCCTACGCCGGGCGGTCAGACGGGGGCGTGCTGGACGACCGCCGTCGGCGCCGACCGGCGATCGCGAAGTCCCCGAGGCCGTCGGCGAGAAGCACGAATGCCCGCCTCCCCAGCGTCTTCACCTCGGCTGCGACCGCGGCCGGCTCGGCGCCGTTGAGGATGCGCGCGCGCGTGTGGTCGATCAAGGCCCGGTGCACGCCGATCAGCGCGTTCGCCGCGACGTGAGCCTGCACCTCGCCGACCCCCGGCTCGGAAGCAAGCTCCCCGGCAAGCGCCGTCGCGGCGTCCGCCAGCGCCTGCCGTTCACGGGCCTGGAGGGCCCTGCTCTCCGTGATGACGCGGTTCACCGTCCTCAGCCGGTCGAGCGCCGCGGCATCGCCCGAAGCCGCGGCCGCGAGCAGCCCCTGCGATCGCAGCAGGTAGCGGCGGACGGCGACGAGCGCCGCCTCGCCCGGCTCGCGGTCGCGGACCGCTTCGACCAGCCGTTCGGCGAACTCCTCGAGGCGCGTGAAGAAGAGATCTTCCTTGGTCGGGAAGTAGTTGAAGACCGTCTTCTCGGACACCATCGCCGCCCGCGCGATCTCGGCGACGGTGACGTTGTCGAACCCGCGCGCCGCGAACAGTTCCCATGCGGCCTCCCCCAGCAGCCGCCGGGTCTCGCGCTTCTTGACCGCCCGCAAGCCGAGGTCGTCTGGCATCTGCTATCGGAGCGTATCGCGAACTTCCAGTGAATGAATGTTTACCGTCACTGATTCGAGGGCACGACTCTGGTCGGATGCGTGCGGCCGTCGCAACGAGCCTCTACGACTGGCTCATGTTCCTCCACATCCTCGCCGGCATGGTCTGGCTCGGCGGGTTGGCGACGCTCGTCGCGTTCGTGAGCCTCGTTCTGCGACATGACGACCCGAACGAGCTGCGGCGCTTCACGGCCAGCCTGGGCGTCATCGGTCCCGCCGTGCTCGGCCCGGCCACGATTGCCGTCGTCGGCCTCGGCGTCTGGCTGGTGCTCGACAGCGACGTCTGGGGGTTCGGGCAGACCTGGATCGTCGTCGCGCTGGCCCTCTTCGCGGTCGCGTTCCTGGTCGGAGCCGTGTTCCAGAGCCGGTCGGCGATCGCCGCGCAGCGGGCCGCCGAGGCCGGCGATCACCTCGTGGCCACCCGCGAGCTTCGCCGTTGGGCTTGGGGAATGCGCCTGATCCTGGTTCTGGTCGTCGCCATCACCTGGGACATGGTGTTCAAGCCGGGCCTATGACGGGCAGGCTCTGGCCCTTCTTGGTGCGGACGGCCGTGGCGTTGTGACAAGTCCCTGCAGTCGAACGGTTCGTGCCGTGCCGGTTTCAGAGTGGATGTCAGCGTCCGCTGCGGAGGCGAGACCGCGCTCTCGCCGGAGCGCGATAGCCGCCCGGGTCATCCGAAAGGAGGGGGCCGTGGGGGAACCATGGGGTTCCCCCATGTTAAAACACTGTGAGATCGCGCCAGGCCGACTCGGGGAGCGGGCTCTCGGGCAGGCCCGGCGCGGGCTCGGGCGCGTTGTAGCCTCCCGGGGCGCAATCGTTCGGCCCGTCGGGGTAGAAGAGGCTCGCCAGCGCCTGGATCTGCGCCCTCCCCACGTCGAGCTCGAACTGGCCGCCCGCGTACATGGCGATGCCCTCGCGGCGGCAGTGGTCGACGCAGGCGAGGAGCCGCTGCGTCGTGCCGAACCGTGACGGCTTCACGTTCAGGTGGCGCACCGGCGGAAGCCCAGCCAGGTCCTCGACGCTGTGCACCGGGGAGTCGAACGAGATCCGGCGCGCACCGTTGCCCAGGGCGGCGATGACTTCGGCGCCGTCGGCCGGGTCCTCGATCACAGCGTCGGGGAACGCCTCGGCCGCGAGCCGGGCCAGCCCCGCCTCGTCGCGCTCTCCCTGGGGATAGTCGGTGCCGTAGCGCCCCTTGATGTCGACGACGCGGACGACTCCGGGGGCCGCAAGGCGCTCCACGTCGGCGGCCGTCCAGTCGGCCCGCACGTCCACCTTGAGCTCGATCGCCGGATAGAGGCCGAGCCATGCCTCAGGCGCGAGGTTCGAGGAGACGACGAACCGCACCGGGCGGTACGGCAGGCCGAGGGCGCCGCCCAGGGTCGTCCCGGACTGGCGCAGCGCCAGCTCGAGCAGGGCGCTCTCGTACGCCCAGCGGCGGTAGTCCCGCGCCGCGTCCTGCCGCAGCTCTCTCGGAACCAGGTCCTGTTCGTCGAGGAGCGCGCTCCATTCGGCGAGCGTCCGCCGCCCTCGCAGCGGAAGCGGCGGCAGCCCCCGGTGATCATCCTGGTCCTCCCCGGCGTAGGAGACGTCCTCGCCGCGCCCCTCGACCCCCTCGCCCTCCATCCGGACGACCGTCGACCGGCGGACGAAGCCGGGGGTCGGAAGCTCGCGCGGCTCGAGCAGGTAGCCGTCGACGGCGGCCTCGAGGCCGGCGAGCGTCTCCCACAGCCGATCGCGCATCGGCGCATCATCGCCGATGGCGGCCGCGGATACGATCGGACCCGCCGTGACCGCACCGACTGACGTGCTGCTCGATGTCGGCATACGCGTGCGGGCCCGGGTGTGGCCGGGCCCTGCGGACACGACGCTCGTCGCGATCGCGGGTCTGGGATGTCCGGCGTCGGACTTCGACCGCGTGTCGGCCGCGCTCGCCAGGCGCGGTCGCATGCTCGTAATCGAGGGCACGCCGGCAGCCCGAACGGGTCGCGGCGGCCGCGCCGTCCTCGACGCCGCGCTCCTCCGCCGGCTCCTCAGAGCCGAAGCATCGCGCAGGACGCTCGTCATCGGACACTCGATGGGGGCCTTCGTCGCCATGCGCGCGGTCGCCGCCGAGCCGGGGCGCGTCGCCGGCCTCATCCTGTCGAGCGCATTCTTCCCCGTCGCCCGCAACGGCCGGTCGGTCACCGCGACGGCCGTCGACTACGCCCGTCACCGTTTCCTCTTCGCCGCCGGAGCGGCCGGCCGCCGGCGTGCGCGGAGGCCCGTGACGCCGCTCAGATGGTTGATCGATCAGTCCCGTGATGTCCAAGCTGCAAGCCGGGACGGCTTGCAGCGGTCGGGAGCGGCCTGCTATCCAAGCAGGCCGCTCCCGGGCTGGGAACCAAGCAGCGCACCGACGCAGGGAGGGCGAATACCGGATGAACGTATTTGCCCGACCGAGGACAAGCTGCAAGGCGAACGCCTTGCAGCGGTCAGACGAAGGCCTGCTATCCAAGCAGGCCAAGTCTGGATGCGCCGGTTCCCAGCCGCAGCCCCACCAGGCAGCGACAACACACGACAGGCGGACGTCCAGGCGCGCGGGAGTTATCGATCAACCATCTGGGGCCCGGTGCGAACGCTCGCGCCGTTCGGGCTCCGGCCCGGGCGGTTTCACGCCGTCGCCGCGGCCGTCGACTGCCCCGTGCTGGTCGTGCACGGATCCCGCGACCATCATGTCCCGCCCGCCTTCGCGGCGGCGGCCGCCGCCCGGCATCCGCGTTGGCGCCTGGCGGTGATCGACGGGGCCGGCCATTTCCCGCACCGAGACTCCCCGGACGCATGGCTCGCGCCGGTGGAGGCCTGGCTCGACGATCAGGCCGTGGGGTAGGCCGTTCGCGCCCGGGCTCGGCGTGGAGGCACCCACTCGGCGGCCTCCACGGCGCCGAGCACCGCTTCAAGGCCTGCGCGGCCGTGCGGCGTCACGCGGACCGCTCGGGAGCCGGCACGTCGGTCGATCCATCCCCGCGCCAGGAAGAGCTCGGTGAGCGCTGCGCCGAGCGCCCCGGCCAGATGCGGACGTCGTTCCGTCCAATCCAGACACGCCCGCGTGAGCGGCCTGCGCCGGCCCCGAAGGCCGGGGATGTCGATCCCGAGCTCGGCACACCACTGCTCGCCGCGGTCGGTCAGGGCGAACGCATCCTCGGTCAGGAGGCCGCGATCGCACATGCGCTCGGCGAGCTCCACGCCGAGGCGCCCGGCCAGGTGGTCGTAGCAGGTGCGGGCGTCACGGAGGCCGTCGGCCGCGCGCGCCTCCCGGAGCGACGTCGGCGAACGCGGCGGAGCGATGACGGCGAGCGCCTCGACGGCGGCGGCCACGTCGTCGCCGGCCAGCCTGACCTCGCGCCGCCGCCCCTTCCGCTCGACGGTGACGAGGCCGGCGGACCGAAGCCTGGCGAGGTGCGCGCTCGCCGTAGCGGGCGACACGCGGGCACGGTCGGCGAGCTCGCCCGCCGACGCCGCTCGCCCATCGGCGAGCGCGGAGAGCATGCTCGCCCGCGCCTCCTGGCCGATCAGCGCCGCCACGGCTGCGATGTCGGCGTCCCGATCCACCGCAGCAACGTATCAGCCCGCTGCTTCGTCTCCGGTCGAAGCGTCCGACCTCCAACCCAGCTCAGAATGGAGTGCTCTCGGGGGTGCTCGGGTGCATAAACGGAGTCAGACTCCCCTGATTCATGGGCTCCCGGGGCAGGCGGGTGCATGAAATCAGCCAGGCTCATTTCATGCACGAGGCCAGCTTGGGATGCTCCGTTGTCAACACGTGCATGAAATGAGCACGGCCCCGGTCCCGGCGATCGCCGCGCCGCTCGTTCTGAGATGCGCTCTTTTACGAGGGCTGCTCGACCGCGATCCGGCGGGCGGTGGCGTCGCCCGTGATCGGGTCCGCGGAGATGAGGTCGACGGCGGCGGGCCAGGCCGTCGCGGTCAGGTGCACCTGCGCGAAGCCGGCGCGCGCGTGGCCGACGTCGACGAGCCCGCCCGCGCCGAGCGTGCCGCCGTCCACCTCGACGACATCACCGGTTCGGTCGACATGCTGGCGGTGGTCGTGGCCCGTCAGGATGAGGAGAGGCCCGGATCCCTCGTCGGCGACGTGCTGGCGCAGCGCCGCGGCAACCCGAAAGTCGTGGACGAGGACGACCTGCGGCCGGGGCGAGAGCCCGTCGAACCACGCCTCGACCCGCACGTCCTGCGTTCGGATCTCGGCCGGCGTCAGATCGAGCCGGTGCCCGAAGCTCCCGCCCTGCTCCCCGAGCGGATCCTCGTAGCCCGCGACGAGGAGGCCGGCGATGCGGACGACGGCAGGCCCGCGCACGTGGTCGTCGGGCATGAGCCGTCCCCCGTGCGTGAGCACGATCGCGCCGGCCTGCGCGAGCCGGCGCATGACGAGCGGCGTATCGTGGTTTCCCGAGACCGCGACCGTGGGATGGCCGACGGCAGCGGCCCGCGCGGCGATCCCGGCCTCGATCGGCGTTCCCTGGAGCGCGAAGTCGCCGATCAGAAACACGGGGCGGTGATCCGTGTAGCGCTCGAACGCGGGCAGCGTGAGCCAGTTGGCGTGGATGTCCGAGGCGACCATGAACGACCGGTCGGCGGCGGCGTCGCGGTCTCCCGCAGCGGCAGCGACGAGGGTGTCGAGGCCCGCGAGCGCCTGCTGGTAGCTCGACTGATAGGCGTCGCCGGCGCTGGTGAGCTGCTCGGAGAACGAGAGCAGCCGCGGCAGGTCGCCGCCGTGTGCATAGAACGTGGGCTGGCGAAAGGCGCCGTAGTCGGGCGAGCGCAGCATCGCGGCGCATGCCGCGACGGTGGCGGCGCCGAGCGCCAGCCCGGCGCCCGCGCCGAGGATGGTCATCCGCCGCCGCGCGGTGACGAGGCTGATCACGAGGCCGCCCACCACCCCGCCCGCGATGCCGCCGCCGAGCGCGACGAGGGCGGCGCGAACGAGCGCGCGCCGGATCGCCACCGGCGCCTGCGCCTCGACGTCCGAGAGCCGCCGGCGAGCGCCGTCGGGCGTCTGGAGCGTGCGCAGCGCCGTGCGGCGGTCGATCGAGACCAGGGTGGCGTTGAGGTTGATCGGCGCGGAGAACGGCTGCGCCCGGACGCCCCAGTCCACGATCGGCACGTAGAGGTCGGTCGTGCCAGCACTCGAGATGCCGGTCGAGATGGACATCCGCGCCGGGCCGACCTGGTAGGAGGCGGTCGAGAACGCACGCAGCGCGACCACGAGCCCCGTCGCCGAGCACGCGGCAAGCCATACGCAGACCAGGCCGAGGCGCACCCCGATCTGCACGCGCGGGTGCCGGACGCGGTGAAGCGCCTGGCGGAGATCGACGGCGGCGACGGTCACTCCTCAAGAACTCGGCAGCGACGGCGCGAGGTTGAACGGATTTATCCTCGCGTGAGGCGATCCGCGATCCGCTCGGCCACCGCCAGCGCGGTCAGGTGGGTGTTCGCCCGAGGGATGGTCGGGATGATGGAGGCGTCGGCAACGTACAGGCCGTCGATGCCGTGCACCGCGCCGGCGCCGCCGACCACGGATCCGATCGCGCATGTCCCCACCGGATGGCAATACGACCCGAGCGACCCCCGCACGTGGTCGTCGAGAGCCGCGTCGGGGAGGTCGCCCGGCGCCTCCTCGACGACGCCGAGGGCGCGAAGCGACGCGGCTCCGGCGATCCGGCGGGCGTACCGGATGCCGTCACGCAGCATTCGCAGGTTCTCGCCCCGAGGGTCGCTGAGCGGCTGGTGGTCGATCTCGGGCAGCGCCTCGGGATCGGCCGAGCGAAGGCGGACCGCGCCGGCGCTCCGCGGGCGCATCGCGGCGGCGGCGATGCGAAGCAGATAGTCGCCCGTGAGCGCACCGGAGTCGTCGCGCACGCCCCAGCAGATGGCCATGAGGTGGAGGTCCCACAGGCCGGGCTCGCACAGGGGGCTCGCGGCCTTCACGATCGTGCCCGCGGCCGGGACGCCGCCTGAGGCATGCTCGGCGGCGATCGCATCGGCGAGGCCGGGCCCCGGGGTCAGCATGATCCGCGTCGTGAAGTGGTTTCGCAGGTTCGCCCCGACGGCGGGGAGCGCGACGACGGGCTCCACCCCGGCCGCGCGGAGCCCCTCAGGTGCGCCGATCCCGCTGCGCAGGAGGATCGCGGGCGACCCGTAGGCCCCCGCGCAGACGACCACCGTGGGCGCCTCGAGGAGCCTTCGGGCACCCTCGCGGACGATCCAGGCCCCGCGCACCGTCGTCCCGCGCAGCTCCACCCGGTCGGCGGTCGCCCGGTCGATGATCGTCAGGTTCGGCCGGTCGCGAGCCGGGTCCAGATATGCGAGCGCCGCGTTCCAGCGCACGCCGCCGCGCTCGTTGACGCGCGCCGCCCCGGCGCCCCTCGCTGCACCGTCGAGGTCGTCGAGCGCGGCGAAGCCCGCCTCGACGGCGGCCTCGAGCACCGCCTCGTGCCACACGCCCGGCCGCTCCCGGCGGGCGGCGCCGATCACGGCCTCGGCCGTGCGCCGGTAGGGCTCCAGCACCCGCGCCGACCAGCCCTTCCCCCACTCGTCGTAGTCGGCATCGGCGCCCCACGTGATGACGCACGCGTTGTGGGCCGAGCACCCGCCGATCACGCGTGCCGACCAGCCGAGGCCCTCGTCATAGAGCCAATCGTGGGAGTCGGGGAGCTGGTGGGGGTCGAGGAGATCGCGCGGCCAGCCGCCGGAGGCGAGCGCGCCGTAGTCAGGCCCTGCCTCGACGAGGCAGACGCGGCGGTTCGGATCCTCGCTCAGCCGAGCGGCGAGGACGCATCCCGCCGCCCCGCCGCCGAGGACGACGACGTCGTACTGTCCCGTCACGGCGGCGCGATGCTACACAGGCACGCGGACATCCGCTGCGGCCCTGTCAAGCAGCGGGCTCATGCATCGACGAGCACCGCCGATAGAGTCGGGGCGCCGATGCTCCTCACGATCTCGACCACCCACCGCCCGGCGACGGATCTCGGGTTCCTCCTGCACAAGAACCCGGCGGAACGGAAGTCGTACGAGCTGTGGTTCGGTGCGGCGCACGTCTTCTACCCCGCGGCGTCCGAGGAGCGCTGCACCGTCGCCCTTCTGCTGGACGTCGACGCGGTCGGGCTCGTCCGCGGGCGCCGGAGAGGCGGCGCCACCCGGTACGACTACGTGAACGACCGCCCGTACGTCGCCTCGTCCTTCCTGAGCGTCGCCCTGGCGAAGGCCTTCGCGACGGCGATGAACGGCAGATCGAAGGAGCGGCCGGAGCTCGCCGCCTCCGCGATCCCGCTCGAGGTCGAGATCGCAACGCTCCCGTCGGGCGCGGGGGGCGACGAGCTCCTGCGGCGGATGTTCGAGCCGCTCGGCTATGCGGTGGAAACCCGCACGCATCCGCTGGACCCGGCGTTCCCGGAATGGGGCGGGAGCCGCTATCTGACCGTCCGCCTGACCGCTGAGTGCCGCCTCGCCGACCTGCTTCGGCACCTGTACGTCCTGATCCCGGTGATGGACAATCAGAAGCACTACTGGGTCGGGCACGACGAGGTCGAGAAGCTCCTCGCCCGGGGCGGCACGTGGCTGGGGCGGCACCCGGAGCGCGACCTCATCGCGAACCGCTACCTCCGCTACCAGCGGCCGCTGGCCGCGGGCGCCATCGCCCGGCTCGTCGCCGAGGAGCAACCTGACCCGGACGAGGCAGCCGATTCCGCGGCCGAGGAGGAGGCGGTCGTGGAGGAGCCGATCCGGCTTGTCGACCAGCGCATGGGCGCGGTCGTCGCCGCCCTGCGGTCGGCAGGGGCGACGAGCGTCGTCGACCTCGGCTGCGGCGAGGGGCGCCTGCTTCGCGAGCTCCTGGCCGACCGGAGGTTCACCCGCATCGCCGGCATGGACGTCTCCCACCGCGCGCTCGAGATCGCCGCCCGGCGGCTGCGCCTGGAGCGGATGCCGCCGCAGCAGCGGCAGCGGCTCAAGCTCTTCCAGGGGTCGCTGCTCTACCGCGACGAACGCCTGGCCGGGTTCGATGCGGCCACGGTGGTCGAGGTGATCGAGCATCTCGACGACGATCGGCTCGCCGCCTTCGAGCGGGTCGTGTTCGAGTTCGCGCGCCCGCAGACGGTCGTCCTGACCACCCCGAACGCGGAGTTCAACGTCACGTGGGAGTCGCTCCCGGCGGGCACATTCCGGCACCGCGACCACCGCTTCGAGTGGACGCGGGCGCAGCTCGCGGCGTGGGCCGGGCCGGTCGCAGGCCGGCACGGGTACGAGGTCCGCTATCTGCCCGTCGGCCCGGACCATCCGGAGACGGGCCCGCCCACGCAGATGGCGATCTTCCGGCGGGCCGCGGGATGAGGCTCACGGTCCCCGACCTCTCGCTCGTCGTCCTCGTGGGGGCGTCGGGCTCGGGCAAGTCGAGCTTCGCGGCGAAGCATTTCCTGCCCACGGAGGTGCTCTCCTCCGACGAGTGCCGCGGCCTCGTCGCGGACGACGAGAACGACCAGGCCGCGACGAACGACGCCTTCGACGTCCTGCACTACATCGCGGGGAAACGGCTTGCGCTGGGGCGGCTGACCGTCGTCGATGCCACCAACGTGCAGCCCGAGGCGCGAAAGCCGCTCGTAGCGCTGGCCCGCCGGCACCACTGCCTGCCGGTCGCGATCGTGCTCGACGTCTCGGAGCAGCTCTGCCACGAGCGCAACCGCTCCCGCCCCGACCGGGACTTCGGCCCGCACGTCGTCCGTCGCCAGTCGCAGCAGCTGCGCCGGTCGCTTCGGAGCCTGACGCGGGAGGGGTTCCGGACGGTGCACGTGCTGCGCTCGCCGGACCAGATCGAGGCCGCCACGATCGAGCGGCGGCCGCTCTGGAACAATCGCAAGGACGAGCACGGGCCGTTCGACATCATCGGCGACGTCCACGGCTGCTACGACGAGCTCGTCGAGCTCCTCACCGCCCACGGGTGGCGCGTCGAGCTCGACGGCGGCGCCGCCCGCGCCCACCACCCGGATGGGCGCAGGGCGGTCTTCGTGGGCGACATCGTCGATCGCGGCCCCCGCATCCCCGACACGCTGCGCCTGGCGATGCGCATGGTCGCCGACGGGGTCGCCCTGGCGGTGCCCGGAAACCACGACGTCAAGCTGGTCCGCAAGCTGAGCGGCCGAAACGTCCAGATCACCCACGGCCTGGCCGACTCGCTCGACCAGCTCGCGGCCGAGGGCGACGACTTCCGCGAGCAGGCGCGGGCGTTCCTCGACGGCCTCGTCAGCCACTACGTCTTCGACGACGGCGAGCTCGTCGTCGCTCACGCCGGCCTCAAGGCCGAGATGCAGGGCCGCGGCTCGGGCA
Organism: Gaiellales bacterium; assembly: GCA_035639615.1. GTDB lineage: Bacteria > Actinomycetota > Thermoleophilia > Gaiellales > JAICJC01 > JAICJC01. Next base: position 2,319 of record DASQXS010000033.1, on the reverse strand, counting down.
AGGTGCGCGATTTCGCCCTCTACGGCGAGACGACCGGCGAGACCGACGAGCTGGGGCTGCCGGTCAGATACGACTGGGCCATCGAGTATCGCGGCCGGGCGATGGTCGTGTACGGCCACACCCCCGTGCCGGAGCCGGAGTGGGTGAACCGCACGATCAACATCGACACCGGCTGCGTGTTCGGCCACCGCCTGACCGCGCTTCGCTATCCCGAGCGCGAGCTGGTGTCCGTCCCGGCCCACCGCACCTACTACCAGTCGCCGAAGCCGTTCGTCACGACCGCTGAGCCCGCCTGGGACGCGCGCCCGCACGCGGTGCTCGACATCAATGACGTGCTGGGAAAGCGGATCGTCTCGACGCGGCTCCACGGCAACGTCACCGTCCGCGAGGAGAACGCCGTCGCCGCCGTCGAGGTGATGAGCCGCTTCGCGGCCGATCCCCGCTGGCTCATCCATCTGCCCCCGACGATGTCGCCGTCGGAGACGAGCGGCCGCACCGACGTCCTCGAGCACCCCGCCGAGGCGTTCGCGTACTACCGCCACGCCGGCGTGGAGCGCGTCGTCTGCCAGGAGAAGCACATGGGGTCGCGCGCGATCGTCATCGCCTGTCGCGACGCCGACGTCGCCGCCCGCCGGTTCGGCGTCCGCGACGGCCGCGCCGGCGTCTGCCTGACCCGCACCGGCCGGCACTTCTTCGACGACGCCGGCCTCGAGTCCGCCCTGGTCGACCGCGTCGCCCGCGCGGCCGAATCCGCCGGGCTGTTGGAGGAGCTCGGAACCGAGTGGCTGTGCCTCGACGGCGAGCTCATGCCCTGGTCGGCCAAGGCGGTCGAGCTGCTCCAGCGCCAGTACGCTCCCGTCGCCGCCGCGGCCGGCGCGGCGTTTCCGGCTGCGCTCACGGCGCTCTCCGCGGCCGAGGCGCGCGGCGTCGACGTCGCCGACCTGCGCAGCCGGATCGAGGAGCGGCGCGAGATGGCGAGCCGGTACGGCGACGCGTACCGCCGTTACTGCTGGCCCGTCGCGACGATCGACGACCTGCGCCTCGCGCCGTTCCACCTGCTCGCCTCCGACGGCGCCGTGCACGTCGACCGCGACCACCTCTGGCACATGGCCACGCTGGCGCGGCTCTGCGAGCGCGACGCGCCGCTCCTGCAGGCGACGACCCACGTCGTCGTCGACCTCGCCGACCCGCGCAGCGAGGCCGACGCCACCAGCTGGTGGGAGGAGCTCACGGGGCGCGGCGGCGAGGGCATGGTCGTGAAGCCCGTCGGGTTCGTGACGCGCGGCCCGCGCGGCCTCGTCCAGCCCGCGGTCAAGTGCCGCGGCCGCGAGTACCTGCGCATCATCTACGGCCCCGAGTACGCCGCCGCCGGCAACCTCGAGCGCCTCCGGGCGCGCGGGCTCGGCGCCAAGCGCTCGCTCGCGCTGCGCGAGTTCGCGCTCGGGATCGAGGCGCTCGAGCGCTTCGTGCGCGGCGAGCCGCTCTACCGCGTCCACGAGTGCGTCTTCGCAGTGCTCGCCCTCGAGAGCGAGCCGGTCGACCCGGCGCTCTGACCGCCGCCGGTCGATAACTCGTCAGGCCGGGCGCTTGCATTTCTGGCCGGGTGTTCGTATCCTGAGCAGGCCATGAAGCGCGCCGTCCTCGCCTTCACCGCCTGCCCGAGCTGGTCACCGACCGGCCCGTCGGAGCACGCCGCAGGCCGAGACGATCGGCCGTCCGCCACCATCCTCATCGGAGGACACCTGCACTAAGAGCATTGCTCGACACGCACGTGGATCCTTCGATGAGGGCGACTCGCACGAGTCGCCCTCAGTCGTTTCCGAGGCGCGACCGCCCGACGAGCACGACGACGCCCTCCCAGGCGGGAGATGAGAGGTTCGAGTCCTCTCGAGGGCACTCCGGGAGAACCCTGGCGCTGCTGGGGAGGACTTGCACAATGCGGCAACGCGTGCGAGGGCCGGCGCTCCACCGGGAGGCCGGCTGGGACTCGGGAACCGCGCGGAGAGAAATCCGGCGGACACCGATACCGACGACTGCGAGGGAACTGGAGTTGAAGATGTGCCCGCCTGGTGTGAATGGCAGCACAACGCCCTCGTACGGCGTCGGTCGCGGTTCGACCCCGCGGGCGGGCTCTCACCTTCCACGATCACAGGCGCGTAGCTCAACCGGAAAGAGCGCTGCGCTCCAACCGCAGCTGATGCGGGTTCGACTCCTGCCGCGCCTGTTCCGAAGCCGTCCGGCCGAGCCGGGCGGAAAAGCGTGGCCGTAGCTCAACGGGCGGAGCCCCGGTTGTGGGCCGGGCGGTGCGGGTTCGAGTCC
>DASQXS010000032.1:0-19470 GCA_035639615.1 Gaiellales bacterium | reverse complement strand
CTTCGTTTCGGCGGTCGCGGTCATGGGCCAAGTCTCGTCACGGCGGGGCGCCGGCGCGTTACGGCTGCCAGGCGTCGGGCGGGTGGTGTTCCCGAGACCCGACGTGCGGCGAGCCGCACTACCGCTCGAGCACCATCACGAGATCCTCCGCCGCCTCGGATCTCGGGCACCCGCGGCTAGCGAACGATTCCGCCGTCCAGGGCCGTGGGATCGGCCGGGCGCCGCCCTCGCCGAACTGCACATACCCGACCAGCGCTCCGTCCGCCTCGGCGACCAGGATCGTCTGCTCCCGCAGCGCCCCGGCGAAGTACGCCTCGGAGCGGGTCTCCCGGAGCTCGGCCGCCTCGTCCTCCGATGCGACCGAGTGCCCGAACGCCTCCGACCAGGACCGCGTCGCGAGCTCGGGAGCGCGCTGACGTCAGCCCCGTCGCCGGCCTGATCGTGGCCGGGGCCGAGGCTACCTCTCGAGCCAGTCGCGCGCCGTCGTGTGGGTCGGCGCGGGCGGGCGGCCCTCGAGGTCGGCCCGGAGCTCGGCGACGACGCCGTGGCGCTCGGCCAGGACGTCGTGGTTGTGGATCGTCTCGTGGTTGACCTGGCGCGCGAGCAGGAAGCAGCGGTCGGAGAGGTCGGGATAGCGGTCGAGCGCCCCTGCGATCATCAGCCGCACCGAGTCCTCGACGAAGCGCGGGTGCAGATGGGCATGCTCGACGACGAAGAGCTCGTCCGGCCGCTTCAGGAGCTCGAACACCGGTGCGCTCATCGAGTGCTCGGCGATCTGGATCAGGTCGCGGGCGTCGATCTCGCGCGTCGTCCCGACCATGAGCGTCGCCTCGGCCCGCTGGTTGTGGGTCGCGGCGGGGAGGAGGGCGAAGATCTCGTCGATCTGGCCGTGGTCGTAGCCAGCCTCGGCCAGCCGCTCACGGGCGCGCTCGCGGACGAGCCCCTGCGCACACGGACACGCGTTCAGGCCGCGCACCTCGACGCCGACCATCCGCCGTGGCCCGGCGCCGTTGGCGAGCGCGTGCCCGATCAGGTGGTAGATCTCCTGCGTCGGCATGTTCGAGACCGGCGACCGCCGCGTGATCGGGAACTTGGCCCGGATCATCACCTCCGACCGGATCGCCTGCTGGCGCTCCACGATGCGCTCGGCGATGTGCTGGGCCAGGTCCTCGACGTGCAGCGCCTCGCCGATCACGACCTGGTCGATCGCCTCGGCCACGGTCTCGGGGAAGCGCGACATGTGGACGCCCTTCTGGTCCGGGTCGAGGTCGACGTAGCAGTCGATCGCGGCGTAGTAGAGGAGCTCGGTGCCGGAGTGGGCGATCCGGATCACCTTCTCGACGCCGGTGACGCCCGCCCGCGTCAGCGCCAGGCGCACGTCGGGCTCCGCTGCCTGCAGGTCGTGCTCGAAGGTACTTGCGTGTTCAAGCATCTTGGGAATCCTACCGCGACTACCCAGGCTACTCCCGGAGCAACCGCGAGAGCCGCCGGTCGGCGAGCGTCCGCCCACCCGTCTGGCAGGTGGGGCAGTAGAAGATCGTATGCTCCTCGAACGACACGCGCCGTATCGTGTCGCCGCAGCGCGGGCACGGCTGCCCCAGCCGGTCGTGCACCGCATAGCCGCGGTCGGCCTTGGTCGTGAGCCCGGCCGTTGAGAGCGGCACGAGCCGGTCGACCGTCGTGCCGAGGACGCCTGTGATGGCGCCGTGCAGGCGCACGAGCTCGTCGTCGGAGACCGTCTGCCCGCGCTGGTAGGGCGAGAGCATGGCCGCCCAGAGGATCTCGTTCGCGAACGCCCGCCCGATGCCGGCGACGGCGCGCTGGTCGCGCAGGAAGGCGTGCAGCTGGTGCGGCCGCGCCTCCAGCCGCTCAGCCAGGACTTCCGGCGTGAACGCGGGGTCGAGCGGCTCCGGCCCGAGGTGATCGAGCTCGGCGCCAAGCGCGTCCGGGCGCATCAGCCACACCGCCGCCCGTCGCTTGGAGCCGGCCTCCGACATCACGAGCTCGAGGCCCGAGGCGAACGTGACGGCGAGGACGGCGCTCTTGGCCCGCTTCCCGCCGACCGTGAGCTTCCCCGCCGACATCAGGTGGAGGAGGAGCGTGTCGCCGCCCTCGGCCTGGAGCAGGATGCGCTTGGCCCGGCGGCCGAGGCTGGTGAAGCGCTGCCCGGCCAGCGACTGGATCGGTGGGTCGATCGTCTTCAGGGTGGCGAAATGTGCGACCGGGACGGCGGCCACGGGCTCGGCGGTGAGCGCCTCCCTCTGGGCAATCACGAAGGCCTCCAGCTCGGGCAGCTCGGGCATACCCGAACCCTACGCGAGCGCCGCGACCGCCTCCCAGACCCACCGGGACAGGGCGTGGGGATATGTCCGGCGCGCCTCGGGGACGGCCGCGGAGATCCGGTGCCAGGTGAGCGCCTTCGAGGCCAGGCCGAGCACCCTCCCGAGCGCCGCCGCCCGTATGAGCTGCGCGCGGGGTGCGAACGACTCCCACGGCTCGAGGTAGGCGTCGATGACGGGGGCCTCGCTGGTCGTCCGGCGAAGCGCCACGGTGAGGCTCAGGAACGGGTGGGAGAGCGAGGCGTCGCCCCAGTCGAGGAAGCGGTATGTGCCGCCGTCCAGGAAGACCTGGCCGTCGTGGAGGTCGCAATGGTCGACGGTCGCGGGGATCCCGGTCGCCGCCAGCTCCGCGCAGGCCTCCTCGATCCTGGGGACGACGTCGCGCGCCGCCGTCAGCCCCTCGGCGTCGAGGAGGTCGGCGAAGAGGCGCGGGAGGACGGGCAGGCGGCAGTCCGGAACGCCCGCCGCCACCAGATCCGCGACCGGCGGCGACATGGCCTTGAACCAGACGGCGCCGCCGCGCACGGGCAGCCGCATCACCGTCGCCCACGGCCGCACGTGCGGCTGCTCCACGTCGCCTGCCGGCGCCATACCGAGCCGAGCGACCTGCTCGGCGATCCAGCCGCGGGCGCCCTCGAGCCAGGCCGGGTCGGTCCACATGATGGATAGTGTGCTTCCTCGTGAGCGAGCCGTCCCTGGTCACCGTGAGCCGAAGCGGCGTCGCCGAGAGCACTCATCGCGTCCACGTTGCGGTCGCGCAGGCGGACGGGACACTCGTCGCGGCGTGCGGCGACCCGGACCGGCTGACGACGATGCGGTCGTGCGCGAAGCCGTACCAGGTGGAGCCGCTCCTCGCCTCGGGCGGCTTCGACGCGCTCGGCCTCGACGAGGAGGTGCTGGCGGTGGCGTGCGCCTCGCACATGGGCCAGGACATCCACGTCGCCGCGGTCGAGCGCGGCCTTGCCGCCTGCGGGCTCACCGCCGCGGCCCTGGACAATCACCGGGGGACGCCCGAGGAGCGGCTGCGGCACAACTGCTCGGGGAACCACCTCGGGTTCTTGGCGCTGAGCGTCCACCGCGGCTGGGAGATCGCGGGCTACCGGCACGAGGGCCACCCCTCCCAGGAGGCCGCCCGCACCGAGGTGGCGGGCCGGGCCGGCGTGGACGCCGGGACCATGGAGACCTGCGTGGACGGGTGCGGCGTCCTCGCCTTCGTGCTCCCCCTCCAGACGATGGCGGCGATGTACGCCCGGCTTGCGGACGACCTGCCCCGCCAGTTCGGGGCGATGCGTGCCCATCCCGAGCTGGTGCGCGGCGACGGCGATCTCGACACGGAGTTGATGCGGGCGGTGCCCGGCGCGGTCTCGAAGGGGGGCGCCGAGGCGCTCGCCTGCATCGGGCTCGCGGACGAGAGCCTCGGCGTCGCGGTCAGGGTCGAAGACGGCGCCTATAGGGCGCTCGACCCCGTGGTCGTCGAGACGCTCCGCCAGCTCCTGGGGTGGGAGCGCACGCCGGCGCCGCTCGAGCAGTTCGCCGAGCCGGTCATCGCCAACATGGTGGGGGATCCGGTGGTGCGCGTCTCCGCCCGGGTGGCCCTCGCCACCCCGACCGGGTAGACGTCGCACCGGCGGCACGAATTCGTGACAGCGCGCGTCTTTGAAGGCCGCGAAACCGCGGCTATACTGGCGGCGTCTGCGATCCGCTTTGTTCCCCAGCGCCGGGAGTCGGGGGCCGCTGCTTTCCCCGATTCCGGCCATCGCCGTGCTTCACCGGTCTGAACAACCATCGACGCTTACGAGGGGGCCCATGCTCACGGTCGACACCGCACTTGCGGACATCGAAGAGCTCCGGACGCTGGTGCAGGAGGGCCATGACAAGGGCTACCTCACCTATGACGAGGTCGCAGCTACGCTCGAGGAGGTCGAGCTTTCCAAGGAGCAGCTCGAGGACTTCTACACCTACCTCCTCGACCACAACATCGAGCTCCTCGACGCGGACTCGCGCCAGACCGCGCAGCACGACGCCGCCCTGCACGGCGAGAAGCCGCCCGAGCTCGACCTCACGGTCGAGCCGAGCCTCGACTCGCTGAGGCTCTACCTGCGCGAGATCGGCAAGGTCTCGCTGCTCACGGCCGACCAGGAGGTCAGCCTCGCCAAGCGCATCGAGCGGGGGGACATGCTGGCCAAGCAGCAGATGACCGAGGCCAACCTGCGGCTCGTCGTCTTGATCGCGAAGGGATACCTCGGCCGCGGGCTCTCGTTCCTCGACCTGATCCAGGAGGGCAGCCTGGGCCTGATCCGCGCCGTCGAGAAGTTCGACTACCGCAAGGGCTACAAGTTCTCGACATACGCCACGTGGTGGATCCGCCAGGCGGTGACGCGGGCGATCGCGGACAAGGCGCGCACGATTCGGATCCCGGTGCACATGGTCGAGAAGCTGAACAGGGTCGTCCACATCGAGCGTCAGCTCGTGCAGCGGCTCGGCCGCGAGCCGCGCCCCGACGAGATCGCGTTCGAGCTCGGCATGACCGCCGACGAGGTGCGCGAGATCCAGCGGATGGCCCAGCTCCCGGTCAGCCTCGAGAAGCCGATCGGCGAGGAGGAGGAGTCCGAGCTGGGCGATTTCGTCCAGGACGAACAGGCGATCTCGCCGTTCGACTCGGCGACAACGACGCTGCGGCGCGAGGACATCGACCGAGCGCTCGACTCGCTTCCGGAGCGCGAGCGCAAGGTGATCGAGCTTCGCTTCGGCCTGAAGGGCGAGCAGCCGTGCACGCTCGAGGAGGTCGGGCGCGCGTTCGGCGTCACCCGCGAGCGCATCCGCCAGATCGAGAACAACACGCTGAAGAAGCTCGAGGGCCTGCCCGAGGCGCAGGCCCTGCGAAACGCCGACTAGCGGCCTCGCGCAATTCCGGGGTCAGGCACGCAATTGCGGTGCCAGGCCTGGTCTAGCAGTTGCGCGGGTCGCGGCAATACCATCGTGGGAGGCCCTAGGCTGTGCGGCGACTCCGGGGACGGCGATCGAAGGTTGAGGAGCGGTGCCGGCGAGCGGCGATGTAGCGCAATTCCGGGGTCAGGCACGCAATTGCGGTGCCAGGCCGAGCGGTCGGAGGGTCGGCAGCTACCCGGCGCACCAGTCTTGGCGGGGCATGGGATGTTCACCCCGATCGGGTGCACGCGATCATGCCATGGTGGGAGACCCGAGGCTATGGGCGACTCCGGGTATGGCGGTCGAGGCCCGGTCGAACGCAACGGGGTGAGGTCGAGCCAACGGCGTGAGCCGAGCCCTGGCCCCGCAATTGCGTGCCTGACCCCGCAATTGCGTGCCTGGCCCCGGAATTGCGTGGTCAGACCAGCGTGACCTGGGCGCCGGCCTCGCGCAGCGCCTCGATCGTGCCGTCCTCGGCCTCGGTGTCCGTGATCAGCTCGTCGACGTCGCGGAGCTCGCAGATGCGGGCGAAGGCGACCAGGCCGAGCTTGGAGCTGTCGGCCACGACGACCACGCGGCGGGCGCGCTCGATGAGGGCGCGGTTCGTGTGCGCCTCGACCTCGTGGTGGGTCGTGAGCCCGGACTCGACCGAGATCCCGTCCACCCCCAAGATCGCCACGTCGAGGTTGAGCGCCGCCAGTGCCGCCTCGGCGATCGGGCCGACCAGCTCGTAGGACTCGGCCCGGGCGACGCCGCCCGTCAGGACGAGCTTCATGTTCGGGCGCACCGCCAGCTCGGACGCGATGCTGAGCGAGTTGGTGACCACCGTGACCCGGCGCCGGTCGGAGAGCGCCCGCGCCACCTCAGTCGTGGTCGTGCCGCCGGTGAGGCCGATCGCCGCCCCCTCGGGCACCCGGGCAACCATCGCCCGGGCGATCCGCACCTTCTGCTCCTGGCGGCGCACGCTCCGGTACCGGAGCGGGAGCTCATAGAGCACGCCGTGGGCGACCGCGCCGCCGTGCGTGCGGGCCAGGAGCCGCTGGTCCTCGAGCCGGGCCAGGTCGCGGCGGATGGTCGCCGGCGAGGCGCCGAACTCGTCGGCGAGGTCGGCGACGGTCACCGACCCGTTGGCCGAGAGCCGCTCGATGATCCTGCTGAACCGATCGACCTGCCGCACCGCGCCCAGCATACCGGCCTCCCGCGCGCGAGCCTGGTTGCTTTCTGCGCGTTTTCGTCATAATCTCCCGCCAAATGAGCGCAATCGAGCAGGAGGTAGCGAGCCAGCCCGACGTCTGGGCTGAGGCCGCGGCCCTCGCCGCCACCGATGGGCTCCCGCCGCACGGCGCCCGCATCGCCGTGATCGGCTGCGGCACCTCCCTCTTCGTGGGCCAGTCCTACGCGGCCGCGCGGGAGGAGGTGGGCGCGGGCGAATCCGACGCATTCGCCGCGTCGGAGTTCCCGGCCGGGCGCCGCTACGACGCCGTCGTCGCCATCTCGCGCTCCGGCACGACGACCGAGGTGCTCGACGTCCTCCGCAGCCTCCCCGGCACGCCGACGCTGGCCGTGACGGCGGTCGCGGAGAGCCCGATCGCGGCGGCGGCGGAGCGGGCCGTGGCGCTTCCCTTCGCCGACGAGCGGTCGGTCGTCCAGACCCGCGCCGCCACCGCGGTCCTCGTCATGCTCCGCGCCCACCTCGGCTTCGACCCGGCCTCCTCGATCGAGGCCGCCCGTCGCGTCCTGGCAGCGCCGCATCCGGTCGCCCCAGAGGCCTTCGACCGCTTCCACTTCCTCGGCCGCGGCTGGACGCTCGGGCTCGCGTCCGAGGCGGCGCTCAAGCTGCGCGAAGCCGGGCAGGCGTGGGCGGAGGCCTATCCGGCGATGGAGTACCGCCACGGCCCGATCGCGCTCGCCGACGAGCACACCGCCGTGCTCCCGCTCGGCCCCATCGACGGGCCGCTCGCCGACGATGTCCGCCGCACGGGCGCGACGCTCGTCGCGCTCGATCCCGACCCCCTCGCCGCGCTGGTGGCCGCACAGCGCCTCGCCGTCGCCCTCGCCCAACTGAAAGGGCTCGATCCGGACCTGCCCCGCAATCTGACACGATCGGTGGTGCTGCAATGAGACGCCTGCTCCTCGTCCTCGCCGTCCTTTTGACGTCGCTCTCCGCCAGCTGCGGCGGCTCCGGCTCCTCCGGAAACGGCGTCGTCAACGTCCTCGTCTGGCACGGCTACACCGATATCGAGGGCCGGGCGATCCAGGCGGCGGCCAAGCGATTCAACGCGACGCACCCCAAGATCCACGTCACCGTCCAGAACTACGGCAACACGGACTACGCCCTCCAGAAGGTGCTGACGGCGATCCGGGGCGGGCACTACCCCGACATCTCCTATCTGTACGGCTCCTGGGCGGCCAACGTCGCCCGCACGCCGCGCGCGGTCGACCTGAAGCCGCTGATCGACGGTGACCCCTCGGTCAACTGGAACGACTTCTGGCCCGCCGAGCGGGAGGCCGTCCAGGTGGGCGGCAAGATCACCGGCATGCCCGCGCTGGTCGACAACCTGGCGCTCGTCTACAACAAGAAGCTCTTCGACCAGGCGCACATGGCGTATCCGAGCGCCGACTGGACGTGGGACGACTTCCGGGCGGCGGCCAAGAAGCTCACCGACTCGTCCAAGAAGCAGTTCGGGTGGGCCTACGTGGCCGACGGCGGCGAGGACACGGTCTGGCGGTTCGACGCGCTCCTGTGGCAGGCCGGGGGCGACATCCTGACGCCCGACGGAACGCACGCCGCGTTCAACTCGCCGGCCGGCGTCCACGCGGCCACGCTGCTCCAGCAGATGGCCACGGTCGACCACTCCGTCTATCTGGACAACGGCAACGGCAACTACGCCAACCTCTTCAACTCCGGCAAGATCGCCATGCTGTTCACCGGCCCGTGGGACCTCTCCGGGTTCCCCGACGTCGACTACGGCGTCCAGATCCTTCCCGGCGATCAGAACCATCAGACCATCTCCGGCCCCGACCAGTGGGTGCTCTTCGACAACGGCGACGACCGCCGGAAGGCGGCGTGGACGTTTCTCACCTGGTTCACGTCCGCGCCCGAGGCGATGAAGTGGTCGCTCGCCACCGGTGACCTGCCGATCCGTGCGTCGCAGACGAAGCTGCCCGACTACCAGGCCTACGTCAAGAAGTACCCCGGCGTCGCGGAGTTCGTGCAGAACGAGAAGAACGCGCTCAAGGCGCGCCCGGCGATCCCCACCTACAACGAGGTGTCGGAGGCCATGGGCCAGGCGATCCAGGCCGTGCTGCTCGGGAAGGCGCAGCCGGCCGACGCGCTCGACCAGGCGGCCGATCAGGCGAACCAGGTGCTCGCGCAGGGCTCGTGATCGCCCGCATCCTGCGCTCCGAGCACACGAGCGGATGGCTCTTCGTGCTCCCGGCGGCCGCCCTGATCGGGGTCTTCGGGCTGCTCCCGATCGGCTGGTCGCTCCTGCTCTCCTTCCAGCAGAACGACCTGCTCACGTCGCCGTCCTGGGTCGGCGCCTCGAATTACCGCGAGCTCGTGCACGACCCCGTCTTCCGCGACTCCGTGCGGCGGACGCTCGTCTACACGGCCCTCTTCGTGCCGCTCTCGGTGTTCGGCGCCCTCGGGCTCGCGCTGCTCCTGAACGCGCGCATCCGCTTCTCGCGCTTCTACCGCACCGCCGTCTTCGTGCCCGTGGCCACGTCGACCGTTGCCACCGGGATCATCTTCAACTGGCTGCTCGAGCCGACGTACGGCGTCGCCAACTACCTCATGGGCAAGGTGGATCTGGGCCCGTACGGGTTCTTCCAGGACCCCGACCAGGCCCTCTACGCCGTCGTGGCCATGACCGTGTGGGGCTGGCTCGGCTTCGACGTCATCATCTACCTCGCCGCGCTGCAGGGGATCCCCCAGGACATCGTCGAGGCGGCCAGGCTTGACGGCGCCGGCCGGTGGGCGCGGTTCCGGCACGTCGTCGTGCCGCTCGTGTCGCCGGCGACGCTCTTTCTGATCGTGTGGTCGACGATCAACGCGCTCCAGGTCTTCGACGAGATCTACGTGACGACGCGGGGCGGGCCGCTGCGGGCGACGACGGTCATCGTCTACTACCTCTACGACCAGGCCTTCAACCTGTTCCACGCGGGCTACGCGGCGGCCGTCGCCTACGTCCTCTTCGTGGCGACGCTCGTCCTGACCCTCGTGCAGCTCTGGGTCGGGAGGCGGAGCGTGCACTACAGCTCATGAGGCTGCGGCTCCCGTTCAGCCCGCGCCACCTGGCGCTCATCCCGATCTCGGCGCTGATGCTCCTGCCGCTCTTGTGGATGCTCGTGACGTCCATCGAGACGCTGCCCGAGGCGCGCCACTTCCCGCCGAAGCTCATCCCCTCCGGGATCCACTGGCAGAACTACCCGAACGCGCTCAACGCCGCCCCCTTCGGCCACTTCTTCCTGAACAGCTTCATCGTGACCGGGGCGGCCGTCCTCGGAAACCTCGTCTTCTGCAGCCTGGCGGGGTACGCCTTCGCGCGGATGCGGTTCTTCGGCAGCGCCCTCCTCTTCGTGGCGATGCTGGCGACGCTGATGGTGCCGTTCCAGGTCGTCATGATCCCGACGTTCCTGATCGTGCAGCACCTGGGGCTGATCGACTCCCTGGGCGCGCTGATCGTGCCCAACCTGGTGACGCCGTTCGGGATCTTCCTCCTGCGGCAGTTCTTCCGCACCCTGCCGATCGAGCTCGAGGAGGCGGCGCGGATGGACGGCTGCTCGCGGCTGGGCGTCCTCGTCCGGATCGTGGTTCCCCTCTCGATGCCGGCGCTGGCGACGCTCGCGATCGTCACGTTCCTGTGGACGTGGAACGACTTCCTGTGGCCGCTCATCGTGATCAACACGCCGGCCGAGAGCACCGTGCAGCTGGGCCTGGCCACGTTCCAGGGCGCCCACCAGACCAACTGGACGCTGCTCATGGCAGGGAACGTGATGGCGCTCGCGCCGATGCTCGTCGTCTTCGTCGTCGGCCAGCGCTGGTTCGTGCGCTCGCTGGCGACGACGGGTCTCAAGGGCTGACGGCCACCACGGCCTGCGCCGCCAGCTCCTCCGCCCGATCCCGATGCAGGCGGCCGGCGCCGTGGACCTCGGCGTTCGCCGCCGCCGCGCCGATCCCGAGGCGGAGGGCCGCCTCCCAGCCCCGGCCGCGGTCGAGCTCGACGACCACGCCGGCCAGGAAGGCGTCGCCGGATCCGACCGGGTAGCGCCCCTCGGCGCCGCTCGTGGCGGAGAGGCGGCCGCCGTCGGCCGTCACCAGGACGGCGCCGTCGCGGCCGAGGGTGACGATCGCGGCGCCGCCGGAGCGCTCGTGGAGCGCCGCCGCGGCGGCGAACGCGCCGGGCCGGTCGGCCACCGGCCGTCCGGTAGCCGCGGAAGCCTCGCCGGCGTTCAGCTTCACGAGCGCCGGCCGGGCGTCGATCCCGGCCGCGCTGCTGTCGAATGCCGTCCGAGCGAGCGGGACGAGCCGGGCGTAGGCGTCGGCGGGCGCGCCGGGCGGGAGCGACCCGGAGATCGTCATCCACCCGGCCGCCGGCGCGCGCCGGGCGACCAGCGCGGCGAAGCGCGCCCAGTCGGCCGCAGCGACCTCGGGCCCATGCTCGTAGAACTCGGTCAGGCCCTCGGGCGCCCCCGCGACCGAGAGCGAGGAGCGCGTCTCGACATCCGCCCAGGCCACGTCCACGTCGAGCTCGGCGGCCTCGAGCTCCTGCGCGATCCAGCGCCCGGCGTGCCCGCCGAGGAGCGTCGCCGTCCGGACCTCGCCGCCGAGCGCGGCCGCCGCCCGGGCCACGTTCAGGCCCTTGCCGCCGGGCACCTGCGCGAACCGGGCCGGGCGATGGATCTCGCCCGGGACGAGCCGCTCGACCTCGAAGAGCCGATCGATGGACGGGTTCGCGGCCACGCAGAGGATCACGCGAGCACGCCCCGCGCCTCGGCCATGGTGGGCTGCGCCGCCGTCCCGCCCACGGCGCGGGTCGAGAGCGCGCCGCATGCGCAGGCGAGCGCGAGGGCGCTCTCCGGCGTCTCGCCCGCGAGCCACGCGGCCAGAAACCCGGCGTCGAAGCTGTCGCCGGCGCCGGTCGCGTCCACGGCGTCGACCGCGACGGCCGGGTGCTCCACGACGCCTGCCGATGTCCGTACCGCCGCCCCGCGGCGGCCGCGCCGCACGACGACGCACGGACAGGCCCGGGAGTCGATGTGCAGGTCCTCGTCCTCGTTCACGAAGAGCACGTCGATCTCGGGGATGAGCTCGGGCAGGCCGGAGTCCCACGCCCCGGACGGGTCGCCCTGGGGGTTGATCGAGACCGTGGCGCCGTGCCCGTGGGCCTCCGCGACGAGCGCGGGCAGGCCGGGCTGGAGGCCGTCGAGCAGGAAGTACGACGCGACGTGGACGTGCCGGCTCATCGCCAGGAGGGCGCGGTCGACCTGGCCGGCGCTGAGCGCCGCCATCGCGCCGGTCGCCGTCAGCATCGCCCGGTCGTCGCGGCACACGAGGGCGACCGTGATGCCGGTGCTCGCGCCCGGCTCGACCGGGCTCCAGCCGGCGTCGACGCCCCGTTCGGCCAGGGCGTCGAGCATGAACCGCCCCAACGCATCGTCGCCCACCGCGCCGACGAACGCCGTTCGCAGGCCCAGCCGGGCGGCGCCGCACGCCGCGATCGCCGCGGAGCCGCCCACCACCAGGTCGGCGGCGTCGACCCGCTTCTCGCGCTGCCCGAACTCGGGCACGACGTCGGCGCCGGCGATGAGGAGATCGGGGTTGCAGTCGCCGACGACGAGCAGGTCGAACACCGGGCCAGACTGTAGTCCGTGCATAAACGGAGTCAGACTCCTCTGATGCATGGACCGCCATGGGACCGACTCCGGTTATGCATCCGCGATCGCGATCAGCTGCTCGAGCCGCCGCCGCCCCTCGCCGAGGAGGAAGGCGCGGCGGGCGTCGGGCGCCATCGCCACCGCCTCCTTCCAGATCGAGCGGCCGGCGATGAACCCGCTCGCGCCGCCGGCGAGGGCGACGCGGAGCTGGCCGACGAACGCGTCGTGGTCGACACCGGCGGAGAGGAGCGCCCACGGCACGTCGAGCGCGGCGGTCACCGCCTCGCACGCGCCGCCGTCGCCGGGGTACTCGAGCTTCAGGTAGCGCGCGCCGCACTCCTGGGCGAGGAGGGCGCCGTCGCGGATCAGCTCGGCGCGGCGGGCCAGGAACGCCGGCGCGTCCTCGTCGTCCTGCCGGTAGATGAGCACCTCGACGACGAGGAGGAGGTGGTGGCGGGCGCAGTCGGCCGCGGCGGCCCGGATGACGGCGGCGTTTTCGCCGTCGGAGGACTCGCGGTCGGACCGGAGCCGGACGAGGAGCTTCGCGCCCGTCCCGCCGAGTGCGCGGACGCCGGCCGCGCCGACGTCGGGAAGGAGCTCGGCGCGGCGGAGCCCGTCTGGCGTGCGGACGGCGCCGCTTCGCTCGAGCGAGACGAGGAGCCCGGTGCGCGCGGGGAAGGCCCGCTCGTCGAGCACGTGCGGCAGCGCGATCTCGGGATCGAGCAGCATCGCCGGCGCGTCCGGCGCCAGCGCCCGCACCAGCTCGAGCTTGAACGCCCGCATGGTCGCCGGCGCGCTCCCCAGGCCGGCGCGCTCCAGCGCGTGCACCAGCTTCGTGCGCTGGTCGGCGGCCACGACGCCCAGACGCCCGCCCGGCGTCGAGAGCTGGTCGAGCGCGCGCAGTTCCGCCGTCGTGAACATTCTTGCGCGTTTCTAGCAGAAATGGAACACTTTCGCTCATGACCCGAATCGCGTTCATCGGCGCCGGGAGCGTCGAGTTCACCAAGAACCTGCTCGGCGACCTGCTCGCGTTCCCCGAGCTGGCCGAGGCGACGATCGCCCTCCACGACATCGACCGCGAGCGGCTGGAGACCGCCGAGGGCATCGCCCGCTGGACGAACGACGCCCTCGGCGCCCGGGCGCGGATCGAGGCCCACCTCGACCGCCGCGCCGCCCTGGACGGCTGCGACCACGTGATCAACATGATCCAGGTGGGCGGGCACGCGGCGACGCTCCTCGACTTCGAGATCCCCAAGCGCTACGGCCTGCGCCAGACCATCGCCGACACGCTGGGCGTCGGCGGCATCTTCCGCGCCCTGCGCACGATCCCCGTGATGCTCGGAATCGGCGCCGACATGGCCGAGCTCTGCCCCGACGCCTGGCTCCTCAACTACACCAACCCGATGGCGATGCTGTGCTGGGCGACGTACGCCGGATCGCCGATCGAGCGGGTCGTCGGGCTCTGCCACTCGGTGCAGTGGACGACGCGGGAGCTGGCCGAGCTGGTCGGCGTGCCGTACGAGGAGGTGACCTACCTCGGCGCGGGCGTCAACCACCAGGCGTGGATCCTGCGGTTCGAGCGCGACGGCGAGAGCCTCTACCCGCGCCTGGACGAGGCGATCGCCGGCGACCCTGACCTGCGCCGGCGCGTCCGCGTCGAGATGTACCGCCGGCTCGGGTACTTCCCGACGGAGTCGAGCGAGCATTCGGCGGAGTACCTGCCGTACTTCCTGCGCAGCGACGAGATGATCGAGCGCTTCCGGATTCTCGTCGGCGACTACGTCGGCCGGAGCGAGGAGAACCTGCGCCTCTACGACGACATGCGGCGGATGCTTCAGGCGGGCGAGCCGTTCGAGATCGAGCGCAGCCTCGAATACGCCTCCCTCATCGTCCATTCGATCGCCACAGGCGAACCGTGCGTGATCTACGGAAACGTCCGAAACCGCGGCCTCATCCCGAACCTGCCCGACGGGGCGTGCGTGGAGGTGCCGTGCCTGGTCGACGGGGGCGGCGTCCAGCCGACTGCGATCGGCCCGCTGCCGCCCCAGCTGGCCGCGCTCAACCGCACATTCCTGAACGTCTGTGAGCTGACCGTGCGCGCCGCGCTCGAAGGCAGGCGCGAGCACGTGTACCATGCCGCGCTCCTCGATCCCAACGCCGCCGCGACGCTGGCGCCGGAGGGCGTGTGCCGGCTGGTGGACGAGCTGATCGAGGCGCATGGCGACGCGCTGCCGCCGGGCATCCGCGGCTGAGCCCGGGGAGCATCACACGGCCCGCGCGACCGCCGCCGGCTTGGCGGCCGCCGCTCCCGGCCGCGTGAGCGCCGCCGGTTCGCCCGAGCGCAGGTACTCGACCACCGCGGCGACGGTTGGGGCGCACGGGATGAGCGTCTTCCAGGTATCGGCATGCTCGGGCCGGTGGAAGTCGCCGGACGCCACCGCGGGCAGTCCGGCGGCGGCAACCCATTCGAACGCCTGGTTGCGGTTCAGGAGCTCGAAGCGGTGCACCCGCGCCCGCAGCGCCTCGTCGGCCCAGAAGCGGCGGGTCGTCCGGCCGGGCTGGGGGTCCGAGCGCGGGCCGTGCGGGTGGGCGGCGATGATCGCTGCGCCCGCCTCGGAGGCCGCGTCGATCGCCGCGTCGATGCCGTTCGCGACCGACACAAACTCCTCCAGTCCCACCGCCACCGCGTGCGCGCCGTCGGTCGCTTCGCTCCCGTCCCACGTCAGCTCGAGGCCGGGGATCACGAGCATGCCGTAGCGGACCGCCGCCCGGGCGGCCTGCTCGCGGATCGCCTCGAGGTAGGCGAGGTGGTTTCGCGCGGTGATCATCTCGCCGCCGGGGACGGTGTGGTCGGTGATGCAGAGGACGTCGAAGCCGCGGCGGCCGTACAGGTCGACGACCTGCCCGAGCTCCAGCTCGCCGTCCGACCAAGACGAATGGGCATGGAGCTCGCAGAGGAGCGGAGTCTCCATGCCCGGGGAGTGCGGTTCTCTCATGGCTCCATCTTCGCGGCCGGCGTGCGAGGGTGGGTAGAGATTCGGTTCAGGTCCAGAGAAGGAGTGGGGACGGCGGCGCGGCGAGAATGGTGTCGCGAGAGCGCGGGTATGGCGTGAACATGCGTGTGTCGACCGATGCGAGCGTCGTTCGTCGCGCAGCTCGGCGTGTGCTGGAGCACAACTGGTGCGCCGGCGTCGCCCGTGACGGCACGCCGTTCGGGTTCACGGCGCCCGATGTGTCGAAGTTCCCGGCCCAGTTCTACTGGGACTCGTGTTTCCACGCGGTGGCGTGGGCGGCGCTCGATCCGCGGCGAGCGCGGGAGGAGCTTCGCAGCCTCGTGGCCGCTCAGGAGCCGGACGGCTTCATCGGTCACACCGTCTTCTGGGACCGGCGGGTGCGGTTCTCGCGACGCCCGTTCTATAACGTGCTCTCGCCGAGGGACCGAATGACGCGCACCATCCAACCGCCGCTTCTGGCGTTTGCGTGGGAGCTCGTCGCGGCGGCGTCCCAGGACCCGGGCTTCCGCACGGAAGGTCTCGAGCGCCTGTCGGCCCACTACGACTGGCTTCACCGAAACCGCGATCCCGACTCGACGGGGTTGCTCTCGATCGTTCAGCCCGACGAGTCCGGGCTCGACGCGTCGCCGAAGTTCGACGTGGCGCTGGGATGGCGTGCGCACGGACTGCCCGGCTTCGTCGCGCTGGTTCGGCGCAACCGGCGTGACCGGTTCCAGCTTGCGCCCATACGCGCCCGCGGTGGCTTCGTCCTCCAGGAGGTGGTCACCAACGTCGCCTACGCGCTCTCGCTCGACGCTCTCGCACGGATGGGCGCATCGCCTCGCTTCGCCGTTCGGGCCGCGCGGACACGCCAGGCGTTGCTCGAGCGGTGCTGGAATGAGCCGCGCGGCCTATTCCTCGACCACTCCGCCGACGGGCTGCTCGACGTCTCCACATGGGCATGTCTCGCCCCGCTCGCCCTCCCACAACTCCCTTCCGCGATCGCGGAGCGCCTCATCGGCGAACACCTGCTCGACAACCGGCGCTACTGGCGCCGGTTTCCGGTCCCGTCCACATCGGTCCAGGAGCGCGCATATCGCGCGCGCACGCGCTTCCTGCTTCGGTACTGGCGCGGCCCGACCTGGATCGCCGCCTCGTGGATGCTCCACCGCGGGCTGCTCGCCCACGGGCACGAAACGGCGGCAGAGGAGCTGGCCGCACGCGTCAGGGCGCTGGTCTCCTCGAACGGCTTCCGTGAGTACTACCACCCCGACACGGGCCGCGGCCAGGGCGCCCGCCAGTTCGGCATGTCCACCCTCGCCGCCGCCTTCCAGTAGGTGCCTGAGCGACTGGGTACGACGAGACCAGAGGCACTCGATGGGCCCGCGGATCCCGCGCGCACCGGGGCGTCTCGCTGCGGGCCGCGGGCGTTCGCCGACTAGAATGGGGATGCTCGGGAGGGTGTCCGAGTGGTTAAAGGAGACGGGCTGTAAACCCGTTGGCTCTGCCTACAGAGGTTCGAATCCTCTCCCTCCCATGCTTCGAACGGCTTGAATGCGGCAGACGGCTCGGGCCCGTAGAACAGGATTCGAAATCTGGGGCCAGCATACCCGCCGAGATCGGATCCGGAAAGGCTTGAGCAGGGTGCGGCGAACGGACCGTGGCCTCCGCGCCCGCACTCCGCAGGACCGCCCTGCTGGATCTCGTTGAGTGCGGCAATGGCGGCAACCCCGTGCGCATGTCGAGTCGGACTGCCGCTTAAGCACCGTTCGGTGGGTGCCGACAAGACGGCATGGCGTTGCATCCGGCACTGGCCCAGCGGGGGATTTTTGGAGGAGTACGCCGGCGGGAGCTGGGGAGGGCGCTATGTCCCGTTCGAGCGGGGTGACTGGGCGACGTTCCGGGACGCCCACACGAACCCGGAGCCATGGCACAAGGGCGGGATCGTCAACCAGACCGGCGGGATCGTCGTCAACCGCTGGGACGTGTCTGGGGCGCGGCTGGCGTCCTATGTTCGGCCCGATCACCCGGTTCAGGTGCACGGCCACCGCAAGCCGTCGAAGTACATCGTCCCGTCCGGGAGGTCGCTCCCGGGAGCGACCAAGCGGCTGGACGTGCACCCGTTGGTGCGCCGACGAGCCTGCCGCAGATGCCGCTCCGCCCCCTCGGAGTCCCCTGGCCGGTGTGAGAACCAGGAAGGATCTGGCGTCTGGGGAGGGGCATCACCGGTCAGGCCCAAGCCACATGTCGGAGACGATCCTCGGCCCCCAGGAGTCCCATGGCCGGCGTGAGAAGGGAGGCGTCCTATGGGATGCCCCTAACAACGAATTGGATGCCCCCCGCTCGAGATGGATCGTACAGCCAGGATCTGCCTATGGGACGCCCCTAAAACTCCGAGGGGCGGAGCGGCATCCGCGGCAGGGCCATCCAGCCTAGCAGCGAGTTCGGCTTCGAGCGCCTCGACTTGGGCGAGCAGCATCAAGAGTGCGTGGCCCATCGCCCGCCGTTCGGCGTCGGTGGCGGCTGCTAGGGCCTCAGCCCAGACCTGAAGCTCCTGATGCTGGCGCTCATCCACACCCAGATCCTCGCACACGATTGCCCCGGACTGCGCACCCCGGTGGAGCGCACGTCCCGACGTCGCAGGGGATCGTCGGCCGGCCATGAAGATTCGCCGACCGCACGCCTGCGCCTCCCGCTCCCACGGTGAACCACTCGGAGATCCTGCTCTACGCTCGAACATGCAAGTCACCCCTCTTCTAAGGCTCGCATCGCTGGCGCCACGGTGGCGATGTAGCGCGTTCAACCACAACGCGCCCCACAGCAGAGGCACCGACCGCCACCGGCGTGCACGAGAGGAGCCCGGCTGCGTTTATGCGATCGTGGGCGTGTGGAGCGCGTGCTCGTCGGTCTTACCATCGCCGCCCGCGCCGTCGGTGGTGGTTGGTCGCGGCCGGGCTGGTCGTTGCGGCCGTCGCGCTCCCCTTCGCGGGCCGGGCGCAGTCGAAGCTCTCGAACGGCGGCTTCGAGGTGCCCGGCGCCGAGTCGCAGCGGAACCTGGCCTACTTCGACCACCTGCCCCGGTATGGCGCCCAGCCATTCACGCTCCTCGTCTCCGCGCCGACGTCCGCTGCGGCCGAGGCCTGTCTCGCCGCCGTGCGGCGGGAGTCGGACGCGATCGACGGCCGCCTCCGCTTCACCCACTGCGCCGGTCGCCTCGCCTGACGTGCGCACCCGCGCCGTCACGGAATACGCGTCCGTCTCGCAGAACGAGGCGCTCAGGCCCGCGCTCTACGCGCGTCGTCCCAGAGCATCATCGAGCGCGACCTGTCCCGGGCCGAGACGCTGACCGCGCAGGTCATCGCCGTCGTCCTCGTCGCCCTCTTCGGGGCCTTGTCGCGGCCGTGCTCCCGATCGCGCTCGCCGTCGTCGCGGTCCTAATCACGTTCGGCATCGTCTTCTCTTTGTCGCCTCGGCGACCGAGATGTCGGTCTTCGTCACCACCATGGTGTCGATAATCGGGATCGGCGTGGCCGTCGACTTCTCGATGTTCGTGCTGGCCCGGTATCGGGAAGAGCTCCGCGACGGCGCTGCGCCGGCGGCCGTCGACGCGGCGATGCGGACATCAGGGACTGCTTTCGCGTTTTCGGGCTTGACCGTTGTCCTCTCCCTGCTGGCGCTGTGGATCGTGCCCGTCCGCGCCATCCAGTCCATGGCCGCCGGCCGATGAAAGTCGTGACCGTCGCGGTGCTGGGATCCTCGACCCTTCCGGCGCTCCTCCACATCCTGGGCGGGCGCGTCGACCGCGGCCGGATCCGCCGTCGGACCGGGCGTCGCGAGAGCGGCGCGTTCTGGACGCGCTGGGTCGGGCGGATCATGCGCCGTCCGGTGGTGTGGTTCTGGTGCTCGGCCGGCGCGCTCGTCGTCCTCACGCTCCCCGCGCTCGCGCTCAAGACCGACAACCACACGCTCGAGCAGATGCGGCACACCTCGGACATCGTCCGCGGCAACGACCTGCTCGCGCGCGCCATCACCGGCCCGGGCCAGGGCCAGGCCGGCGCGGAGTCTTGAGATAAGCCCTTCCCAGCGCGTCATCACCCGGACGGGGGATGAACCGGTGCCCCGCCAGACCGATGGACAGGACATGGCCCTGATTGAAGAAACACCTCCTCCCACCGACGCGGGCGCATCCCTGGACTCAGGGGGCACCCGTCGCACCCGCGGTTCCCGAAGCACGCTGTGGTTGCTCCTTCCGGCGCTCGTGCTCGGGGCGGCCGCGGCCGGCGCCGGCGGCTGGTTCGCTCTCCACGACGGGGGCGCAACGGCGAAGCGCG
>DASQXS010000031.1:0-13015 GCA_035639615.1 Gaiellales bacterium | reverse complement strand
GTGTGGACGGCGTTCCCGTACGGGTCGAAGATCGCCGCGACGTCGAGGTCGACGCCGTTGGCGTGGTGCCAGATGTTCGTCATCGGAAGCGCGATCAGCTCGGCGAACGCGCCCGGCCGGTTGACGCCGACGCTGCTCGTGTGCGCGCACAGATGGCGGCGGCCGGCCATGCAGTTGCGGCAGCGGCCGCACACCACGTGGCCCTCGCCGGAGACGACCTCGCCCGGTTGGAAGTCGCTCACGTTCGACCCGACCGCGACGACCTCGCCCACGAACTCGTGGCCGACCACCATCGGCACCGGGATCGTCCGCTGCGCCCACGCGTCCCAGGAATGGATGTGGAGGTCGGTGCCGCAGATGCCGGTGCGGCGGACGCGGATCAGGACATCGTTCAGGCCGTGCGCGGGCTCGGGCACCTGCTCGAGCCACAGGCCCGGCTCCGCCCGCTTCTTCACCAGCGCGAGCATGCGGGCATCGTATGCATAAAGGACGCCATGCTCCTCCCATGCGCAAGGCGGCCGAGCCTGCCTCCGCAATTGCGTGTCCGACCCTGCAATTGCGTGCCTGACCCCGCAATTGCGTGGTGGACGTGCGCGATCCCGGTCGGCGGCCTCGGAAAGTAGCGCCGCGCCCGCGCGCTTGATAGAGTGACCGGTTGCGCCGGTTCCGAGGATCACCGGTGCAGCCGCCGCCCGCGCCCGATCCACGCCCCTTTCGGCCCGCGTCACGCTGCGCGCGCCGGGATGTCCACGCATGGAGCCGTCACCGTGTCCGTAGCACCCGCTGTCGAAGTTCACGATCTGCGCAAGGAGTTCGTCCGCCGCGACGGGCAGGGCGGCGCGCGCGGCCGCCGCCGCCGGCGGAGGGTGGCGGCCCTCCGCGACGTCACCTTCACGCTCGAGCGAGGCGAGTGCGTGGCCATCCTGGGACAGAACGGCTCGGGGAAGTCGACGCTCGTCCGCCTGCTGTCGACGCTGCTCCTGCACGACGGCGGCACGGCCACGGTCTTCGGCTACGACGTCTTCCGGCGGCCGCGGGCGGTCCAGCGGCTGGTGAACCGCGTCTCGGTCGAGGCGTCGTTCTTCAAGCGCATGTCGCCGGCGGAGAACCTGAGCTATTCGGCGCGTTTCTACGGCATGACCCCGCGGCAGACGCGCGAGGCGATCCCGCGCATCCTGGAGCGGGTCGGGTTCCCGCCCGAGCGCCGCGGTGAGCCTATGGAGGACCTGAGCCGCGGCATGCAGCAGAAGATCGCCCTCGCCAGGGCGCTTCTCACCTCGCCCGTCCTGCTCCTGCTGGACGAGCCCACCACGGGCCTCGACCCGCGGTCGAAGCTCGAGGTGCAGGAGTTCATCCGTTCGCTCCGGATCCAGCACGACGCGACCATCCTGCTCTGCACGCACGACATGGCCGAGGCCGAAGCGCTGGCCGACCGCATCGGCATCCTGCACGCGGGCGAGCTGGTGTGCCTCGACACGGCCCCGGCGCTCAAGGCCGCCTATCACGCCTCGACGCTCGAGGAGGCCTTCCTCGCCGTGACCGGCCGCCAATTCGAGGACGAGCGCGAGGAGGCGGTGTCGTGAGCAAGCTCGACTCGATCGCCATGCGCCGCGAGCTGGTCGGCTTCGCCGGCATCGTCGAGCGCAACACGTACCTGATCCGCCGCTTCGCCTGGTGGGAGCTGGCGTGGTTCCTGTACACGGTTGCGAACACGCTCACGATCGTCTTCATCGCCAAGGGCGCGGAGGCGGCCGGGTACCGCCTCGACGTGAACCGCGAGACGATCGTGCTGCTGATCGGCGCGGTCGTCTGGTCGTACCTCGGGCTCTTGTTCGAGATCGTGACGGAGACGGTCGCCTGGGAGCGGTGGGAGGGGACGATCGAGTACACCTTCATGGCGCCGCTCTCGCGGCCGGCGCACCTCCTGGGGATGGGCGCGTTCGCCGTCGCCTACGGGGTCGTCCGTACCGTCCTGCTCTTCGGCGTCGTCTCGGTGTTCCTCGACGTCCACTTCGTGCACGCCGACTTCGGCGCGGCGATGGTCGTGCTCGCGGCCTCGTCGTTCTCGTTCGTCGGGATCGGCATGATGACGGCGGTGCTCCCGCTCATCTCGCCCGAGAAGGGCACGCAGCTCGGGTTCATCGCCCAGGGGCTGCTGCTCGTGATCTCGGGCGTGTACTACCCGGTGTCGGTGCTGCCGCAGTGGATGCAATGGCTCTCGGTCGTCTCGCCGGCGACATACACCCTCGAGGGTGCCCGCCGCGCCGTCCTCGACGGGGCGGGCGTCGGGGCGCTCTGGTCGGACATCTGGCCGCTCATCCTGATCGGCGCGCTGGCGATCCCGCTCGGCCTGCAGGTCTTCGCCGCCGGCGAGCGGTTCGCCAAGCGGCACGGCCGGCTCAAGCGGTCAGGCTGACGCGCGCTCACGCGAGCGGATGCAGCGAGGCGACGGCGGCGAACACGTCCTCCTTCGTGTACTGGGGCGCGACGACGGCGGCGGTGCCGCCCGGACGGTCGATCTCGCCGACGAGCTCGCCACGCCGGGACGCATAGAACCGGGCGAACCGGTGTCCGAGCGGCACCGCCTTGACGGGAAGCGTCGCGCCGAGGAGCGGCGGCGGCACCGCTGGCCCGTAGTTCCAGACCGTGAACGGGCCGTAGCGCAGCCGCACTGCGACGCCCCCGGTGTATTCGAGGAGCGTGATGCTGGTGAGCCGCACGGAGTGGTATCTGCGTCCCAGCCAGAGCGGCGAGGGGTGGAGGGCGCGTGCATCGGAGAGGGTGATGCGGCGCGCGCCTACCAGCCGCACCGGAGCTCCCGATGCCGCCAGCTGGGTGATGTGCGTGCCGGGCGGGATCTCGAGCCCGAACGTGTCCGGCGAGACGTCCTCCGGCCGCAGCACCGTGATCTGGCGGACGTCAATCTCCGCCGCGATCCGGCTGCGGCCGCCCGGGACCTGCTCCCGCCACGCGATGCGGACGGGTAGGTACGTCTCGGCGTCGATGCTGACCACCTGCTCGATCCGAACGGCGTCCGGCAGTCGCTGGACGGGCAGGTGGAATCGGAAGAGGCGCCGGCCGGCCACCGTCACCTCCCGGGCGGCCACGCTCCGACGGCTCGCCAGCGCCCGGCGGTAGAACGCGATCGGGTCGGTCGCCTCGGCGCAGCCGCTCGCCAGCGCCTTGCACGAGGCGGCGACGGTCGCCGTGTGCGCCCCCGGGTCGTAGCGGGTGACCCGGCCGCGATCGACCAGGGTCTCGGCCACGACGCGGCCGTTGACCGACTGCGTCCACCGCTCGAGACCGTGCGCGGGATCGATCCAGCCGGTGCGGACGGAGGGGAGGAAGTCGCCGCCCGGCCCGGGCCGCACCACCTCGACGATGCGAAGGATGTTCCCGCTGCCGCCGAGGGCCGAGAGCGCGCGCGCCTGCACGTCGACCGTGACCGGCCCCGAACCGAACGGGAGCAGGAGCAGGACCGCGGCCGCGAGGGCGACCGCGACTCCCAGTCCGAGCGCGAACCCGCGCCGGCCTGGGCGACCGGGACGGGGCGCCGGCGCCCGGCCGTGCGCCGTGCCGAGCGCGTGCTCGACCTCGGGCGGGCTCACCTCGAAGCGAGCCGCCGCGGCCGCGTCGCGAAGCAGGCGGGCCACGGCCTCGAGCTCGGCATCGCCGGTCTCCGCCCCGTCGAGCACGCGCGCCAGCCGGCGCGCGGCGTCGCGCTCGTCACGACGCAGCATGTGCCCCCTCCTGCTCCAACGTCTCCCGCAGCCGCCGCCCGGCCCGCAGCACGAGCATCTGGCAGGCGCCCCGGCTGCGCCCCATCAGTCGGCCCACCTCCGAGAACGAGTAGCCCTCGACCAGCCGCAGGTGGACGGCCAGCTGCTGGTCCGGGGGCAGCGCTGCGAGCGCCCGCGCGAGCGCGTCGCGGGTCGCCACCGCCTCGGCGATGTCGACCGCCGCCGATACCGGGCGCACGTCCGTCGGCACGGGCTCGCGCGCCCGCGTCCTCAGCCGGTCGCTGGCCATGTTCGCCGCAACGCGGTAGAGCCACGCCAGGACGGGGCGGCCGCGATACCGCAGCCGGGGGACGCCCTGCCATGCCGCCGCGAACACCTCGGAGGCGACGTCGGCCGCGTCCTCCCGTGAGCCCAGCCGCACCGCCAGGTAGCGGACGATCTCGGCGTAGTGGGCGCGGAAGAGGTCGTCGAAGTCACGTTGGTGATGGCGAAACTCGGCATGGGCGTCCCCCGGCACCGGTTATGCGGCCTTGGGCCTCCGCGACGCAGTGCGACGCGCCGCGAGCCACAGCGCGAGGGCCGCGGCGAGGAGGGCTGCCGTTCCCATCCCGATCCAGAGGGCCGCATCGTGCCCGCCTGCCGGTGCGGCGGACTCGCCGACGATGCCGCGGTCGAGCGCCGCATCGACCCGGATCCACGCTCCGCCACGGGCCAGCAGGTGGAACTGCGGGAAGTACGTCATCGAGACCGTCCCGGTTGCCGACCACGGGCTCT
This sequence comes from Gaiellales bacterium, assembly GCA_035639615.1. Taxonomy (GTDB): domain Bacteria; phylum Actinomycetota; class Thermoleophilia; order Gaiellales; family JAICJC01; genus JAICJC01. The sequence goes on along the minus strand of DASQXS010000031.1, from coordinate 8,501 downwards.
GCGGTGTCAGGCGAACCGTGATCGGGATGGCCCTGCTGGTCCACACGGTGGCCGGTGCGGTGGGAACAGGCGTCAGACGATCGAAGAGGGCGCCAAAGGCGGACGCGTCAGCGGCCCGGGCGCCGCCGATCGACACCGACCGGATCGAGGGATGGAACGCCGGCACGCCGGCGGTCGCCCTCTCGAGCAGCGCCCGCACCGGCGCGGGTATGCGCACGCACGCCTGCTCGACGCAGAGGGTGGCTGCCCCCGCGACGTAGAACGTGGGGGTGTCGGGGACCTCGCCCGCCGGCTGGAAGCCGACCCGGTAGTACGGTCCGAGCGGCGGCGTGCTGCGCGACGGGCCGCCCGTCATGCCCATGACCTGCTCGGAGAGCGCGCGAACCGCCCCCGACGCCGTCGGCGGCCCGCATCCCTCCGGGCCGCACATCGTCACGGCCGAGATGTTTCCCTTGGCGTAGGCCGCGGCGGGCGCGGCCAGCATCGCCGCTGCCAGCAGGGCTCCCATGACGAGCGTTCGTCTCATGACGCCTCCTTTCGCTCACCCGCCTATCCGGCCGGCGCTACGGAACGTCACGCACTCCTACAATTGCACGCCGTGGGTCAGGAGATCGCGTGCACCGCTCGAAGCGACGGCAAGGAGGCGGCCGGGCGGGCCCAGCTCGAGACCGACGAGCTCATCTTCCGCGGCGACGGCATGCGGTTGCGGATTCGCTACGCCGACATCACCGGCGTCCGCGAGCAGGACGGCCGGCTCGAGCTCGACCACGGCGGCGTGACGAGCACGTTCGAGCTCGGCGACCGGGCGGCGCGGTGGGCCGAGCGGATCCGACACCCGAAGACGGTGATCGACAAGCTGGGCGTGAAGGCGGGGCAGCGCGTCATCCTGCGCGGGGTGGACGATGACGGCTTCCTGGCCGGCCTTCGTGCTCGCGAGGTGGAGCTGGTGGACGGTGCCGCCGACCATCTCTTCGTCGCGGTCGAGACGGACGCCGACCTCCGGGCGCTCGCGGACCTCGTTCCCCTGATCGCCCGAAACGGCGCGGTCTGGACGATCCGGCGCAAGGGCCGCAAGGACCTTACCGAGGCGGACGTGATGGCGGCGGGCAAGGCAGCCGGGCTCGTCGACGTCAAGGTCGTCCGCTTCTCCGACACGCACACCGCGGAGAAGTTCGTGATCCCGGTCGCCGTCCGGTGAGGGTCGCGCTTCTCGCCCCGGCGTGGTTCGCGGTCCCGCCGGTGCGCTACGGCGGCATCGAGTGGGTGGTCTCGCACCTCGCCGACGGCCTGGTCGACCGCGGCCACGACGTGACGCTCTTCGCCGCCGGGGACTCGCAGACGAAGGCGCAGCTGGTGACGAGCTACGACGAGCCGCCCAGCTACCGGATCGGCCTCTCGCTCCCCGACCTCCACCACGCCCTCACCTGCCTGGAGCGGGCGGGCGAGTTCGACGTCGTCAACGACCATTCCGGCCCGCTCGCCTGCGCGCTCGGCCAGGTCATCGCCACGCCGTTCTGCCACACGGTGCACGGGCCGCTTCGCGGCGAGCCCGGCACGATCTACGCGCAGATCGCACGCGTCTGCCCCCGCGTCGGGCTGATCTCGCTCTCGTACGACCAGCGCTCGCCGCTCCCCAACCTGCCGTGGCTCGCCACCTGCCACAACGCGATCGACCTCGAGGACTACCCGTACGACCCCGGCGATGACGGCTACCTGCTCTTCCTCGGGCGCATGGCGCCCGACAAGGGGGCGCACAACGCCGTGCGGATCGCGCTCGAGACCGGGCTGCCGCTGAAGCTCGCCGGCAAGATGCACGACCCGGAGGAGCGGGCCCACTTCGACGCCACGGTGAGCCCGCACCTGAATGACCGGATCGAGTACCTCGGCGAGGTGTCCCACGACGAGAAGGTCCAGCTCCTGCAGCGGGCGCTCTTGACGGTGTTCCCGATCCAGTGGGCGGAGCCGTTCGGTCTCGTGATGGTCGAGTCGATGGCCTGCGGCACGCCCGTCCTGGCGACCGCGATGGGCGCCGTGCCCGAGGTGGTCGAGCAGGGCCGCGGCGGGATCGTCGCCGATACCGTCGACGAGCTGGCGGGACGGGTCGCCGAGGCCGCGGCGCTCGACCGCGCTGGGGTACGCGCCGTGGCGGAGGAGCGGTTCTCGGCCGAGCGCATGGTCACCGAGTACGAGCTGGCCTACGAGCGGCTGATCGAACGGGCGGGCGCCCGGAACGGCGCCGCCCGCATCCGCGGGCGCCTGCGCCGGCCGCGCCTGCGCAGGCCGCTCAGTGCAGGAAGTGGCGGCGGCCGGTGAAGACCATGGAGGCGGCCGCCGCGTTCGCGGCCGCGATCACCTCCTCGTCGCGCACCGAGCCGCCGGGCTGAATCGCCGCCGTGACGCCTGCGGCGAACGCCGTCTCCGGGCCGTCGGCGAAGGGGAAGAACGCGTCCGAGGCCATCACGGCGCCGCGGGCGCGCTCCCCCGCCTTCTGGACGGCGATCCGGACGGCGTCGACGCGGCTCATCTGGCCCGCGCCGATCCCGACCGTGGCCAGGTCCTTCACGAGGACGATTGCGTTCGAGTGGACGAAGTGCGCCACCCGCCAGGCGAAGAGCAGGTCGTCCCACTCGCGCTTGCCGGGCTGGGCTTCGGTCACGACCTGCATGTCGGCCCGGTCCTCGACCTCGAGGTCGCTGTCCTGGATGAGGACGCCGCCCAAGACGCGGCGGACGTCGCGCTCGCCGGGCGACACCTTGCGCCGCTCGCGATCCTCGAGCACGCGCGTCGACGCCTTCGCCGCGAGCAGCTCGCGAGCGCCGTCGTCGTAGCCGGGCGCGAACAGCAGGTCGAGCTTCGTCTCGAGCATCCGCCCCGCCAGCGCCGCGCCCACCGGCCGGTTGACGGCGATCACGGCGCCGAACGCGGCCTGCGGGTCACAGGCGAGCGCCTGCTCGTAGGCCTCCTCGACGGTCGCTCCGACGGCGGCGCCGCACGGGTTTGCGTGCTTCACGATCGCGCAGCAGGGGACCTGGAACGCCGCCGCGATCGTGCGCGCGGCCTGGAGGTCGGTCAGGTTGTTGAACGAGAGCGGCCTCCCCGCCAGCTGATTGATCATCGACAGGAGGTGGCGCCGCGCCCCCACTTCGCGGTAGAAGGCCGCCCGCTGGTGAGGGTTCTCGCCGTAGGTGAGGTCGGCCACCTTGATGAGGTCGATCGTTACCCGGTCGGGGAAGGGCTCGGTGTCCCAGAACCACGAGGCGATCGCGGCGTCGTACGAGGCCACATGTGCGAACGCCTCCGCGGCCAGGTCGCGGCGGGTGTCGAGCGAGAGCTCGCCGTCCGAGGTGCGCAGCTCGTCGAGGACGAAGCCGTACCGGTCCGGCTCGGCCACGACCGCCACCGAGTGATAGTTCTTGGCCGCGGCGCGGAGCATGGTCGGCCCGCCGATGTCGATGTTGGCGATCACCTCGGGCTCCGAGACGCCCCGCCGGGCTGCGACCGACTTGAACGGGTAGAGGTTGCAGACCACCATGTCTATGGGCTCGATGTCGGCGTCTCTGAGCGAGGTCATGTCCTCCTCGTGGTCGCGCCGGGCGAGGATTGCCGCATGCAGGGCGGGGTGGAGCGTCTTCACCCGCCCGGCGAGGAGCTCGGGCGAGCCGGTCAGCTCCTCCACGGTGGTCACCGAGACGCCGGAGTCGGACAGGAACGCCGCCGTCCCGGACGTTGAGATCAGCTCGATCCCGAGCTCGGCGAGCCCGGCGGCGAGGGTGGTGAGGCCGTTCTTGTCGCTGACGGAGATGAGCGCCCGGCGGATGCCCATTGCGGTTATCCAGATGTTCCGAACTCGCGCACAGCCCGCGGCAGGAGCCTGTGCTCGACCTCGTGGATGCGGCGTTCCAGCTCCACGGCGTCGCCATCATACGGAACCTCGACGGCCTCCTGCAGGACGATGGGGCCGGCGTCCACCTCGGCCGTCACAAGGTGGACGGTGACGCCGGTCACCTTGACGCCGTGCGCCAACGCGTCCGCGATGGGCGTCCGCCCCGGAAATGCCGGAAGCAGCGACGGGTGGACGTTCAGCATCCGCCCCGAGTAGCGGTGGACGAACTCCGGGGACAGGATCCTCATATACCCGGCCAGCACCACCAGTCCGACGCCGTGGCTCTCCAGGAACGCGGCCGTCTCCTCCTCGCTCAGGGTCGTGATCGCGGGAATGCCGGCGGTGGCGGCCCGTTCCAGGCCGCGGGCGTCCGGGCGGCTGGAGACGACGCAGGCGACGTCGATGTCGGGCGCGTCGATCAGCGCCTGCAGGTTCGTGCCCTCACCGGAGATGAGGACGCCGACCTTCAGCGGAGCGTGACTCCCTCGCCCTCGACGACCCGGCCGGCCACGAAGGCGCCGGCCAGGCCGCCGCGCTGGAGCGCCGCCGTGGCGACGTCGCTTGACTCGGTTGCGACCACGCATGCGAAGCCGAGGCCGAGGTTGAACACGCGCCGCATCTCGTCCTCCTCGACCCCGAGCGAGGCCAGCCACCTGAAGACCGGCGGCCGCTCCCACGTCCCCATGTCGATCTCGGCGCCGAGCCCGGCGGGGAACTGGCGCGCCAGGTTCCCCGGGATGCCGCCGCCGGTGATGTGGGCCATCCCGCGAACGTCGACGGTGCGGGTGAGCTCGGCCACCGGGCGGGCATAGATCGCGGTCGGCTCGAGGAGCGCGTCGGCGACGGTTGCGCCGCCGAGCGCGGCCGGCGACTCGTCGAGCCTCGTCCCGGCCCGGTCGAGCAGCCGCCGGACGAGCGAGAAGCCGTTCGAATGGGGCCCGGTCGAGGGCAGCCCGATGATGGCGTCGCCCGCCTGGATGCGGCCCCCGGACACCAGCTCCCGGCGCTCGCAGAGCCCGACGCAGAAGCCGGCGATGTCGATGTCGTCCGGCTGCATCATGTCGGGGTGCTCGGCGGTCTCGCCGCCGAGAAGAGCGCATCCGGCCCGGCGGCAGCCCTCGGCGACGCCCTCCACGAGCTCGGCGACGTGATCGGGGACGATCCTGCCGCAGGTGATGTGGTCGAGGAAGAACGCGGGCCGGCCGCCGCTCGTGATCACGTCGTTCACGCTCATCGCGACGGTGTCGATGCCGATCCCGCGGTAGCGGCCCGCGGCCCGGGCGAGCAGCACCTTCGTCCCTGCGCCGTCGCAGGCCGCCGAGATCAGCGGGTCGCCGACGGACGGGGCGATCAGTCCGGCGAATCCGCCGTGGCCGCCGACGACCGCCCGGGTGTAGGTGGAGGAGACGGCTGCCCGGATCCGCTCAACGACCTCGTCAGCGGCTGCCAGACTCACCCCCGTGTCGGAGTAGGTGAGCGGGTCGCGGTTCACGTCCGGGCCGGATGGGGCTCGAAGCGCAGCTTGGAGAGCCGCATGTCGGCGGGGATCTCGGTCGGGTACTCGCCGGTGAGGCACGCGCGGCAGAAGCGGTGTTCGTCCTGGCCGGTGGCGGCCTGGAGGCCTTCGAGCGAGAGGTATGCGAGCGACGTCGCGCCGAGCCGCTCGCAGATCTCCTCGACGTCGCGGCCTGCCGCGATCAGATCGTCCTGGTCGGCCATGTCGATGCCGTAGAAGCACGGCGAGACGATGGGCGGCGACGAGATCCGCAGATGCACCTCCGCCGCGCCCGCCTCGAACAGGAGCTGGACGAGCTTTCGGGTGGTCGACCCGCGCACGATGGAGTCGTCGACAACGACCACCCGCTTCCCGTCCAGCACGGACCTGAGCGCGTTGAACTTGAGCTTCACGCCGCGGTCGCGCAGCCCCTGGTCGGGCTGGATGAAGGTCCGGCCGACGTACCGGTTCTTGACGAGGCCCTCGCCGAACGGGATGCCGCTCCGTTGGGCGTAGCCCACCGCGGCCGGGGTGCCCGAGTCGGGGACGCCGATGACGACGTCCGCCTCGGCCGGCGACTCGTCTGCCAGCCGCGCGCCCATGCGCCGGCGGGCGTCGTGCAGCGGCTCCCCCTGCATCGTCGAGTCGGGCCGGGCGAAGTAGATGAACTCGAAGATGCAGAGCGACCCGCCGTTTCGGGTCACGGCCTGGCGGAACCGCGCGCCCCGCTCGTCGATCACCACCAGCTCGCCGGGCTGGAGCTCGCGTTCGAGCCGTGCGCCGATCAGGTCGAGCGCGCACGTCTCGGACGCCAGGACCCAGGCGTCGTCCAGACGGCCGACGACCAGCGGACGGATCCCGTCCGGGTCGCGGAAGCCGGCCAGCGCGTGCTCGGACAGGACGACGGCGGCGAAGGCTCCCTCGATGTCGCGCATCGCCGCCGCGACGGCATCGGCCAGGTCGCCCGACTCGTGCTGGGCGATCAGGGCGGCGATCACCTCGGTGTCGGAGGAGGACTCGAGCCGGACGCGGCGTCCACGCAGCTCGGAGCGAAGCGCGCTCGTGTTCGTGAGATTGCCGTTGTGGGCGAGCGCGATGGCGCGCCCGCCAGAGTGGCGGACGATGGGCTGGGCGTTCTGCCAGACCGTCGAGCCGGTGGTGGAGTAGCGGGTGTGGCCGATCGCCATTCGGCCGGTGAGGCCCGAGAGCCGCGGCTCGTCGAAGACCTGGCTCACGAGGCCCATGTCCTTCATGGCCATCACCCGCGACCCGTCCGAAACGGCGATGCCCGCGCTCTCCTGGCCGCGATGCTGGAGCGCGTAGAGGCCGAAGTACGTGAGCCGGGCCACGTCGCGGTCGGGATCGCCGGCGGGGTCGTAGATGCCGAAGACGCCGCACACTAGTGCCCCCTCCCGTGACGTCGGGCTGGAGATAGCGAGCGAAAACCGAGCGATGCTAGGACGCAGGGAGCGCCAATACTGGAGAGGTATTGGTGCGACCGAGGACACCGCAGCAGTCGCAAGGCTCTGCCTTCCGACGTTCGGGAGCGATCTGCTACCCAGCAGATCGCGGACGCGGTTTGCAGCCGGCAGAACAGTTCATGCGTTGCGGGAGGGGGCACTAGTCCGAATCCTCCCCCATCGCAGCGGGGATGGCGCCCTCAGAGAGGCCCGTCGCCTCGGCCAGGTCGATTCGGGCGTCTCCGACGGCGATCAAGTCGCCCCCGACCGTTCCCAGCTCGCGCAGCGGCAGCGGGCCGGCGAGGCGGCGGAGCTCCTCGACGTCCGCGCGCCGGGCCGAGATCACGACGCGGCCGTCACCCTCGGCGAAGAGGTCGGCGGCGCCGGCCTCGACGCCGATCCCGCCGAGGATCGCTGCCTCGGCCACGGCCACGGCGAGCCCGCCGCGCGATGCGTCGTGGGCGCTTCGCAGGAGGCGCCGCTCGGCGGCCGCGGCGAGGAACCCGTGCAGCCGCCGCTCGTTCTCGAGATCCGGCGCCGGGATACGCCCGCCCGCCTCGCCGAGCACCACCTTCTGGTAGACGGAGCCGTCGATTGCGGCGGGGCCATCGCCGGCGACGAGGACGACGTCGCCCGCGGTCCGGAAGCCGGCGCCGACTGCGAGGGCGGCGTCGTCGAGCACGCCGACGACGCCGACGACCGGGGTCGGGTGGATCGGCCGGCCATGGTGCTCGTTGTAGAGCGAGACGTTGCCCGAGACGACCGGGAGGCCGAGCGCCTCGCACGCGAGCGCCATGCCCTCGATCGCCTCGGCCAGCTCGTAGCCGATCTCCGGCGTCTCCGGGTTCCCGAAGTTGAGGCAGTTCGTGACCGCGGCGGGACGGGCGCCCGTGCAGGCGACGTTGCGGGCCGCCTCGCAGACGGCGCTCATGCCGCCCCGGCGCGGATCGAGCGAGGTCCGCCGGCCGTTCCCGTCCAGCGAGACGGCGACCGCGCGAGTGGACGGCGTCAGCCGCACGACCGCGGCATCGCCGCCGGGGCGCACGACCGTCCCCGACCCGACGAGGTGGTCGTACTGGCGGAAGATCCAGCGGCGGCTGCCGACGTCGGGCGAGCCGAGGAGCGCGCGCAGTGCAAGATCGGGGTCAGGCATCGTTTTTGCAGGGAGCGGCTCTTCGCGTAGACGGGCCGGGCGGGCGCGGGCGACCTCGTAGCGGGGGCAGCCGTCCGTCAGCGTGGTCACCGGGATGTCGCCCACCATCTCGCCCTCCCAGAAGGCGCGCAGGCGGCCGCTGTCCGTGACCTCGCCGATTACCGTCGCGTCGACCTCCCAGCGCCGGCAGAGGCGCTCGACGGCGGGCCAGTGCTCCGCGGTGACGACGGCCGCCATGCGCTCCTGCGACTCCGAGATCATGATCTCGAAGGGCTCCATCCCCGGCTCGCGCAGGGGCACCCGGGAGAGATCGATGTCGATGCCGGTGCCGCCGCTCCCCGCCATCTCGGCGGTGGACGAGGCGAGCCCGGCCGCGCCCAGGTCCTGGAGCGCCTCGAGCAGGCCGGCATCGAGGAGCTCGAGCGTGCACTCGATCAGCTTCTTGCCGGTGAACGGGTCGCCGATCTGCACGCTCGGGCGCTTGCCCGCCGAGCCCTCATCGAACCCCTG
>DASQXS010000030.1:0-11456 GCA_035639615.1 Gaiellales bacterium | reverse complement strand
GTCCGCCCCGACTCGGACCGCGGGAACCCGCCCCCGATGTAGAGCTTGTAGGTCTTCCTGACCGGCAGCCTGCTCATCCGTCGAAGGCGAGATAGGGCTCTAGGCCGTGGCGGCCACCCTCGCGACCGAAGCCCGACTCCTTGTACCCGCCGAACGGCGATGCCGGATCGAACCGGTTGTAGGTGTTCGCCCAGACGACGCCGGCCCGCAGCCGCGAGGCCATCCACAGGATGCGCGACCCCTTCTCGGTCCACACCCCCGCGCTGAGCCCATAGGCCGTGTTGTTGGCCTTCTCGACCGCCTCGGCCGGCGTCCGGAAGGTGAGCACCGAGAGCACGGGGCCGAAGATCTCCTCCTGGGCGATCCGGTAGCTCTGGGCGACGTTCGTGAAGACGGTCGGCGCGAACCAGTATCCCCGCTCGGGGAGCACGCACGGCGGCTGGTAGATCTCGGCTCCTTCGGCCTCGCCGCTCGCGACCAGCTCCCGGATCTTGTCGAGCTGGGCGCGCGAATTGATCGCGCCGACGTCCGTGTTCTTGTCGAGCGGGTCGCCCACCCGGAGCGTCCCCAGCCGCCGCTTCAGCTTCGCCACGAGGGCCTCGTGGATCGACTCCTGGACGAGCAGGCGCGAGCCGGCGCAGCAGACGTGGCCCTGATTGAAGTAGATCCCGTTCACGATCCCTTCGACCGCCTGGTCGAGCGCGCAGTCGTCGAAGACGATGTTGGCGGCCTTTCCGCCCAGCTCGAGGGTGTGCGGGACGCCGCGGCCGGCGAGCTCGCGCTGGATCGCCTTTCCGACATCGGTCGACCCGGTGAAGGCGAGCTTCGCGATGCCCGTATGGCGGACGAGCTCGGCGCCGGCGGCGCCGTCGCCGGTGAGGATGTTGACGACGCCCGGCGGCAGCTCGGCCTGCCGGCACACGTCGGCGAAGAGGAGCGCCGTGAGCGGCGTGGTCTCGGCCGGCTTGAGGACGACGGTGTTCCCGCAGGCGAGCGCCGGCGCCACCTTCCACGCCAGCATGAGGAGCGGGAAGTTCCAGGGGATGATCTGCGCGGCGACCCCGAGCGGCCGCGGCCGCCGGTTGGGGAACGCGTACTCCAGCTTGTCAGCCCAGCCGGCGTGGTAGAAGAAATGTGCGGCGGCGAGCGGCAGGTCGACGTCGCGCGACTCCTTGATCGGCTTGCCGCCGTCGAGCGACTCGGCCACCGCCAGCTCGCGCGAACGCTCCTGGAGGATGCGTGCGATCCGGAAGAGGTACTTGGCCCGCTCGGCCGGGGCGAGCCCCGACCATCCATCCTCGAACGCCGCGCGGGCGGCGCCCACTGCCGCGTCGACGTCCTCGGGGCCGGCCTGGGCGACCTCCGCGAGCGGTTCCTCGGTGGCCGGCGAGATCGTCCGGAACCAGTGGCCGGAGCGGGGATCGACGCTCTCGCCGCCGATGAAGAGCCCGTACCGCTCGGCGAGCGACACGATGTCGCGCGCCTCGGGCGCCGCGGCGTACTCCCAGGCGAGCGGCGCCGGAGCGGCGGGTGCGGTGGGCTCGAGATCGGACATCAGTCCACGGTGAAGTAGTCGGGCGACTGGTAGGCGCCCGTCTTCTGCTTTCGGATCTGCATGAGGACGTCGTTCAGAAGGGACGATGCGCCGAAGCGGAAGAGGGCAGGCGTGAGCCAGTCGCGCCCGAGCGTCTCGTGCAGGACACACAGGTACTGAATCGCCTGCTTGGCGTGGCGGATCCCGCCGGCCGGCTTCATCCCGACGCGGCGGCCGGTCTCTGCCTCGACGTCGCGGATCGCCTCGAGCATGCACAGGGTCACGGGCAGCGTCGCCGCCGGGCTGATCTTGCCTGTCGAGGTCTTGATGAAGTCGGCGCCGGCGGCCATGGCCACGAGCGACGCGCGGCGCACGTTGTCGTAGGTGCCGAGCTCGCCCGTCTCCAGGATCACCTTCAGGTGCGCGGGCGCGATCGCCTCCTTCACGCGCACGATCTCGTCGTACACCTTGGCGTAGCGGCCGGACAGGAAGGCGCCGCGGTCGATCACCATGTCGACTTCGTCGGCGCCGAGCTCGACCGCCGTGCGCGCGTCGGCCAGCTTCACCTCGATCGGCGACTGCCCGGACGGGAACGACGTGGCCACCGAGGCCACCCGCACCGGCCCTGCGCCGAGGCGGGCGCGGGCGTCGGCGACGAGGTTTGGGTAGACGCAGACGGCCGCGACGCTGGGGACGCTCGTGTCGACAGGGTCGGGCCGAAGCGCCTTGGAGCAGAGCGCGGCCACCTTGCCGGGCGTGTCGGCGCCCTCGAGTGTCGTGAGGTCGATCATCCGCACGATTAGGTCGAGCGCCTGGAGCTTCGACTCGCGCTTGATCGACCGCGTCGCCAGGTCGGCGGCGCGCGCCTCGAGCGCGACGGCGTCCACTGCGCCGATGCGGGGGAGCCGGGGCTCCAGGGGCAGCTCGAAGCCCTTGGTCAGCGTCGCGGAGGTCCCGTCCATCGCGGTCAGTCTAGACCGTGCATAAACGGAGTCAGACTCCTCCGATTCACACCCGGGAACGAGGCGACGGCTCGCTCGTGCATAAAACCAGCCAGGCTGGTCTTATGCACCCGGCTGCGAAGGGCAGCCCATGAATGAGAGGAGTCTGACTCCGTTTATTCATGCACGCGCGAAGCGGGCGCGGATGTGCTCGAACTCGCGGATCAGCGAGCGGTGCTGGCTCTCGAAGAGCTCGTCCGGCATGCCCGGCGCCTGGAACATGGTGAACGTGAACGCGCTCGTCCCGGCCGCCAAGCCGACGACCCGGGTCGGGAAGAGCGCCATCTCCGCGTCGCTCGGGCCTGCGTACATGTCGATCACGCCCGTCGCCCGGTCGGCGCGGATCTCGAAGAAGAACTCGCCGAGGTTGTTCACGACCTTGTGCCGCCCGTCGACCATCCTGAGCTCGCGGGCGAACTCCGTCGCCCAGTCAGGCAGGTTCTCGACGTCGGCGAGGTACGCGAACACCTCGTCGGCGGGGGCGGGCAGGGTGATGGTGACGGTCTCGCTTCTCACAGGCTCATCAGCTCCTTCAGGGTTTCGCGGGTGGTGGTCAGGTCACGTACGGGGACGGCCCGGGCCACGAGCTCGTCCAGCTCGGCGAGAACGCGCTCGGCCACGGGCCGGAACGCGCGCCCGCGCGGCGCGAGCCGGATGCGCGTCGCGCGACGGTCGCTCGCGTCCGGCTCGGGCGCGATCAGGCCGTCGCGGGCCATCTGCTGGAGCAGGCTCGTCATGGTCTGCTTGCTCACCCTGGCCGCCGCGGTGAGCTCGCCGATCCGGCGTCCGTCCTCCTCGAAGAGGGGGAGGAGGACGGAGCCGTATGCCGGCCTGATCTCGGGAAAGCCCGCCCGCGCGAAACGCTCCGCCAGCAGCTCGTTCCAGCGCTGGGCGGCCTTTGCGAGCAGGAATCCGAGGTTGTCGGTACGTGCGCCCACATTTAGTCTGAGATCAGACTATATCTGGAACGCACCGGTCGCGCAACCCCTTCAGCCCTGCGCCGCCGCCTCGCGGGGATGCGGGCCCGCCACCTGGATCCCGTAGCGGTTGAGCGCCTCCACCGCCGCCGGCACGGTGGTGGGCGCCAGGTCGAACATCCGCTCGAACCCGCCCGGCGCGTTCAGCATCAGCATCCGGGCAGTCCCGGACTCGACCGTGAACGTGTGCGGGATCCCGCGAGGGAGCGACACGAGTGACCCCGGCGAGCCGGGCAGGTTCTGGTCGCCGGCGTGGAACGTGACCTCGCCCTCAAGGACGTAGAACCATTCGTCCTCCCGGCTGTGGACGTGGAGCGGCGGCTCGTTGCCGACCGGGATCACGAACTCGTGGATCCCGATCGACGGGGTCGAGGCCTTGAGGTTGAACCGGGCGTCGAACCACGACATTGGCTCGCCCTCCCCAGCGGCGAGAATGTACGCGGTGCTCTCGGTGCTCGTGGTCATGGTCGCCTCCTTCGGCGTCGCGGTCAGGTGGTAGAACCATCCCGCGCCCAGCCGCGCCTCGCCATGGGGAGCGACCACAGCATTTCCCACAGTCTTTTGCTCGAGCGCGAGGACGAGATCGGCCTCATCGCCACGCGGGCGCGGGCAGCCGCGGACGGCGCCGGCGGGATCGTGATCCTCGAGGGGCCGGCAGGGATCGGCAAGACGCGGCTCATGGCTGCGGCGCTCGACCGCGGTGAGGACTGGGGCCTGCGCGTGCTCCGGGCGCGCGCCGGCGAGTTCGAGCGCGCCTTCCCCCACGCCGTCGTCCGGCAGCTGTTCGAGGCGGCGGTTGCCGAGAACGACGGCGTTGCGCTCGCCGGCGCGGCCGCGCTCGCCGGGCCGGTATTCGATCCCGGGCGGGGCCCGGCCGGCGTCGACGCGTCGTACGGCGTCCTCCACGGGCTCTTCTGGCTCGCCTCCAACCTCGCCGAGCGGCGCCCGCTCATGCTGGCGGTCGACGACGTGCAGTGGTGCGACGCCGCCTCGCTCCAGTTCCTGACGTACCTGGGGCGGCGGGTCGAGGGGCTCCGCGTGCTGGTCGTGGCGACGAACCGGATCGGCGAGCCCGGCGCGGACGACCCGCTCGTGGCCGAGCTGCATGCGTTCCCGGGCGCCGCGGTGCGGCGGCTCGAGCCGCTCTCGCCAGAGGCGGTCGCCGCCCTCGCCGAGGCGATGCTGGGGACGGTCGACACGGGCCTGACCGGCGCGCTGCACCACGCCTCGGGCGGGAACCCGCTGCTCGTGCGCGAGATCCTTCGGGCGGCGGGGACGAGCGGCGTCGAGGCGGGCGCGGCCCGGACGGAGCGGATCCTAGGGCTGGCGTCGGCGCCCGTCCTGGAGCTGGTTCAGGCCAGGCTGCGCCGGCTGGGCGCCGGGACGCTCGAGGTCGCCCGGGCCGCCGCCCTCCTCGGTGACGGTGCCGACCCGCGCGCCGTGATCGAGCTCGCTGCCGTCGGCCCCGACGATGCCGACGCCGCACTCCGTGCCCTGGCCCGCACGGAGGTGCTCGCGTCGCGCGCCCCGGTGCGCTTCGCGCATCCGATCGTGCGCGCCGCCGTTTACTCCGACATCGGCCCCGGCGCGCGCGGCGAGCTCCACGCGCGGGCCGCCGCGCTCCTGGCGGCGTCCGGGCGGCCTCACGAGGAGGTCGCCACCCACCTCCTCGCCGTGGCGCCGGCCGGCAACCCGGCCGTGGTCGAGACGCTCCGCCGTGCCGCCCGGCGCGCGGCGGACACGGGCGGGCCCGGGGAGGCGGCCGCGTACCTGCGGAGGGCACTGGCCGAGCCTCCGCTCGAGGGCGAGCGTCCGGGCGTCCTGCTCGACCTCGGCAGGGCGGAGACGCGATCCGACCCGGAGGCCGCGGTGACCCACCTGGCGGAGGCGCTCGCCGGCACGACTGGTCCGGAGCCGATCGCGGACACCGGCGCCGAGCTGGCGGCGACGCTCGTCGCGCTGGGCCGCATCGACGAGGCGCTCGCCGCGCTCGACGCCGCGGCCGACCGGTGCGGGGCGAGCCCCGACGCCGCGCTCCGCCTGCGGGCCGAGGCGATCGCGGTCGCCCGGTTCGAGCCGGCCATGTACGCCGACGCGCGCCACCGGCTCGCGGCGCTCGGCGAGGTGCGGGGGGACGGCCCCGGTGCACGTGCCGTGCTCGCCCTGCTGGCCTCCGAGAGCGCCCGCGCCGGCACCGATCCGGATACCGCTGGAGACCTCGCCGCCGCGGCCGTCGCGGGCGAGGGAGGGCGCAGCTGGCTCCCGTTCAACGCCGCCCAGGTATTCGTGCACCTCGACCGCTTCGACGTCGCCGAGCGGATCTACGCCGCGGCCATGGCCCGGGCCCGGACGAGCGGGTCGGCGTTCCAGTTCGCGCTCGTCTCGGGGTTTCGCGCCGGCGTCGGGCTGCGGCGCGGCAGGCTCGCGGACGCGGAGGCCGAGGCCCGTGGGGCGGTCGACGTCGTGCTCGACCAGGGCCTGGGAGGGTGGGTGCGCGGGTGGACGGTCGCCTATCTGGCCGAGATCCAGGCCGACCGGGGCGCGCTGGATGAGGCGTCGACGACGCTGGACCTCGCCGGGATCGGCGAGGACGTGCCCGGCACGTACCAGCTGATCTGGTTCCGGGCCACGAGGGGGCGCGTGCGCGCTGAGCACGGCCAGCTCGTCGACGGCCTGCGCGACCTCCATGCCGCCGGCGCGGCGCTCTCCGAGCTCGGCGTCCGAAACCCTGCCCAGCTGGCCTGGCGCTCGCAGGCCGCGCTCGTCCACCGGCGGCTCGGCGATGACGACGAAGCGAGGCGGCTCGTCGACGACGAGGTGGAGCTGGCCCGCGGGTGGGGAGCGCCCCGCGCCCTCGGCATCGCCCTCCGCGCCCAGGGTGTGGTGCACGGCGGCGAACGCGGCATCGAGCACCTGCGCGAGGCGATCGCCGTCCTAGACGGCTCCGAGGCCCGGCTGGAGCTCGCCCGCGCCCTGACGGACCTTGGCGCCGCGCTTCGGCGAGCGAACCGGCGCACCGACGCGCGCGAGCCGCTCGCACGCGGCCGCCAGCTCGCCCACGCGTGCGGGGCCGAGGCCTTCGCGGCGCTCGCGCACGCCGAGCTCGTGGCCACAGGCGCGCGCCCCCGCCGCATCGCCCGTATCGGCGTCGACGCGCTCACGCCGAGCGAGCGGCGCGTCGCCGACCTCGCCGCGGCCGGGCAGTCGAACGCCGAGATCGCCCAGGCGCTCTTCGTCACCACACGGGCGATCGAGTCGCATCTGTCGAGCACGTACCGAAAGCTCGGGATCGAGTCGCGGTCGCAGCTGGGCGCGGCCCTGACCGCCGCCGCGCCCTGAGTGACGCGCTGGCACAATGCCGACCGTGAAGCATGTCGCCGTCCTGAACGACGTCCACGGGAACCTGCCCGCCCTCGAGGCCGTCCTGGCCGAGCTCGACGACGAGCCGGTCGATGCCGTCGTCTGCGGCGGCGACGTCCTGTGGGGCGCCTATCAGGCCGAGTGCATCGCCCTCCTGCGCGACCGCGGCGCCCGTTTCCTCACGGGCAACTGCGAGCGGAGCGTGCTCCTCGGCGCCGACGACCAGATGGCTTGGTGCGGCCTTCAGCTCTCGCCGGACCAGCGCGCCTTCGTGGGCTCATGGCCCGGGACCGTGCAGCTCGACGTCGACGGCCTCGGGCGCGTGCTCCTGTGTCACGGCTCACCGCGAAGCGACGAGGAGATCCTGACGGTGGCCACCCCGGACGAGACCGCCGCCGAGGCGATCGCCGGCATCGACGCCGACCTGGTCGTGATCGGCCACACGCACCATCAGTTCGACCGCCGCGTCGAAGGCACGCGGCTCGTGAACGCCGGCAGCGTCGGGCTGCCCTACGAGGGTCGGGCCGGAGCGTATTGGGCGCTCCTCGGGCCGGACGTCGAGCTGCGGCGCACGGAGTACGACGTGGCCGCAGCTGCCGACCGACTGCGCGCGAGCGGCATGCCCGGCATCGACGACCTGCTTCCCGAGTCGCTCCTCGAGCCGGTGCCGCGCGACGAGGTGGTCGCCCACTTCGAGCGCCAGGCCGGCCGCGGCGAATCCTCGTAGTCAGGCGGGGGTCGGCACCAGCCCGAGCTGCGTCAGCATCGCCATCTGGTCGTAGTAGACGTGGTGCTCGACGAGCCGGCCGTCGCGGGCCTGGAAGATGTCGCAGAAGGGCAGCCGCAGCGACCTCCCGGTGGCCGGGATCTCGCCGGCGGCCCCGGCCAGCGTCCCCGTGTGCGTTCCGGTGAAGACGCCCTCGACGACGATCACGTCGTCGGTCTCGGCGACGACCCGCTCGAGCGTGAGTCGGCCGTCGGGGAAGCCGTGCCGAAACGCCTCGCCGTAGGCCCGGAATGCCGCGAGGCCGTCCATTCGGCCGGCCACGGGGTCGATCGTGACGACGTCCTCTGAGAAGATCGAGGTGGCGAGGTCGAGGTCACCGCGGCTGAACCCGCTGTAGTGGGTCTCGACGAGCTCTCGTAGGCCTGGCATCCGAATCCTCCTCCTTGGTGTGGCGGGACCCAACTAGTCTCGCCCCCGCCCGGCACGCCCGCCTCGGGAGATCACCCGATCTTTCGTTAGGCCGACGCGCTCACGCGGCCGACGCGAGGCGGCGGGCCCGCCGCTTCGCGATGGCGAGCACGGCGGCGACCGTCCAGGCCTGCACCTGCTGTGGCGGCTGCTCGGCTCGGTCCGGTCCCAGGCCCGGCTCGACGACGTCCACGATCTCGGTATTCAGCGCAACGCGGTCGGCATCCCCGCGTAGGAACTCCGGGAACATCCCCGTGCGGATGCAGCACTCAAGGACGCGCTGCTCGAGGGTCTCCACCAGCTCATCGTGGCCGAACCGGCGCAGCCCGCGGGCGATCAGCTCGTTCTCCCGCGGCCACACCGCCCCGACGTGGTATCCCCCCCGATCGATACCGCACCGCATCCGAGGAGAGCGTGCGAATGCCCGCGGCGGCCAGCAGGTCGGCCTGGCCGAGGGCGGCTGCGATGACATCGGCGCGCTCGGCGCCGTCCGCCCCGTCGAGCAGGCGGCTGATCAGCAGGTGGCCCATGAACCTCGACGGATGCGACGCCGCGCCGGTCGTCGGCGAGCTCGCCGCGGGCGTGGTGGTATGCGGTCCGCGAGTCCTTCCACACCTGGTTTCGGATACCGCCGGGGAGCGATCTCCTCGGCTCGACGAGCCCCTCCGGGTTCTCATCCATCCGGCGGAAGAGCCACCGAAGGGCGGCGCGGTGCGCATCGGCAAGCGTCAGCGGCCGTCGGTCCCGGGCGCGATAGGGCGTGGCCAGGAGCTCGCGACCCATCCGGCGCCACAGCCGGACCAGGAGCACGACGAAGAGCGGGGTGGTGTCGACGGCGCGGTAATACGGCCACCCCCAGCCGCGCGTGGCGGTGAGCTCGCGAGCGACCGGATCGTTCGCGGTGTCCCGCAGCTCGTGCGCGATGCGCCCGGGCTCCTCCTCGCGGCTGGGTTCGTACCCGATCCCCTGCGATGTCGCGAGACGCAGGAGCGTCATTCGGCCCAGGACCGGGAACGTCCCCTCGAGAGCGAGAGCGACTCGCAGCGAGTCGCGGGCGAACACCGCCTCGAAGAGCCGTAGCTCGCCGCGCGACTCGGCGCTCGCGAGCGGCAGCGCAGCAAGCGGTGGCGCTGCGAGACCGTTCGTCAGCCGGCGCAGCTAGTACAGCGCGGCGCCAGCGAGCATCGGCCCGTGCATCCGGGGATGGTGAGAGCCGATGTGCACGTTCGCGGGCATCGTGAGAGTGCGAAGGGTCGGATGAGGGTGGTGACGCGCCGGCCTAGGCGGCCCGGTCGATCGAGAGCGTCGAGCGGAGCTCCTGGAGGCCGGCGTAGGCATACGGATGGTGGAACGCGTTGAGCGCCTGGTCCCGCTCCACCGCGAACTCGAAGACGTTTCCGGCCTCGCATTCGAAGACCTCAACGACGACCGTGTCGTCGGCCGGGCTCCACAGCAGCCTGACCTCGATACCGTCGGCGGCGCGGTGGTCGAGCTCCCGGCGGTTCCTGTTGGATGTGATGACGTCGGCCATCGCGGTTCCTTCTTGTCCTCTCATACCCTGTCGGATTACAGCGTCAACCTCCGAGCCTCGTGCGGCTGGTTGAGGGCGGCGGGCCGTCCACGGAGTACGCTCGTCCATGATGGTCGCTTCGGCGTTCGCCCCCGTGGACCAGGACTACCTGTTTCAGGCCCGGCAGATGCAGGCGCTGTCGTTCGCCGTGCACATCCCGCTGGTCTGCTTCGGGATCGCGTTTCCAGCGCTCGTGGTCTTCACCGAGTGGTTATGGCTCCGCACGGGCGATCCGCTGTATCGGACGCTGGCGAAGCGGTGGTCGAAGGTCATGATCGCCCTCTTCGCGGTCGGCGTCGTCACCGGCACGATCCTCAGCTTCGAGCTGGGATTGCTGTGGCCGAACTTCATGGCCACGTTCGGCGCCGTCTTCGGCGTCGCGTTCACGCTCGAGGGCTTCTCGTTCTTCGTCGAGGCGATCTTCATCGCGATCTACGTCTACGGCTGGGACCGCCTGTCATCCAGGTCGCATTTCCTGTGCGGCATCCCGGTGCTCGTCGCGGGGTTCAGCGGATCACTGTTCGTGATCTCGGTGAACGCCTGGATGAACCACCCGACCGGGTTCACGCTGCGTGACGGCGAGGCGGTCGACGTGCACCCGTTCGCCGCGCTGTTCGGAAACAGCTACTTCTGGCACGAGCTGATCCACATGTACCTGGCCGGGTACATCGTCGCCGGCTTCGTGGTGGCGAGCGTCTACGCATGGGGGTGGCTGCGCGGGCGCCGCGGCCGCTACGAGCGCGCGGCGCTCGTGATCCCTCTCACCGTGGCGGCGCTGGCCGCGCCCGTGCAGATCGTCGTCGGCGACTGGGCGGCCCGGGACGTCGCCGAGACGCAGCCGATCAAGCTGGCGGCGCTCGAAGGCCTCGACAAGACGACGAAAGGGGCGTCTGAGCACGTCCTCGGCTGGTATGAGAACGGGCAAGTGAAGTACGGCATCGAGATTCCGCGACTGCTCTCCCTGCTCGCGTTCCACGATCCGAACGCGACGGTGAGGGGGCTCGACACCGTGCCGGTGGACGACCAGCCGCCGGTCAACGTCGTGCGGATGGCGTTCCAGACCATGGTCGGGATCGGGTCGGCGCTTGCGCTGCTCGGCCTCTTCTACCTCTACGTCTGGTTCCGGCGGAGACGCCTCCCCCAGTCTGTGTGGTTCTACCGTTGCCTCGTCGCGGCCGGCCCGCTGTCGCTGGTGGCACTGATCGCCGGCTGGGTCACCACCGAGGTGGGACGCCAGCCGTGGGTCGTCTACGACGTCATGCGCACGTCCGACGCTGTCACCGGCGCCAGCGGTATTCCGGTCGGGTATGCGGCCCTCGCGGTCGTGTATCTCGGCCTCGGAGGCGCGGTCGTCTGGATCCTGCGGCGGCTCGCCGGAGCTCCGCTCGACCTCGCGGTTGCCCATGAGCCTGAGTGATGTCCCGCTCATCCTCATGATCGTCGGCCTGGCGGCGTACTGTGTCCTCGGTGGCGCCGACTTCGGCGCCGGGTTCTGGTCGCTTCAGCCCGGGCGGGCGGCGCACGCGCGGACGGTGCGTGCGTACGTCCACCACGCCATGGGGCCGGTCTGGGAGGCGAACCACGTCTGGCTCATCTTCGTCCTCGCCGTATGCTGGACCGCGTACCCGACGGCGTTCGCGTCGATCCTCTCGACCCTCGAGGTGCCGCTCTTCCTTGCCGGACTCGGCATCATCCTGCGCGGGACCGCCTATGCGCTTCGCAGCGAGTATGCCGGTATCCGCGAGGAGCAGCTCGTGGGTCGCATCTTCGGCGTCTCCTCGGTCGTGACGCCGTACGCGCTCGGCGCGGCGATCGGCGG
>DASQXS010000029.1:0-4380 GCA_035639615.1 Gaiellales bacterium | reverse complement strand
TGCTCGACCCGCGACCCGATGAGCGAGTCCTCGACCTCTGCGCCGCCCCAGGCATCAAGACGACCGCGATTGCGGCGCGGATGCAAAACCGCGGTGAGATCGTCGCCGTGGAGCTCGACCACGGGCGAGCCGCGAGGCTGGCCGAGCTGTGCGAGCGCCTGGGCGCAGCGCGCGTCCGGGTCGTAGAGGCGGATGCCGCGAGGGCCGACCTGGGAGACGGCTACGATCGCATCCTGGTGGATCCACCCTGCTCCGATCTCGGGACGCTCGCCTCCAGACCCGACGCACGGTGGCGGAAGTCGCCCCAGCTCGTCGATCGGGTATCGCGGATTCAGCAGAGCATCCTCGCTCGGGCGGCTGGGGCCCTGCGTCCCGGAGGAGCCCTGGTCTACGCGACCTGCACGATCTCCGTGGGCGAGAACGAGGACCGGGTTCAAGCGCTTCTCTCCGCCGATCCCCGGATGCAGCCCGACAACCTCGGCGCCACCCATCCGCTGCTGGCGTCCCTGCGCGACTCCCGCTTCCTCCAGACGATGCCGGACCGAGATCGCACGGACGGGTTCTTCATCGCCCGGCTTCGCCGCCGATGAGCGGGGAGGGGGGAGGGGCGACGCTCCAGCGTCCCACCTGCCCGGGGTGCGGCGAGCCGTGGCTGCGTCCCACCCAGCTTCCGGGCCGCTACCGGTGCGTCTACTGCCTGCGCCGCTACGAGCTCATCTCGCAGTGCCCGGATTGCGGCGAGCACCAGACGATCGTCCGGATGAGCGCCTCCGAGGACCTCCTCTGCCAGCATTGCGGCCACTCGATGCTCCGGCCCGTCTGAGATAGCTCCGGCGCGATGGAAGCCACCACCGACAACGCCCCAGCAGCGACCTCTGCCCGCAATCTGTTCGGCGGCCGGCGCGTCGCGCCGTCGATCCTCTCCGCCGACTTCTCGCGGCTCGGCAGGCAGGTGTCGGAGGTGATGTCAGCCGGGGCACGCCTGATCCACGTCGACGTCATGGACGGGCACTTCGTGCCGCCGATCACCATCGGCCCGCTGGTGGCGGCCTCGATCGCCGACCAGGTCCATGAGGCGGGTGGAGCGCTCGACGTCCACCTGATGATCGAACGACCCGCCGAGCACGTGGCGGAGTTCGCGCGCGCTGGGGCCGACTGCATCTCGGTCCACTTCGAGGCCGATGCGCACGTCCACCGGACGCTGGGCGCGATCCGGGAGGCGGGCTGCCTCGCGGGCGTGGCGCTCAATCCAGGCACCCCGGCGGTGGCGGTGAGCGAGCTCGAGGCCTCCGCCGACCTCATCCTCTGCATGTCGGTCAACCCGGGGTGGGGCGGGCAGCCCTTCATCGCCTCGGCTCCCGACAAGGTCGCCAGGCTGCGCCGGCTGGCGCCGAACCAGGTGATCGAGGTCGACGGCGGGGTGGACGCCGACACCGTCGGCCGCGTCGCGGAGGCTGGCGCCATGCTGTTCGTCGCCGGCTCGGCGGTCTTCGGGGATCCCGAGCCCGCGGAGGCCTACCGGCGAATCGTCGCCGCAGCGGGCGCCGAGTAGCGGCGATGCAGGAACCCCCGGCGTCCGGGCGCCACGGGATGGCGTCGCAGCTCGATCAGGCCCCGGCCGAGCTGACCCTGTTCCTGCGGCGCCTGGCCCTGCTCGGGGTGCTGATCTGTGCGCTGCTGATCGCCGGCACGGTCGCCTTCGCGCTCACCGAGGGGACGTCGATCGGGTTCGCGTTCGTGTGGTCCATGGACACGATCGCCACCGTCGGCTCGATCCCTGAGCCCCACGACACCGGAGCGCAGATCGTGAAGATCGCGCTGATCGTCATGGGCGTCGGTACGCTCTTCTACGCCCTGGTCACGGTGACCGAGTTCTTCGTCGCCGGAAGGCTGAGCGGGCTCGTCGCCGAGCGTCGCATCCAGCGGATGATCAACTCCCTGTCCGATCACCACCTGATCTGCGGGTTCGGCCGCGTCGGCCGGCAGGTGGCCCGAGACATGCGGGTCGCCCGGCAGCGCTTTGTGGTCATCGACAACAACCCCGCCGAGAACCGCGCCTACGCCGAGCACCTAGGGGCCCCCTACATAGAGGGCCAGCCGGCGGACGACGAGATCCTGCGTCGCGCCGGGATCGAGCGCGCGCGCTCGCTCCTGGCCTGCATGGACTCCGACGCCGAGAACGTGTTCGCGACCCTCACCGCGCGCGAGCTTCGGCCCGACCTGACGATAATCGCGCGCGCCAGCGTCGAGGACACGGAGAAGAAGCTGAAGCGCGCCGGGGCCGACCGGGTGATCTCGCCCTACAAGGCGAGCGGCGTCGAGATGGCGCGCCTCGCCCTCCAGCCCCAGGTCGCGGACGTGGTCGAGGTGGGCCCCGAGTACAGGATGGAGGAGATCGAGGTGCCGCGTGGATGCGCGGGGGTAGGGCGGACGATCGACGACGTGCGCGGCTCCTCGATCGTCGTCGCCCTGCGAAGAGAGGGCGGACCGATGCGGCCGCTCCCTCCCGGCGACGCGGTGCTGGAGGGCGGCGACGTCCTCGTCGCCATGGGACCCGACGACGCGATGGACAGCCTCGAGGAGACGTTCGCTCCCGGCGAGACGGTGCCCGCACCGGACTCGGGCGACCACGCGGGCGCCCGCTCCAGCCAGGCCTAGGTCGCCTCGTCGGCCGCGGCGAGCTGCGCCTCGATCTCCTCCGGCGAGCCAGGCCGGACGACGTCCTCGGGGCGGGCCCGGGGGCGACGGTAGAGCGCGTAGAGCAGGGCCCATAGCAGCGCCGCCGAGCCGGCGAATCCGACCTCGACGCGGCGGAACTCGTCGAGGATCGGCAGCAGGTTCCAGACAACGAAGCCGATCGCGCAGGCGACCCAGCGGGCCGCGGCGCGGCGTGCCTGTCCCTGCGCAAGGGCCGCCTGATTAAGGGTTCCGGAGCAGAGGTAGAAGCCCATGCCCGCCGTGACGATCAGGAGCCCTATGCGGTCGTAGCTGAACTTCGTCCCGAAGGCGAGCTGCATCAGCGCGGGTCCGGCGATCAGGACCACCAGCCCCACGGTCGCCGCGAAGCTGGCGATCGCGCCCATCGTGACCCGGACGGAGAGGCGAAAGGCCGCGACGCCCTCCTGCGCGCCCGTACGCAGGCGGGTCAGGTGGGGCAGGAGGCTCGTCGCCACCGCCTGGAACAGGACCAGTGGTGCGCGGGCGATCATCAGCACGTTGAAGATGAAGCCGGCGGCGGCCGCCCCCTCCGAGGCGCGGACGAGCAGAGGTCCCGCATTGAGGAGGCTCTGCTCGCTGACCATGATCAGCAGCACGGCCGCGGCGAACCCGCCCCCACCGGCCAGGGTGAGCTCGGCCTGGGCGGCGGGCGGGCGGAGGGGGGCGCCCCTGCTCAGGGTGACGGCCCGCCGAGCGAACGCGAGCGGGACTACCGTGAGGCTGAGGATCGGCGCGGCGACGATCCCCAGGGCCACGGCCGTCTGGCCGCTCGCGATGCCGAGCGCAACCGCGACCGAGAACGACACCCGTGCAGTGGACTCGGCCAACAGGAGGCCGCCGTAGAGCACGAAGTGCCGGCTGCCAGCGAGAAAGCCTCGCGCGAAGAAGCTTGCCGCGAAGGCCAGGACCGAGGCGACGAGGATCCAGTAGAGGGTCTCGTTTCCGGACAGGAGATCGTCCTCGAGCGGTCCGCGGAGCGCCAGCGCGGCGGCGCCGAAGCTGGCGGCGAGACCGAGCTGGATCGTCGCCGCGACGCGCAGCGACTGGCCGATTGCCTGAGCGCGCGCCTGGCGCTCGGCGATCGTCCGCGACAGCAGCTGCTCGACCGGTCGGAAGAGGATCGAGATCAAGACGAAGACCGCAGACCACAGGACCACGACCTCCCCGTAGTCGACCCTGCCCAGCTTGTGGGAGGCGAGCGCGAAGTAGACGTAGGTGAGCAGGCCGGCCGACCCGATCCCCACCGACAACATGCCGGCCGAGCGCCCGAAGCGCCTCGCCTCCGCCGCCGCGTCGCGCGCCATGGGTAGGGGACCTTAGAGGCTGCCCCAGAACCTCCAACGCGCGTGCCTGGCGGCGTCGGGGCTCTACAATTGCTGATTGACTGGTCAATCAGTCGGCCGCCGCACGGCCGGACCCCGGCACGGGGCGGCCTACGATCGAGCCGAATGCCCGCCGTGGTCACAGAGCAAGATCGGGTCCACCTCCGCAGGGCCCTGGCGCTCGCCGATGGCGGCCGCGGCCGGGTTAGTCCCAATCCGCTCGTCGGCGCGGTCTTGGTCCGCGACGGCGAGGTAATCGGCGAGGGCTTCCACGCCGAGGTCGGAGGTCCCCACGCCGAGGTGGCGGCGCTCGAGGATTGCCGCGCACGCGGTCACGATC